>JBMOLK010000061.1:0-2287 GCA_049325575.1 Bacillota bacterium | reverse complement strand
TATAGCCAAAGGGTATTTCAAACATATTAGACTATCAAGCCTTCATTCAGATATTTACAATTACCAGCGATTGCGTTCAAAGCCGCGGTATTGATAGGATATGCGATTGGTGATGCTGTAACGAGCGGATGCGTGGCTCTTTGTAAAGTGACGAGCTCAGTTGCTGTTATACCCTTTTGAATAGCCAGGCTGAGTATATTGATTATCTCGACAACAGTATCGCCGCCGGACACTTGTGCTCCAAGTATAATACCTGAGCATTTGGAAAAAATGAGTTTAATATCGATTTTTTGTGCTCCCGGCAAGGATCCGGGGTGATGGTCCATGGTCGAAAACTCGCCCACCATGATAGTAAACCCTTCCTGCTTTGCTCTGGCCTCTGTAAGGCCAGTTGCCGCGTAAGTCTTTCCCAATACTTTTGTAGCAAAAGTACTGACTGTTCCTTTATTCGCGCGTACAAGCCGCAATTGGAAAACATTGCAGCCCGCTATATATGCTTCCATGGCGGCAGTCGAAGCAAGCATTATGGGGACATCTTTACCGGTGAAAAAGCACTTCTTTTCGGCACAGTCACCTACGGCAAAAATGTCAGGGTCGTTTGTCCTTGTATACTGATCGACTATAATAGCTCCTTTGCTATTGACTTCTATCCCCGCATCTTTCGCCAGCTTGCCATTAGGCTTAGCTCCAAGCCCGAGTATCACCAAATCCGACGGTATTCTTTGCCCATCTTCCAACTCTATGGCTTCCACCGCTTTTTCACCAATGATCCTTTTGACTTTTGTACCTGTCATAACATTCATCCCGTCTGCATTTAAAGCAGCTTCCAAATTATCAGTATAATATTTATCAAAAGCCTGCCATAAGCAGGCGTCAGCCATTTCGATCAAAGTAACTTCTTTCCCCGCCATATGAATCTGTTCAGCAAATTCAACACCAATGAATCCGCCTCCGATGACTGTAACATTATCTGCTGTCTTTACTCTTTCTAGTACCATATTCAAATATTCCTGATTCTTAAACGCAGGAAACACATTATCCAGGTCATGTCCGGGAATAAACTCAGGTATAATCGGTACTGATCCGGTAGCTAATATCAATTTCTTATAGTTTATGACTTCATTGCTTTTTGTGATTACAGTTTTATCCTTTTTATCAATTTTTATAACCTCATCGATTATCAAATTAATGTTTGCATCGATGAGTGACTTGTCTGGTATTAAATTTTTATTTGTGTCATATAACGTTCCATATATATAAGGTATACCGCACGGAACCATGACTTTTTCAGTAGCACGTATCACCGTGATTTCTATGTCCCCATACGCTTTTCTTGCTGTTGTTGCGCATACAATGCCGGCAGCGCTTCCGCCAATAACTAATAAGTCTGTTTTCCTCATAACAATACTGCCTCCTATAATATTATGATATTATAATATCATAATATTATAATATTGAGAAGAAAAAAATTATTTAATAAAAACATTTACCAAGCTATTCATTCTTGTATCTACCAGAGAATATATGACTTCGGATCCAATTCTTTCACCGCTGATGATACCCTTGTTTTTTAATATGGAAAGATGCTGCGATATACTTGATTGTGAGACGCCAAGACATTCCTGCATTTGGCTGACAGACAAGCCGCTGCTGTTGGTCAGCCTGTTTACAATGCATAATCTTGCAGGATGGCCTAAAGCCTTAAAGATCTCTGAAGAATCAATCAGCGTTTTATCATAGTTGGCCATAATCATACCTTTTTATTTTTATACTGGATATTATATATTAATCCGTATCTTGCGTCAAACATATGACCCTTGACTGCGGGCATTGGGAAAAGAAAGTTATTTGAAGGCCGTATCTACTGTAACATAATCACTGATTAACCTTTGAAATAATTATATAAGGTAATGAGGTGATTTGTGTGTTCAGCAAAATTCTTTGGGGGACCCTTGGGACTTTACAGAAAAAATTAATATTAAGCATCCCGATATCTATGGTTCTAGGATTAGCTTTCGGATATTTCTTTCATGTTGCTTTTCTTAAAAACCTGATCATTCCGTTTACATTCTTAATGGTATACCCTATGATGGTTACGATAAAGATGAAAGAATTAGTGCAAATAGGCAATGTTAAACTACAAATAAGCGCACAGGTTATTAACTTTCTCGTTATACCGTTTTTGGGTTTTGGAATTGGACTAGTATTCTTTAAAGACAATCCTTTGGCAATAACCGGATTATTGCTTACGTCTCTTCTGCCAACATCCGGCATGACGATATCATGG
>JBMOLK010000060.1:0-19068 GCA_049325575.1 Bacillota bacterium | reverse complement strand
TCCATAGTAAAGAAGGTGGCATTGGTAGGAAACCCTAATGTAGGAAAAAGTGTTATCTTCAATAGTCTTACGGGAGCATATGTCACTGTATCTAATTACCCTGGTACAACGGTTGAAGTTTCAAGGGGGCGGTATGCTGGAGATGATGTTAAGCTGGAGATTATAGATACTCCAGGAATGTATTCCATGATACCTATTTCAGAAGAGGAGAATGTTACAAGAAAACTCCTGCTTAATGAAAAACCTGATATTGTTATGCATGTCATAGATGCCAAAAATATTGAGCGCATGCTGCCGCTTACACTACAGCTTTTGGAAGCCGGATTTAAAACAATACTGGTGCTTAATATTATGGATGAAGCAAAGGCACTTGGAATAAATATTGATTGTGACGAACTTCAAAAACTGTTGGGAATTCCAGTAGTAGAAGCAAGCGCTGCACTAAATATCGGTATAAGGGAGATAAAGAAGATATTAGGCCAACAAGCACGAAGTGCTGCATGACAAGCTATCGCGAAACATATAGATGGAAAGGAACATGGTGGAAAGAATGTTGACCTATGATAAAGAGGTTGAAAATACAATTTATAAACTAATATCACATTTTAAATCAGATTATAGCTTTACAAAGAGGACTGTAGCTGTTTTACTTCTTCAACAGGATAAGGAAATTTATGAACTTGTAAGGGAAAAAGAAAAAGATAATTTTAAGGAAATACAAACTATAATTGAAAACTATTCTATGAATTCCAAGGTTTCACCTGTTCATGCCATAGCAGGTATGCAGCAGGAGGAGAGCAGGAGAATACTGGGAAGGGTAGTTTCGTACAGTGAAAATACAAATACCAGGATATCCAGTATAATTAATAAATTAACCATAAACCCTATAACAGGTATTCCACTGCTTTTACTTGTGCTTTATTTCGGGCTTTATAAGTTTGTCGGGGTCTTTGGTGCAGGTACTCTTGTTGATTATATTGAAAGCTCAATCTTTGATGAACATATAAATCCATACGTCAACGATTTTGTGAATAGAATAATTCCATGGAAGTTTATAAGCGATCTATTTGTTAACGATTACGGAATTATTACTTTAGGTATAAAGTATGCAATTGCAATAGTATTACCGGTTGTCGGGTGTTTTTTTCTTGTGTTTTCCATAATTGAAGACAGCGGATATCTACCAAGAATATCTCTTTTGATGGACAGGGTATTTAAAAAAATCGGCTTAAACGGCAGAGCCGTGATTCCTATGACCTTAGGCTTCGGATGCGATACCATGGCTACAATGGTAAGCAGGACATTGGAAACAAAAAGAGAAAGAGTTATAGCAACTCTTTTATTAGCCCTTGCCATTCCTTGTTCTGCACAGCTTGGAGTAATTCTGGCTCTGCTTTCCGGTAATCCTATGGGGCTTATGATATGGGCTTTATTTATGACGTTGGTGTTTATGCTTGTAGGTTATCTTTCATCTAAAATTTTGCCTGGGGATAGAGCGGACTTTTATATGGAGATTCCGCCATTAAGGGTTCCAAAGCTGTCAAACGTTTTAAAAAAGACTTATACAAGGATGTATTGGTACTTTAAAGAAGTTCTTCCATTATTCGTTCTAGCTAGTGTACTTATATGGATTGGAAATCTGACCGGTTTATTTGAGCTTATTGTCAACAGTATAAAACCGGTGGTGAACTTACTGGGGCTTCCCGGCGAGACTGCAGAAGTTTTCTTATTCGGATTTTTCAGGCGGGACTATGGGGCTGCCGGACTTTTTGACCTTCAGGGTCAGAACCTTATGAACGGAAGACAGCTGGTGGTTGCGTCTGCTACACTTACTCTGTTTGTACCGTGCGTAGCACAGTTTGCCATGATGATTAAGGAGCGAGGGCTTAAGACAGCATTGGCCATGGGCGCATTTATTGTACCTTTTGCGTTTTCGGCAGGCTTTGTTCTAAACAAGCTGCTTATTATACTAGGAGTTGATGCATGATGAAATGTAGTTTTTGTGGGTTTGAGTTTAACATTGAGAATTCAAGGAACGGATGCGCAGGTTGTCCTATGAATAAGTCCTGCGGTAAAGTAAAGTGTCCCAACTGCAATTATGAAATGTATCCCGAGCCGGAGTTCAAGTTATTTAATACTATTAAAAATGGGGTAAAGAGAATATGGAACAGGTAAATAAAGTTAGGACTATAAATAATACACTGCTTTCATTAAAAAGCAGCCAGAGGGCAAAAGTTATAAGGATTGATACTAATGACAATTTAAAGATAAGAAAGCTTAATGCTTTTGGTATAACTCCCGGTACTTATGTAACAGTTATACAAAAATATCCTTCTGTTGTTATTCAGGTAGGCTTCACGCAGGTTGCATTGGATAATGAGATTGCTTCACAAATAGTTGTAAGTGAAAAGGTAGAGTGATGGTGGAAATAATGAAAATAGCTGTTATTGACGGACAAGGTGGAGGCATTGGAAAGGCTGTTGTTGAAAAGCTTAGAAAGGAGCTGCCGGAAGACACCAATATAGTAGCTTTGGGAACTAATGCTGTAGCTACCATGCTTATGCTGAAGGCTGGCGCAAACGAAGGAGCGTCCGGTGAAAATGCTATAGTTTATAATGTACCCAAGGTAGACATCATTATTGGGGCAATAGGCATAGTTGTTGCCAATTCTATGATGGGAGAACTGACTCCCCTTATGGCTAAGGCTATAGCTGACAGTCCGGCTAGAAAAGTTCTTATACCTTTAAACAGGTGTAATATTGAAATTGTCGGGGTAAAGAACGAACCGCTGCCACACCATATCGAAAGCGCGGTATCCATTGTAAAAAACATATATATTGCGGGGTGATTTAAATGTGTGAAGCAAACGCATATCTTATAGACAGCAAGGGAGAAGAAACACTTTTTTTAGAAAGAGTAGACAAGCTATTTCCAGAAGGCGATACCTTGGTGCTAGAGAATATTTTTGGTGAAAGGAAAATAGTAAAGGCAAAAATAAGAGAGCTTGCTTTGGTTGAACACAAAATAATATTGGAGAAATAAATTAAAGCTTTTATTGCAGCATATAAAGAAAGCTTGTAATGTTTTCGTGAAGTAAATCTACGTCAAGCTTACCGTTTTCAGCGTCTTTATAAAGATTATTATAGGCTTCAAGAGCTCTTCTGATATGCTGCTTTTTATTAAGCGGCCAATCCTGGCTAAGCTCATATTCTTTTATATCATCAATATATGTCTTTATAATTTCCAATTTTTTTTCGTTTGTCATTATAAGAACCTCCCTATATATTGTACAAAAGTCGGCCTACTGTAATAGGTTCTTCTATTACAAAAAATTTATTCAAGGCAAAGTTTTCTTACAAACTTTTTACAATTTCAAGTAAATCAAAGGGAGTGTTTATAATAAAGTCAGGGCACAGCTTTAAAATATCATTTTTAGGGAATATGGTCCAATCAACTAAGACTGTTTTGACTCCTGCATTTTTACCACATAATATATCATAGGGACTATCTCCTACCAAGACCGCTTCGCATGCATCTGCTCCAAGCTCTTCCAGCGCCTTTAGCGCCGGCTCGGGATGAGGCTTGTTATTTTTTACATCATATGCACTGACTATGACATCTATATAATGCTCAAGGTTAAAACGGTTTAGTCCATGAATGATTCCTCCGCGGCCTTTGGCTGATACTACTGCGATTTTACACCCCAGATCCTTTAAGGATTCAAGCATTTGTTTAATATGGGGAAATTCTTTAATCAGCTTATCCTGGTTGGACTTATAGAATTCTCTATAGTAAGCCACCATATCCGCCCAGTGTTCTTGCGACAAATATCTCATCTGCTCTTCAAGGTATTTACCGAGTATGTTATTAAGGTCTTCATTCGATAAGTACTTTCCAAGATACCTTTTGGAGGTCTTGTTAAGAGATAGAATTATTAACTCGTTTGTGTCTATCAGAGTTCCATCAAAATCAAAAAGTATATATTTGAACAATTTCATCACCGGCGTTAATTATAACATACCAGGTTATATACAAGCAATAAAATAAGGTATGGGCTAACTGGGAGATTTTATAAACTATTGCGAATTTTTAATTATAGTTGAACTTTCCTTGATAAGGTCTTAATTTATGCTATAATTATTTGAAGAATTCAAATTATGTTTATATTATAGATGGATAGATGAGGTATGAAGATTTATGAATGAAAAGACACTTAGAGTACTGGAATTTGATAAGATTATTAAAAGGCTCGTAAGTCTGACTTCGTCCGTTCTAGGTGTGGAACTGGCAGAGAAGCTTTTACCGGAAACCGATTTTGACAAGGTACAAAGCCTCTTGAAGGAGACCAGTGACGGAGTCACTTTTATAGCAAGAAGGGGAAGTCCTCCCATGGGAGGAATCCATGACATAAGGGACAGCCTTAGGCGTGTTGATATAGGCGCTGTTTTAAGCCCTGGAGAGCTTTTGAAGATAGCGAGTGTCCTAAGGGCGTCAAGGAACCTTAAAAACTATGCCAGTGACGACAGGATAAAAACAGATGATAATAATATAGTAAGTGAGCTTATAAGGCTCTTGGAGCCAAATAAGAGGGTTGAGGACAAAATAAACATGTCAATTGTGAGTGAGGAGGAAATATCCGATGCTGCAAGCCCTGCTTTAGCTAATATAAGAAGGCAGATCAGGCATGCTCAGGATTCCATTAAGGATAGACTAAATGATATTTTAAGGTCCTCAAAATACCAAAAGTACATGCAGGAGTCCATAGTGACAATAAGAGGAGACAGGTATGTTATTCCAGTGAAGCAGGAGCATAGAAGTGAAATACCTGGGCTTATACACGATTCATCGGCAAGCGGTGCTACAATTTTTGTTGAGCCTATGGCAGTTGTTGAAGCAAACAATAATATAAGGGAGCTTAAGATAAAGGAGCAGGTCGAGATTGAAAGGATATTACAGGAGCTTACCGCTGCTGTAGCAGAAATCGTTACGAATCTAGTGTCCAATATTTCACTTTTGGCCAAGCTGGACTTTATTTTTGCAAAGGCAAAGTTAAGCCTTGATTTTAACTGCGTCTGTCCAAAGCTTAATAATGAGCACAGAATTATTATAAAAAAGGGAAGACACCCACTATTGGACCAGAAGATTGTAGTTCCTATAGACTTTTGGATTGGACAGGAGTTTGATACCCTTGTTGTTACCGGACCTAATACAGGCGGAAAAACCGTTACCCTGAAGACAGCAGGGCTATTTACCCTTTTGACCCAGGCAGGCCTTCATATACCGGCTAATGAAGGAACTGAAATGAGCATTTTTAATAAGGTTTATGCTGATATAGGAGATGAGCAAAGTATTGAACAAAGCCTTAGTACTTTCTCTTCCCATATGAAAAATATTGTGAGTATTTTAAAGAACATTGATGACAGCTCACTTGTACTGTTTGATGAACTGGGTGCAGGCACCGACCCTACAGAAGGTGCTGCTTTGGCTATGTCAATACTGGAGTATCTTAGGCAAAAAGGGTGTATTACAGTAGCTACAACTCATTACAGCCAGCTAAAAGTGTATGCTGTTACTACAAGATTTGTTGAGAATGCCTGCTGTGAGTTTGATGTGGAGACTTTAAAGCCGACTTACAAGCTTTTGATAGGAGTTCCGGGAAAGAGCAATGCTTTTGCCATATCCAAAAGACTGGGCCTTGATGAGGATGTTATTGAGCGTGCAAAGGAGTTCTTGACAAAGGAAGATATCAAGTTTGAGGACATGCTTTTATCGATTGAAAAAAATCTAAGTCAGACGGAAAATGAGAGGATTAGAGCAGAAAGCTACAGGCTTGAAGCGGAAAAGCTGAAGAAAGAGTTGGATGAGCAGAAGAGAAGATTTAATGAAAGCAAAGAAAAATCATTAAAAGAGGCCAGGGAAGAGGCAAGAAAAATCCTCCTTGAGGCTAAAAGGGAATCGGAAAGCATAATTTCGGAGATGAGAAGGCTTGAAAAAGAGAGTGAAAACGCTTCAAGGCATAAGGAAGCGGAAGAGATGAGGCTAAAGCTCAAAAACAAGGTGGACTCTATCGAAGAAACCCTGTCAAAGCCTATAGTACCAAGGAATACACTGGTAAAGCCTCCCAAAAACCTAAAGCCAGGTGACAGTGTTTTAATTGTTAATCTAAACCAGAAAGGGACGGTTGTAACACCGCCTAATAAAGATGGTGAAGCTTTGGTACAGGCTGGGATTATGAAAATAAATGTTCATGTATCAAATTTGAGAGTAGTAGATGAGCAAAAGAGTGAGATTAAAAAATCCGGTATAGGTGAAATTGGTGTTTTAAAAGCTAAAAGTATATCTACAGAGATAGACTTAAGAGGTTATAACCTTGATGAAGCTTTAGAAAGTATTGATAAGTATCTGGATGATGCAATTATTGCGGGCTTGGGAGAAGTCTCCATAATCCATGGTAAAGGTACAGGTATTTTGAGAAACGGTATTCATAAGCATTTAAGATCCAATTCCCGGATAAAGTCTTTTAGACTTGGAAAATATGGAGAGGGAGAGTCTGGTGTTACAATTGTTGAGTTAAGATAAGTTGTCAAATTAACTAAAGCCTGGCGTTATGACATGTTAAACGTTTTATTCTAATGTTTGGAAAGTAAAACGTACAAAAATATTGACATGTGTCTAAAAAATGGTTATTTTAGAAGTAGATCGACAAACTTCAAATCATATATTTATTTAATGCCCGTAGGTTCCAGTAGATACGGGCTTTTTATTTGCGGTCTTTTTTAAAAAACTTCTTGCATAAAGTTTGAATGTGAAATATCATATTATAAAAAACTATAAATAATATCTATCATGAAACCACAATAAGGAAGGGTTATATGAGTCAAAGTTTAAGGTTAGCTATCAGAATAGTTCTGATTTTTGGTGGAACACTGCTTGGGATGTTTCTTGTTTTTAAACTCTCAATATATCTTGCACCTTTTGTAATTGCTTTTGCAGTGTCAACATTTATCGAGCCCCTGATAAATTTTCTGATGAAGCGGGTGAGGTTGTCAAGAAAGGTATCGGCCGCAGTTTCGGTTCTTTTGGTTCTATCAATTATCAGTATACTTTTAGTTCTGCTGATTTCAAGACTTTATAAGGAAGCTGTAAGCTTATCCCAAACTCTTCCCAGGTACCTTACAGAAGTTTACCAAAACATAAAAGGTCTTGTCAGTAGGGCTTCCGATTTTTATTTAGGTCTTCCAAAGGAAGTAACAGCAAACATAGAGAATATGGTATCAAACCTCTCGGAATCACTCTCCAAAATTCTGAATTCTTTTGTTAAGGGTGTTTTCAGTACTGCGATTTCGATACCGCAAGCATTGGTATTTATACTTGTAACTATTCTCTCCACATATTTTCTTGCCAGTGATAGAGATAAGATATACAACTTTTTTAAGTCGAACTTACCTGAAGCATGGCTAAATAAAGTTGTAAGTATCAAGGATGATATGTTTGTAGCTCTATTTGGATATATAAGAGCACAGCTTATTTTAATGACAATTACTTTTACCGAGCTTAGTATAGGTTTTGCAGTTATAGGGATGAAGCATTTCATCTTATTGGCCTTAGCTATTAGTATAATTGATGCATTACCTATATTAGGAACGGGAGGTATACTTATTCCCTGGGCTGTTTACGAGCTTTTAACCGGCGATATTAAAATGGCAGTTTCCCTTATTATATTGTATGGTGTAGTATTGGTGGTAAGACAGCTGATAGAGCCAAAAGTGCTTGGGGAACAGATAGGCTTACATCCTTTGATAACACTGATGTCCATGTACCTTGGGCTGCAGTTGTTCGGAGTTATCGGTCTTATAATCGGGCCTGTAACGGTCCTGCTCTTAAAGAACATAATATCCGGAATAGTAAAGCAAAAGACTTTAAAAGAGTTTATAAGCCAGTATAAGAAAAATGCATAGGCAAAATAAAATTAATTTGAAGGCTGTCGATTATTGACAGCCTTCAGATTTAAGTTCCCTACCCAATTTTTTTATTGCTTTCTTCTCGATTCTTGAAACGTAGGACCTAGATATACCGAGCATCTTGGCAATTTCCCTTTGAGTCTTGCTGGTGCCGTTGAGTAATCCATATCTAAGCTCCAGTACTACTTTTTCCCTGTTTTTAAGAACATCCTTCATCTTGTTGTACAAGCGTTTTACCTGCATTTTAAGCTCTACTTCCTCGACAACAGATTCGGATTCATTTCCAATGACATCTATAAGAGCTATTTCGTTTCCATCCCGGTCAACTCCTATAGGGTCTTGAAGCGATACTTCACTTTGTATTTTTTTACTGGACCTGATTTGCATTAAGATCTCATTTTCAATGCATCTTGCAGCATAAGTTGCCAATCTTGTACCCTTTTCATGATTAAAGGTGGCAATAGCTTTTATAAGCCCGATTGTCCCAATGGAAATAAGATCATCACAGTCGCTTGCTGAAGAATTGTATTTTTTTACAATATGAGCAACAAGCCTTAAGTTTCTTTCAATAAGTATGTTGCGTGCTTCTTCATTTCCATCTTTAAGAAGCCTTATATACTGCTGCTCTTCTTCAGGATTTAGGGGCTGTGGAAATGAATTAACATTGGAAACATAACCGAAAAGAAAGAATATATTTTTAATTATTTCTATGAACGAAGCAAACAAAATGCTGTACAAAATAAGGCACCTCCTACAAATAGGCTACCTTATAATTATATGAGGCAAGGAAATTTGAGGTGCAAGTACATATGAAATTAAAAACTTTTTTTCATAATGTTTTTTGCAATTTCCTCAAATATAGGAGCAGCAACACCTCCGCCGCTTTTTCCGTTTTCTATAAATACGGCTATTGAATATTTTGGATTAAGTCTTGGAAAATATCCGGCAAACCATGCATGAACAATTTTTTCTCCATTAACATACTGCCCTGTTTCTGCACTACCTGTTTTTCCACCTGCACCACCATATTCAGTAAGACTTGCCCTGGTCCCCGTACCGCTTACGGTAACTTCTTCCATAAGCTCTTTTATTTTATCACATACTTCCTTGGATATTATTCTTTGGCCTCCTTCTTGCCGTATAACCTTTAGGTTGTTTCCGTTTGAATCAACTATTGAATCTACTATATTTATTTTATTTTTTATACCTCCGTTGGCTATGGTTGCAATCATATCTGCAACCTGCAAAGGTGTAGCAAGTACATCTCCTTGTCCTATTGATATATTTGCAGTATCTCCGTAAGTAAAATAACTGTTTGGGTCAGGAAGGTTGCCGGAGGATTCTTCAATTCCTTGAGCATTTATTCCAGTATAGCTTCCAAGCCCGAATCTCTTTGCTGTATCAATGATGTTTTTTTGTCCCATTTTAATTCCAAGCTCAATAAAATAGGGATTGCATGAGGATGCAAAAGCTTCCTGGAGGCTCACCAACCCGTGTCCTCCCGCTCCATAGGAGGAGCATTTGAACTCCTTGTCACCGAGGATAACATACCCCGGGCAAAAGTAGTGCATATGAGGACTTATATTTTTGTTATATGCGCTTGCCAGATCAATTATTTTAAATATTGAACCTAAATTGTATGATGCAACAGCCCTGTTAAAAAGCTCCTTATCCTGACTCTTAAGATATTCACCTATCTCATTGGGATCAAAGTCCGGCTTGCTTACCATGGCTACAATATCTCCGGTTACTACATCTTCTATAACCACGGCTCCTTTTAATCTGTTTTTATCCATTACCTCTTCAGCTATTTTTTGAATGTGATAATCAAGTGTAAGCTTTACATTTAGCTGTTTTTTTTCTTCAGATTTCATAAACCTGTATCCGAGGCCCTGTACAAGGTTGTCTCTTGCATCAGTTATAACGCCTACGCTGCTTTGGGCATTAACCTTCAATATTTTCTCGTAAGCTTTTTCTATCCCTGTTTCTCCGGTTTTGTCTATTTTGTTTAAATACCCCAATACGTGCTTTGCCGGTGAATTGCTGTCATATCTTTTAAGAGAGTTTATAAAAGATATACCATGAATGTTTTCTTTTATAATATGATTTTTCTTATCTTCACCCGACTCAATGAGAATTGGTTCTTTTTTCATATCGATTTGCCTTTTTAGCTGGGTGTAATTCACTTCCAGTATATTTGCTATATCATAAATTGCCTTTTCATTTCCTCTTAAGTAGAGAGGTTTTATGATAACATCAACTTTTTTGGTCCTGTTGGTAAGAGGTATGAAGTTTTTATCAAGTATATTTCCTCTGGGTACCTGAACCTGCAGGTTTGATATTTTTTGAGCAGTTGCAGATATGGCAAGCTTTTTTCCGATATAGATCTGTATGTAAAAAATTCTTACGGTGAGTAAAGCAAGTATAAGTGAAAAAATTGTCAGGAGTATTTTGTTTCTTTTTTTATTCATAAAAAGCCCCCTCTTATAGTTTGTTTCCTTATAGGATTTTTCCAAAATGGAGGGGAATTTATACTAGAAAAATAATTATTCAAACAAAAAAAGTGAAGCTTTATGCTTCACTCCTTAGACTTTCTTCTTAACATTGTATATTCATCTACATCTTGCTTCATAGGAATGTAGACAATCATCTGAGGATGGGGAGCTACATCTATTTCTTCGCCATCAATGTTCTTCATGGAATCTATCCTTTGTGTAAAGAACTCTCCCACGGGGTTTACAACTTCAATTTCATCACCTGTAAACATTCGGTTTCTTTGTTCAACCTTAGCTACCCCCGAAGTCTTGTCATACTCTAAAACAACCCCTATAAAGTCGTATCCTCTGATATATGAACTAGTGTGATAGATCTGACCTTCCGAATCGGGCTTATCAAAATAAAACCCTGTAGTGTATTCTCTATGGCTGGCTTTTGATAATTCTTCAAGCCATTTGGGGTTGAATTTGTAATTATCTTTGCCTTCATAGTAAGCATCTAATGCTTCACGATATGCCTTAACAACTGTAGCAACATAAAAAGAACTCTTCATACGTCCTTCGATTTTTAAGCTTGCTGCACCGGATTCAATAATCTGCGGCAGATGTTCAATCATGCACAAGTCTTTTGAATTAAATATGAATGTTCCTCTTTCATTTTCAAGCACCGGTAAATACTCTCCCGGTCTTTTTTCTTCCACAAGATAGTATTTCCATCTACAGGGATGTGCACATTGTCCTCTGTTTGAATCACGCCCTGCCATATAATTGCTTAGAAGACACCTTCCGGAGTAGGAAATACACATAGCGCCGTGGATAAATACTTCAAGCTCCAGACTATCAGGCACTTGCTCTCTTATTTCCTTTATCTCTTTTAAGGAAAGCTCTCTAGCTAATACAATTCTCTTTACACCCTGCTGGTGCCAGAACCTTGAACTCATCCAGTTGGTATTATTGGCCTGCGTGCTTAAATGGATTTCCATATCGGGAGCAAACTCCTTTACAAGGGAAAAAACGCCTGGGTCAGACAGTATTATGGCATCAACACCCATATTACTTACTTCTTTTATATAATCAGGCATACCTCTAAGGTCATCATTGTGGGGGAATATATTCATGGTTATATATACTTTCTTTCCTCTATTGTGAGCAAATTCTATACCGGCTTTCAGGTCTTCTGTTGTAAAATTTTCTGCATGGGCTCTAAGGCCGAATTCCTCACCACCAAGGTACACCGCATCTGCTCCGTAGATTACAGCCATTTTCAGTTTTTCAAGGCTGCCTGCAGGTGCAAGCAGTTCAACTTTTTTCATAAGCATATCTCCTAAAAAACATATTTTACATATGTAAAGCAAACCAGCTACTTTTTATAGCTTATAGCCACTCCATCACCAATTGGAATTATACTTGTTTCAAGCTCATCAATACTGCAAATATCATTAAGATAGCTTCTCATCCTTTTTACAATTGTTTTCTTTCTTCTAATTACCAGGTCATCATTGGCTATCATTCCCTTGTACAAAACGTTGTCTGAAACCAACAGACCACTGGTTCTTAACATTCTAAGACACTCTGGAAGAAATTCCCGGTATTGGCCCTTGGCAGCATCAAGAAAAATCATATCATACTGCTTATCCAGGCATTTTAGGATTTCAAGGGCATCCCCCGTAATTATGTTTATAACATCTTGAAGGCCGGCTCTTTTAATATTAGCCCTGGCTCTTTCTATCATAAGCTCATATCTGTCTATGGTATCAATTTTTCCTCCGGGCTCTAAGACCGTAGAAAGCAGGATAGAGGAATATCCTATAGCTGTTCCTACCTCCAAAATCCTGTTTGGCTTTAGTGTAAGGCCTACCACTTTAAGGAGCGCTGCAACTTCAGGGTGTATAACAGGTACATGGTGTTCTGTTGCAAATTTCTCTAGCTCTTGCAGTATGCCTTCACTTTTTTTTAATGTATTTCTAATATAAGTATTTATATAATCAAAACAAATCATAGTGCTAGCTTCCGTCCTCATAAAAATTGTGAGGGGTGTAAGACCCTCACATTTATTATATCACATTTATTATATCACATTAAAATTTGTAACCTGTTTTAAGAATTTTCTAATCTATACTATACTTTTTTACAGCAGACTGGTGTTCTGCCAAAGTCTTTGAGAACTCGTGACTGCCGTCACCTTTAGCAACGAAGTACAAATACTCTGATTCTTCATCAGGATACAATGCTGCCTCAATGGACTCAAGTCCTGGAGAGCATATGGGTCCTGGCGGCAAACCATCATGAAGGTAAGTGTTGTAAGGGTCTTCTATTCTGGTATCTGCTTCTGATATTGTTTCCTTTATTTTACCCTCTTTGTTGTATAAAATATACTGAATGGTAGCACAAGACTGCAGCTTTTTCAAAGAAGCGTTCCTGCTCTTTAGTCTGTTATGGAATACACTGGAAACAATTGCTCTTTCCTCCGGCAGCTTTGTTTCTTTTTCAATAATTGATGCAAGAATAATTACTTCATCAACAGTCATACCAAGCTCTTCAGCCCTCTGGTAAAACTCGGGACTGAACTTGGCATCAAAGTTATTGAGAAACTTTTTAATTATTTCCTTCTCACCGGACTTCGGATCAAAGAAGTAGGTATCAGGGAACAGATACCCTTCCAGTCTATTATTTCTTTTGGGCAGCTGTTCTAAAAACCTGTACTCGAACTTTTCAGTATCCACCACTTTTTTAAAATTATCATTATCTATAATATCCTTATCACTAAGAATCTTTATAATTTCACTAAGATTCTTTCCTTCAGGTATGGTCACCGTAGTGGTTACGGGGTTACTGCAAAGTACCCGCATAATATCGTCATAGCTTAAGTCTTTACTTACAATATGTTTTCCGGACTTGTACAAACCGTCATATCCGTTAAATTTCGACTGAAACTTGAATATAAACGGGTGACTTATAACTCCACTTTCCTTAAGCACTTCTGCTATGGTTTCCGTATTGGCCCCAAAAGGAATTTCAACTTCGATACCGTCAGCGGGATCAATGGTTTTCATTACATATTTGTCCGCATTTTCCTCCATACCTGAAATAATGTTGTAAGAGGCAAAGCTGCTTATGACAAATATAAGTATGAAGATCATAAGGAACATTAATAAGGATAACCAGACCTTCTTACGCTTTTTAGTTTTCGTTTTTTTGGATCCTGTTTTCTCCCCGTTCATCATATCACCACTCTAAAATTTTTTTAATTGCAGCTAAAATAATTATTTGTCTTTGTTTCGAGACTTAGCCCTAAGGTCAGAATCAAGAATTCTTTTTCTTAACCTGATGTTTTTAGGTGTAATTTCAACCAGTTCATCATCTGCAATAAACTCCAAAGCCTGCTCCAGGCTAAGAATAACAGCCGGAGTAAGTCGCAGTGCTTCATCAGAACCAGACGCTCTCATGTTGGTTACATGTTTCTTCTTACAAACGTTTACCACTATATCTTCCTGTCTTGCATTTTCCCCAACTATCATGCCCTCATATACTCTTGTTCCGGGTGTAATAAAGAGGGAACCTCTTTCCTGGGCATTATAAAGCCCATAGGTGACAGATTCTCCGTCTTCCCATGCAACCATTGAGCCCCTCTGCCTTCCAGGTATATCACCCTTTAGGGGTTCGAATCCATGAAATATATGATTCATTATACCATTTCCTTTAGTATCAGTCAAAAATTCCGATCTATATCCTATAAGGCCTCTGGCAGGAATTTTAAACTCAAGTCTCATATAGCCCTGTTGAGATGAGTGCATATTTACCATTTCTGCCTTTCGCACACCAAGTTTTTCCATAACGACGCCCATAAAGTCTTCGGGAACGTCAATAATGAGGTACTCGATGGGTTCATGCTTTATACCGTCTACTTCCTTATAAATAACAGTAGGTTTTGAAACCTGAAACTCATAGCCCTGGCGCCTCATAGTTTCTATGAGTATTGAAAGATGAAGTTCACCCCTGCCGGATACCTTGAAAGAGTCAGGAGAATCTGTTTCTTCAACCCTAAGACTCACATTTGTCTCCAGTTCCTTAAAAAGTCTATCCCTTAAATGCCTTGAGGTGACAAAGGTACCTTCCCGACCGGCGAAAGGACTGTTGTTTACACTAAAGGTCATAGATATGGTTGGTTCATCAATATCTATAAAAGGAAGAGGGTCGGGAGCACTAACATCACATACGGTCTCACCTATGGTGATGCTGCCTACACCTGATACGGCAATAATATCTCCCATCATGGCGGAGGATGCCTCTATTCTTTTCAAGCCGCTAAAAACGTACAGTCTGCTTATTTTAACATTCTCCAGGCTGCCATCCTTTTTACACAATACTGCAGGCTGGCCTGCCTTTATTACACCTCTTTCAACCCTGCCCACGGCAATTCTTCCGACATATTCATCATAGTCTATGCTGGAAACCAGGAACTGCAAGGGCTCCTCCAGGTACCCCGAAGGTGCTGGAACATTTTCAATTATGGTTTCAAACAGGGGTTCAAGATTCTTAGGTTCATCACTTAAGTCCAAAACTGCATATCCTTCTCTTGAAGAGGCATATACAACAGGGAATTCCAACTGTTCATCATCGGCACCAAGCTCAATAAAGAGCTCCAGGACCTCATCTATAACTTCCGATGGTCTGGCCTCGGGCCTGTCTATTTTATTGATTACTACTATCGGTTTTAGATTTAATTGAAGTGCCTTTCTTAGTACAAACCGCGTTTGCGGCATTGTACCTTCAAAGGCATCCACCAAAAGCAGGACACCGTCAACCATCTTAAGCACACGTTCAACTTCTCCTCCGAAGTCGGCATGACCTGGGGTATCAACAATATTTATTTTAATATCTTTATAAGAGATGGCGGTATTCTTTGAGAGAATAGTAATTCCTCTCTCCCTTTCAAGGTCATTGGAATCCATTACCCTCTCCTGGATCTGCTCGTTTTCTCTAAAGATACCGCTTTGTCTAAGCATTCCGTCAACAAGGGTGGTTTTTCCATGGTCTACATGCGCAATAATTGCAATATTTCTTATGTTTTTTCTAACGTTCTTCACAAAAATCTCCTTCTTACTTCAATTATGATATGTGAAATAGGATTGCCGGAATAAAGCTTCATTGACTTTGAAGCCTTGAGAAAGCAAACTATTTTACAGTTTAAAAATTACATAATAATTCTAAGGTATGGGTAACTAGTTGTCAATAAAAGCTTCAATCATTAAGTTTTTGTTTTTTGGTATTGACTTTATACATTATTTGTGTAAAAATTTCTAAAACATATCGATACAGTATATAAAGTGTATCGATACAGAAAGGGGTATATATAATATGAATGAGAGATATGAACTAAATAAAAACCTGGCTCAAATGCTAAAGGGCGGGGTAATAATGGATGTTACAACACCTAAGGAAGCTCTGATAGCTCAGGAAGCAGGTGCTGTAGCCGTTATGGCCTTAGAAAGGGTACCGGCAGATATTAGAAAGCAGGGTGGGGTAGCAAGAATGTCCGACCCAAAAATGATCAAAGAAATAAAGAACGCAGTGACCATACCTGTCATGGCAAAGGTTAGAATAGGCCACATTGTTGAAGCTCAAGTTTTAGAGGCCCTTGGTATTGATTACATAGACGAGAGCGAAGTTCTGACTCCGGCTGATGAGATGTTTCATATCGATAAATCAGCGTTTAAAATACCTTTTGTATGTGGTGCCAAAAATCTTGGGGAAGCTTTAAGAAGAATTGGTGAGGGCGCAGCCATGATCAGAACCAAAGGTGAGGCAGGGACTGGTAATGTGGTTGAAGCAGTAAGGCACATGAGGACAATCATGTCAGAAATAAGAAGGCTTGCCAATCTTCCTAAGGAAGAGTTGATGACAGCTTCAAAAGAAATGGGAGCACCTTACGACCTGGTATTACGAGTTGCCAATGAAGGAAAGCTTCCTGTTGTGAATTTTGCTGCAGGCGGTATAGCTACACCGTCAGACGCAGCATTGATGATGCAGCTTGGAAGTGAAGGAGTATTTGTAGGTTCCGGTATTTTTAAGTCCTCGAATCCGGCAAAAATGGCTAAGGCAATAGTTAAAGCTACAACTTACTTTGACAAACCAGAAATAATTGCAGAAGTTTCCGAAGATTTGGGAGAGGCTATGTATGGTATTGAAATATCCAAAATAGAAAGTGAAGGCATCCTGTCAAACAGGGGGTGGTAGAATTGATAGATATAGGTGTTCTGGCCTTTCAAGGGTCTGTAAGAGAGCACATATCATTCTTGTCCAGGATAGATGGCGTAAATGCAGCTTTGGTAAAGACACCAGGTGACCTTAAAGGAGTTTCGGGTCTAATACTTCCTGGTGGTGAGAGTACAACTATAGGCAAGCTTTTAAGAGAATCCGGGCTGGGAGATTATATAAAGGAAAGGGTTATATCTGGAATGCCGGTTTGGGGGACTTGTGCAGGTATGATTCTTATGGCACGGGAAATATCGGGGGAGGAAAAGAGCCACTTGGATTTAATGGATATAAAGGTAAGAAGAAATGCTTACGGAAGCCAACTGGACAGCTTTATTACCCAGGGTGTTATAGGTGAGGTATCAGAAGGAAATTTGCCTATGGTTTTTATAAGGGCACCATGGGTGGAGGAAGCCGGCAGCAATGTGAAGGTTTTATATAGTCTGGATGATAAAATTGTAGCCGCAAGGCAGGGAAATATGTTGGCAACTTCTTTCCATCCCGAGTTGACTGATAACCTGGATTTTCATAAGTATTTTGTAAGGATGGCAGAGGAAAGTCCTAATTTATAAAAAATAAAAAATAATAAAAATATTTTAATAATATTGATAAAAAAAGATCTATGTGTTATACTACTTAACGGAAAATACGCACGAAGCTTGATCTATGAGATAGTGCCAAATGGTTTTTCATAGGGATGAGGGCTTCGGAGGTATAAACTTACGGAGGTGTTTAAAAATGTCAGTTATTTCAATGAAGCAGTTATTGGAAGCAGGTGTTCACTTTGGTCACCAAACCAGAAGATGGAACCCTAAAATGGCCGAGTACATTTTCACAGAGAGGAACGGTATTTATATTATCGACCTTCAGAAAACTGTGAAGAAGGTAGAAGAGGCCTATTATTTTATCAGAGATGTGGCAATGAACGGCCAGGGCATACTTTTTGTAGGAACAAAGAAACAAGCACAGGACTCAATTAAGGAAGAGGCTGAAAGGTCTGATCAATACTTTGTTAATGCCAGATGGTTAGGCGGTATGCTCACAAATTTCAAAACCATCAAAGGAAGAATACAAAGATTGAAAGAATTAACAAAGATGGAAGAAGAAGGCGTATTCGAAGTTTTACCTAAAAAAGAAGTAATCAAGTTAAAAGGTGAAATGGAAAAGCTTGAGAAATACCTTGGCGGAATCAAGAATATGAGAGATCTTCCCGGAGCATTGTTTGTAGTTGATCCTAGAAAAGAGAGAATTGCGATACTGGAAGCAAGAAAACTCGGTATTCCTGTAGTAGCAATTGTTGACACAAACTGTGACCCTGATGAAGTTGATTATGTAATTCCTGGAAACGACGATGCAATAAGAGCAGTTAAGCTTATAGCTGCTAAAATTTCAGATGCGATTATAGAAGGAAGACAGGGAGAACAGCTGGCAGTTTCCGAAAAGGCTGAAGAAGTGGATGAAGTTGCTGTAGAAGCGTAATAATTGTTCCGACTTCAGTCCTTTGACGGCTGAAGTCGGAATTTTTAATATAAGTTTGTTTTAAATTTTAAATAAATGTGAATAATATTTTAAATATTTTATCTTATAAATATGAAATAAATAAGGTTTGGAGGAATACGAATGATTACTGCTGAAATGGTTAAGACGCTTCGTGAAAGAACCGGAGCCGGAATGATGGATTGTAAAAAGGCTCTTTCAGAAACAAATGGTGATATGGAAAAAGCTGTTGAATTTTTGAGGGAAAAAGGTTTGGCTGCTGCTGCAAAAAAGGCTGGAAGAATAGCAGCAGAAGGTTTAGTTGATGCTTATATACATGGTGACGGCAGAATAGGTGTTTTGTTGGAAGTAAATATTGAAACTGACTTTGCAGCAAAGAATGAAGATTTCAAGTCATTTGTAAGAGATATTGCAATGCAGATTGCAGCTACAAAGCCTGAATACATAAGAAGAGAAGAAGTTCCGGCTGAAGTTGTAGAAAAGGAAAAAGAGATTCTGAAGTCACAGGCATTAAATGAAGGAAAACCTGAAAAGATAGTTGAGAAGATGATTGAAGGTAGGATTGACAAGTTCTTTAAGGAAATATGCCTTTTGGAGCAGTCTTGGATCAAGGATCCGGATAAAACTATACAGCAGCTTTTGACTGAAAAAATTTCAACTATTGGTGAAAACATCAATATTAGAAGATTTGTAAGATTTGAAAGAGGAGAAGGTCTTGCAAAGAAGGAAGAGAATTTTGCGGAAGAAGTTATGAAGCAAATAGGCGGCTAATAATATGAAAATAAAAGGGAACATATAAATATATATGTTCCCTTTTTAGAGAATAATAACTATAGTCTTAAAAATTACAGATGCAGATT
>JBMOLK010000059.1:0-2292 GCA_049325575.1 Bacillota bacterium | reverse complement strand
GGCAGGCTGGAAAAGCTGCATCTATCCTGGGGGTGTAGTGCATGCTTTTGGATAGATACTCAGACCCTTTTCCTCCAAAATTTAGCCCCAAAAACAAAAATCTTTACGAAAAATATATTTCATAATCCCGAAAAACCCTCATAAATACTAACTTCTTTTTTTCACCGAGAATTGCTGGTTAAAAAATATACAGACTTTTTAAGAGATTAACTACTGATATATCAAGGGCTTAACCCTATCCTCGTTAGCCTACTTGCCGATTGCAGGTTAATATTGTCTTTTATTTGCCAAGTAGTTTGAATGAAACATTCCATAATTTTAAATGATGTATGGTATCTTCCGTATGACTGCCTGGTTTTACATAGGCTATGAAAGCCTCATCAGCAAGGGCTGCAACCAGTTCGTTTCTTCGCAGTGCAGATTCACGGGTGATGCGCTTTGGAGAATTGATAAAAGGAGACAGTATTAGCAGATGCTCCGTCTTAATCGCTTTGCGAAACTCATCTGTCAGGCGCATTGTTTCAATTGCCCTGGCAGGACATATAATAATCGGCTGTTTGCCACGAAGGAGAATCTTCAGACATTCCTTTTCAATAGGCGAATGAAAACCACTGAGAACGCACTTTCCGCTGTCTCTGAATTCTGCTGCCTTGTCATAGGCAGGAAGTATCACACTGCCAGGGGTATCTGCCGAGCAGAAAAGCGCTGTTTTTGGCAATGAAAGAATACTCAAATTCCCTATAAAAGATAGTCTTTCAGGTGCATTGTTGCCAAGCCGCTTAACAATTATTGAGGGATAGTCGGGAGAGTCTTCTTTAATGTATCGAACTATTGCTTTATTATTACAATATTCCACAATTTCAACTCCATAGGATATCTTTTATACGAGATAACTTTATTTTACTTCTTAAACTATAATTCCTCATTTATCATATAGTTACAACTAAGATTCTTCTTAATTTACTACTAATTTACTACTAATTTACTACTAATTTACTACTAATTTACTACTTAAAAACCCAACAGGGTTTCTTGTCGGAACCGATATTTTTAATAGTGTTGTCTTTCCTGGACATTTCACAAAGCAGATTATTTATTTTGTTTTTTTTCTGTCGTTCATCCAAAATGTCTGGCAGCTTGTCCATAAGCAACCTATCAATATCCTGACGGTTTGCTGAATCAAACTGCTCAATAAATTCTATTATAAGCTCTTTGTAATATTTCTTATCAAAGGCGCGGTGCTTTATATAAGTTGACCTTTCGCCGGTAATGGCTGCAATTTGAGCCGTAACAAAGAGATTTGGTTTTCTCCCTTCTATAAGTCCTTTTCTTTTTAAAAGTTTAAACTCTTCACTATCGATTGGCTTCCTTTTCTGAACCTTGTCAAGTGCAATAACTTCTTTAAGAGAAAGAGCGGTTTCCTGCATAAGCATCCTTGTATAGCGTTCATCGATCACCTTCCCAACAATTCTTACTTTCACCTTATCAGGCTCGCTCAGATCATAATCAGGCATAGGAAAATATCTCTGTCTTTGCAGAAGAAACATCTTTTTGATGCCTCCGCCCTGAGTATCAATCATATTTAGATTTAGCATTGCATTGGCAAGGAAGAAATTACGATATCGCTCTGGCGGTGAATCCTGTTCAATTACCTTTTCCACCGATTCAGGCAAAAAGCTTCCGACATTAGTAAAAATCAGGTCATCGGGATTTTCTACAATCGTTATTCTCCCCCTCAATTCATAATCCTGATGAGCAATGCAGTTATTCAACGCCTCTCTGATAACCCACGGTTCGTATTTTGTGATTTCAATTGGGAAAAGCGAAGTGTCTAAAAGATAGCGGTACTTAAGATTTCTAATCTTTGCATAAACCGCTTCAACATTCAGAAGAAATGGCGGGCCGAAATGCTCATAGTCTTTCTCAATATTGTGTTCATCCTTGAGCACCCATGTTATTTTAGCTACCGAAGGGCTTATAAAATGTTCAGATTCGTCCTTGCCTAACAATATAATTGCAGTTCTGGTAATTTTACCCTGTATGGCGATTTTTGCCTTGTTCAAGAAAGTGATGTCATCCCAACTGTCAACCTCACGTGCCTTATCCGGGAATTTCTCTTTGTAATTCTGACGGGCTTTCATTATGGCAGAGGTATCAAGATCTGCCATTGTAGCCCTTTCACAGATTTGGGCTGACCAATCAATTAAAGGTTCCTTACCCCATATTTTTCTGGCTTTTTCAGGAAAATCTGCCAGTTTCTTTTTATAAGTACCGATTCTAACATATTCCGTC
>JBMOLK010000058.1:0-109191 GCA_049325575.1 Bacillota bacterium | reverse complement strand
CTATGGAACTCTTGTCTTCTTTTACGGGAAACCTTGAATTTAATGCACCCTTTAACCTATCAATAAATGTTGCTTTCTTACCGCAGCAATCCATATATACACGCTCCTTGCAACTGATAATCATTATCACTTATTCCTTAAAAAAACATCTTTTTTCCATTATAAACTAATCAAATAATAAAAGCAATATTAATTGATAATAATTATCAATTAATATTGCTTTTATTTGCGGGAAATTATTAATACATCTTGTCCAGACTTTCTAAAACTGCATTTTTTAAAGCTTCTGCCGCTTTCTGCTTATAGGATGATGTTTTAAGCCTACGCAGATCGTTCTCATTAGTCATATAACCCACTTCCGCTATTACTGAAGGCATTTTGGCGGTCCTCAAAACTGCAAGGTTAGATCTGGGAATTATTCCTAGATCTTTTGACCCCAGTTCTTCACTTAGATTTCTTTGCACAATGGCGGCAAAATCCCAGGATGATAGATTACCCCTTGTCTTACTGCTGCTGGGATAATACAATGTCATTGAACCTGAATATCTTCTATAGCCCGCATTATTATGAACACTAACCAGTAGATCGGCATTAACTCTATTAGCCAACCCTGACCTTGAATATAACCCGATGAAACTGTCCCCAGTCCTGGTCATATATGTTGTAATTCCTTCTTCCTTAAGTAAACCGTTTAACCTTCTTGCTATATCAATGTTCAGGTTTTTTTCCTTTATGCCTCCGTAAGTAGCCCCGGGGTCTCTGCCCCCATGTCCGGCGTCTATTACTACTTTGAACTTTCTGCTTGCACTGCCGCCCCTTGAAATAACTTGCGGTCTATCACCTATATAAGCTACTCCGTTCTTGCCGTCCCACCCTACCCGTGAACCAAATGTTTGGGCAACAAATCTTAATGGCACCATAACTGTACCATTTACCAGTATAGGCGGAGCTTCCATATTTTTTTCAATGCTGTTAACAAATACATCTTTATGACCTATGCTCATAGTAATAACAGTATTATCTTTTACCATTTTTACTACATTGCTGGAATCTTCCCAGTCAGTCCTTATTCCCAGGTTCTCAAATGTGGTTCTTGCTGGAACTACCATTCTTCCACCTATAATAACAGGATCTCTTTCAAGCTCAATTATTTTCCCGCTTACACCAACCCTGGCATTTGTGGGTTCTGCCAGATAACCTGAATAGTTGTGCCCTGCTGAAAAGCCTTGACCTGTGCAGAGTGTTATATAAGTTAATACTAGTGATAACAGAACTAACTTTTTCATATCTCCCCTCCCGATAGATCTTTTTTTAATCAGTTTACATAACACTTCTACACAAAACTTTCTGTTTCCTCTATGTAATTTTTTCCAATTATAATTAAGAAAAGTATCTATCTGGCATTACTCCAGTATAAATCAATAATATAGGCAAAAAATGGTTTTTTAAGTACAGTAAAACTGTGTTTAGCTCTTGAATTTTCTCCTTATTGGGGGAAATATCCAAAACCCGAGGGACATGGCAATTAGACAAGCACCGATTCCGGAAAGCAGCGGCAGTATTATGGAATACAGCTCAATAAACGATGTATCCGTATTGTTGCTTGCAATAGATGTTATTCTAATAAGTGCATACATAAACAAAAACGCTATACCGGTAATCTGGAAAATGTAATGCTGCTTAAGCAAATTTAAAATAGAAGCGGTTAATAAAACAACTATAAAAACAGCAACTGAATATGATATGCTCAAATCCAAACTCAAGTTCAAACACCCTATCTATTTAAATTAAAGATAAAACGTATAACCTGATGTCACATAAAAAGATTACACATATCAAATATAGTAACTATTATATAACAGCTGCAATAGTTTTATCTTTACACTATATTTTAATAGCATATTTCTAATGTTTCAAACTATTTCCCTTTTTCCTGCTATAAAGTTTTTGAGCCTTAGCAAAAATATAAATTCTGCTAAGGCTCAAATATAATAATTAAAGCTCTTAATGCAAATCATAATAAATATATCTGTTAAACAAAACCTTATCTTAACCCTTAACTGCACCTGCAGTCATACCACTGATAAACTTCTTCTGCATAGTAAAGAATGCAATAAGTACAGGAACAGTTACAAGAGAACCAGCTGCAAGTAATAAATCATACCTAGCTGTGGTAAACGCGATAAATGCTCTAATACCTACAGGTATAGTCATTACTTCAGTACCTTGCAGGAGAACCCATGCAAAAATCAACTCATCCCAAGCCATCAAAAAGATATATATTGCAGTTGCTATAATACCGGGTACTGCTAAAGGAAGCATTACCTTGATAAACGCCATAAATTTATTACATCCATCAATTCTTGCTGCTTCCTCAAGCTCTCCAGGTATTGATGCAAAGAACCCTCTTATAATCCATATGCTAAACGGAACAAAAAAGGCGGAGTAAACAATTATTAAACCATGATGCGTGTTTAATAATTTAAATCCAGTAGCATTTTGAATATTCCTGAACTGAATATACAGTGGAAGCAAGAATATCATACCGGGCAGCATCTGCGTTGCAAGAACAAGAATTCCGAAGAAACCGGAACCGGGAAATTTATACCTTGCCAGAGCATATCCGGCCAATGTTGCAATAATCAACGCAATTATAGTAACTGTGAAACATACAATAAGACTGTTTCTAAAGTATATCCCAAATGGAAGCATTTGGAAAACTTCTATATAGTTCCTAAAATTTATTGGCAGACCTAACGTTCCCATAGCAACCTGAGCATGTTTCATTAATGAAGCTGCAACCATATATATTATGGGTCCTAAAGCAAAAAACACCATTATAGCAAGAGCTACATTAGCCAACGCAGCTTTAATCTTCTTCTTTCTTTTAACCGATTCAAAATAACCTGTTTTACCCATTACTTCACCACCAAATCATCTTTAAAGAATACATACCATAGACCCACTACAGCAAGAACAAAGAACATTACAATAACCAATGCTGCAGCTCCTTGACCAAACTGCCATAATTGGAATGAATTCCTATGAATGTTAGTCATTAACAGATCTCCCCATTCCCCAGGGATACCTGCGCCATTACCAAACATCATTGCTACGATGTTATATGAGTATATATTGGTTACAAGTGCAAACATAATGTTAATTGCCAGAATAGGCCTTAATAACGGCATTGTTATGCTCCAGAACTGCTGCCATCCGTTTGCCCCATCTATTTCAGCGGCTTCGTAGTAATCAGTGGATATACTCTGCAGACCTGCAAGCATTAAGATCATTGAAAGTGGAAGACCTCTCCAAATAGTAGGTATTATAATAGCCCACAACTGATTTTGACCTATAAGCCAGTAAGGTTTATCAGGGAAAATATGTAGCCAGTCATGGAACAAAATATTAATTATACCTGTGTCCTGCCTCCACATGAAACCCCAAACTATACCAACAACATATGAAGGTACAACCCAAGGCATGAGAAGTGCTGTTCTTACAACACCTTTAAACTTGAACTCCCTGTTTACCAGCATAGCTATAATAATTCCCAATGCCAGTGTTGCAATACTAACAATTATGGTATATATACCCGTGTTTCTCAATGCCCCCCAGAAACCGGCTCTTAGTGTGCTTTTCGGATTAAAGAAAATGTTATAATAATTCTCAATACCGATAAAAGGCGCACTTAAAAACTTTGTCATCGTTTTCATTCTTAAATCAATAAAAGAAATATATATACCTTGAATCATTGGGATAAAATGCACTAAAAGCATCGCAACTAAAGCTGGTATTAATAATATATATGCAAATACATTCTGTTTTATAGAATATAATAAATAACTTGCTTTATTATCTTTAACCCCTATACCAGATTTTTTTAATTGAATATCCATATAATCAAGCTCCCACAATTTTTATAACATTCTGACGTATAAAATATAATAAAAGTATTGAGCTAGTGCAAGGCACAAAATGCCTTGCACTAGACCCAATTTGCTTTATCAATACTCTTATTAAGTATTTACTTATGTGTCTATCTGAAATTATTGGTTAGTTTCTAATACAGTGTTGATTTGGCCTTCAACTTCTTTAACAATATTCTTTGTTTTGTCAAAGCTGTAAGCGCCTTCTACACCCATAGCATTATCCCAGATTTTGCTTAAACCTTGTTGGAAGTAAACTTCCGCTGGAAGCCAACCTGGAACTGAAGGATATGCTTTTGCATATGCCATCTGCTGCTTGAATACTGAACGGAATGGATCTTGATCAATGAATGGATCTTCGTAAGCAGCTTTTACAGATGGAAGCATACCAGTCTTCTTAGCATAAGCGATCTGTGCATCTTTGCTGCAGAGGAAGTTAACGAGCTGTATAGCAGCGTCAACATTCTTTGTGGATTTGTATATAGCAAGTGTACTTCCACCCAAGAATGCAACTCTACCTTTTGGACCTTCTGGAATCATAGCAACTGCAACTTTGTCAACTATGTCGTTTTCACCTTTAGCTTTGTTGTTAACAAGTGTAGCGATGTTCCAAGGACCCATAAATGATGCAGCATATCCACCATTGTTAAATGTGGATTCTACGTCAGCTGTATTCTTTTCGAGTGATGGTTTATCCAATAAACCTTCAACAGCAAGTTCTGAATAGAATTTGATACCTTCTAAAGCAGCATCACTAGCAAATGCAGCTTTTGTAGTATCAGGAGTCAAGAAGTCTCCGCCTGCTCCATAAATCCAGTGTGAGAAGTTGTGAACAACGTTCCAGTCGTTCTTACCTGGCATACCTAAAGCAGGTAATTTCTTACCGTCAACTTCAACATTGTTAAGTTTCTTAAGAGCAGCTTTGAAGCTTTCCCATGTAGCGAAATCCTTTGAAGGATCTACGCCAGCCTTTTCACAAGCGTCTTTTCTGTAGTAAAGAGCTCTTGTTTCAACGAACCAAGGAGCAGCTGTCATAGCATCATTTCCTCTTGAACCGCTTGTTTCCAAAGCTGGATCCAAGAAAATGCTCTTGTCAACTTTACCAGCCATATCAACTAAAGCATCCATTGAAGTGATAGATGCAACCCAAGTAGTTCCAAGCTGTGTAATGTCTGGAGCTTCACCACTTGTAGCAGCTGCAGTTATCTTTGTTTGTGCTGAACCCCAGTCAATAACTGTAGGTTGAACTTTGATGTTAGGATTAGCGTCCATGAAAGGTTTTACTACATCAAGAAAATCTTGATCAGGTGTAGGACTGTTTGGCATGATCCAAATTGAAAGAGTTACATCCTTTACTGGTTCAGTACTTGCTACCGGTTCAGTACTTGCTACCGGTTCAATACTAGGTTTACTGGTGTTACATGCTGCCAAGCTAACTGCTAATACAGCAATCAGCAAGAAGGCAATTACCTTTTTGAGCATAATTTTTTTCCCCCTTTAATGATGATTAGATATTGCTTATACAATAAATTATATTATAAATTAATCTAAAAAAAAACAACATGAAAAAATTACTATTTTTAGTGAAAATATTACGATGTAGTTCAAATTGTTTCTAATATCTTAACTATAGTCCCTTTTTTAGTGCTATGCTTGTTTTTTACTCATAAGGTATAAATATACATATGCGGTGTATCTCTTTCTTACGTACGGCTTTACCCGGTTTTGGTTTATTACATGATCTGCTCCATATCCACTCTGGTATAAATAAATAATACGAAAGCGACTTGCATATTATAGCTGCATAAACAATATCTTACTTAATATATACTCTCCTCTTATATTGTTTTATTCTTTATCATAAACAAATAATTCTCAAGATCTCACACTTTGACCTATAATCTTTGACAAAATTAATATATCCAATTCTTGACCTCTGGCCATTGCCCTTTTATATGCCAATTGCATTATCTCTTTCCTTTTTTGTCCTATTACTTTCACATTACAAGTATTATTTTGTCTATAATAGTAATTCTTCATCATATTAAATTTGCTGCATTTTTTCTTAGTATTTACACTATCGCAATCTTAGAACTATAATGCACAAAAAAAAATAATTTCACCAGTATAGCTTGATTTGAAAGTATATTAGAAAATGCTTCAGCAGGAAATAATCATTGACAGGCAGGATACTTTACGAATAAAGTTTGTAACATTATTTATAACAAGTCATAACCCGACCTTTTACTGCGGCGGCACCACGATCATTAGTCGTTGTATGGCCGCAAAAATCCAATACAAAAAGACACCACTATATAATATTGATATAGTAATGCCTTTATTTTAAACTAAAATATGCTCAATTATTATATTGTTTTCCTACCTGGAACTCAAAGTATAATACAAATAAGTCCTCCGCTTCCCTCATTAATTATCTTTTGAAGGGTTTCCTGAAGTTTTAGCTGTGCATCTTCGGGCATCCTGTAAAGCTTGTTCTGAAGTCCCTCACTTACCAACTCGTGAAGTGATTTCCCAAATATATTGGATTGCCATAACTTCTCCGGCTCGCTTTCAAACTCCTTAAGCAGATAATTTACCAGCTCTTCAGACTGCTTCTCTGTTCCAACCAGAGGAGCTATTTCAGTTTCTATATCTGCTCTTATCATATGGATGGAAGGAGCACTAGCTCTTAACTTTACACCAAACCTGCTTCCCTGCTTTACTATCTCCGGTTCTTCAAGTGAAAGCTCTTCCATTTGAGGAGTAACTATCCCATACCCTTTAACCTTCACCTCATGCAGAGCATACTGGACCTTGTCATACTCTTTCTTCATCTTTGCAAGATCCCTCATAAGGCTTACAAGCTTGTATTCCCCTTCAATTTCAAGACCTGTCATTTCACTAAGCACCCGATAGAATAAGCCGTCTTGCGCGTTTATCTCTACAAGGGCATTTCCCGAACCAAGATTTATTCTATCGATATATGCCTTCTTAATAAAATCGAACTCTCCAAACCTATTGACACTGCCTTTAACTTCACGTATCTTTGTAATTCCGGCGAAAGCTTCCCTTACTGCGCTTACCATGTCAACCTTCAGCCAGTGGTTATCTTCTAAAGACTCTATCCACCTTGGTATATTAATACCGATTTCGCTTATTGGAAACTCAAACAACACCCTTTCCATTATATTGTTAAGGTCTTCATTCCTAAGCTGTGCACAATTTGTGCCTATAACAGGAACACCGTACTTAATCTCCAGTTCCTGCCTAAGCTTTTCGGTTTCATCATCTGAAGGATTTATCGCGTTTAGAAGGATTACAAAAGGTTTGTTTATTTCTTTTAACTCCTTTACTACGCGTTCTTCAGCCTCAACATAATCTTCCCTGTCAATATCGGTTATGCTGCCGTCTGTTGTCACTACCAGGCCAATTGTTGAATGGTCGTTTATAACCTTTCTGGTACCAATCTCGGCAGCTTCCACAAAAGGAATCTGATGATCAAACCATGGAGTAGATACCATTCTCGGAGCGTCATTCTCCATATGCCCCAATGCACCCTTTACCATATAGCCTACGCAGTCAACCAGTCTTACTTTGAACTGTACACTTTCCTCCAGTTCAATCTCAACCGCCTCGTTGGGTATAAACTTAGGTTCCGTAGTCATTATGGTACGTCCGGAAGCACTTTGGGGAAGCTCATCTTTCGCACGACCCCTTGAGTACTCATTTTCTATGTTGGGTATAACCAATAAATCCATAAACCTTTTTATAAACGTGGACTTCCCGGTTCTAACCGGACCTACTACGCCTATATATATATCTCCCTGCGTTCTTTCTGATATTTGCTGGTATATATTATATTTTTCCACCCGCAAACCCCCCTTACTTTTATTTGAAACCTGTCAAAATTTACTGATTTTCACCCAAAACTTAAGTCAGTATTACAAGAACACTGTTTTAGATGCCTCTATGTTTAAACTTGATTATGACTTCTTAGTTAGACTACCTTCTCCAACAGAATGCAACTTAAGTTTTAAGTACTAGTACCCTTATCAATATAAATATATTGTCTATATCCTCCTATTATTACAAAAAGGACAAAAAAAAATGAGCAGCCAATCTTTTTATTACCTGCTCACTTACTTTTAAGTTTTTTTGATTTAGTCCAGAGAATAGAAAAACTTTATAGTTTGTTTAAAGCCAGCTGCTTTCACCCAATTCTTCAACCTCATTCTTCTTGTTTCTCGTCATAAGGTCAGCAACTGCCAGCTTTGCATTCTTCCCATTGAACAATACCTCATAAGCTTCGTTTGTTATAGGCATGGAAACATTTTTATTTTTCGCAAGTTCATATGCTGCCTTTGTAGTTGTCACACCCTCAACAACCATTTTTACTTCTTCCATGGCCTCTTTTGGAGATTTACCTTGCCCAATCAGTATTCCTGCCCGCCTGTTTCTGCTGTGCATGCTGGTACAGGTTACGATAAGGTCCCCGATACCTGCAAGACCCGCAAAGGTTTGAGAACTTGCTCCCATGGAAATACCCAATCTTGATATTTCTGTAATACCCCTTGTCATCAGAGCAGCCTTTGTATTGTCTCCAAAGCCCAGTCCATCGGAAATCCCGGCGCATAGAGCAATAACGTTTTTAAGAGCTCCCCCCAGTTCTACACCAATAATATCAGGGTTTGTATATACTCTAAACTTTGGGGTCATAAATATATCCTGTATAAACTCAGCAGCCTGAATATTCTGTGATGCCGCTACTACAGTTGTGGGCACATCCCTGGCTACCTCCTCCGCATGACTTGGTCCGGATAAAGCAACCAACTGCGCCCGGGGAATTTCCTGCTGCACTACCTCGGACAGTCTAAGACCGGTTTCCTCCTCCAGCCCTTTTGAACAGCTCACAATAATAGTTCCATCCTTTATGTACCTTGACATATCTCTGGCATTTTTTCTTATAGTCTGTGAAGGAACTACCATCACCACAGCGTCAGCGCCGTTTATGGACTCCTCCATATCATCTGTACACGAAACCCCTTCGGGTATAAGGACTCCCGGAAGCTTATGCAAATGCTCTCTCTTGTTATTTATCATATCAATTTCGTCCTGGAATATGGACCACATCTTAACACTATTACCCGCCTTGGCAAGCAGTATCGAAAGCGCGGTTCCCCAACTTCCAGCGCCTATAATGGATATTTTTTTATTCATAGCCGACCTCCTAACCTAAGCCTTTTTTACGCCCAATTTGGACTCTGTACCTTTTAGAAGTCTTCCAATATTGGAATGATGCCTTAATATGGCAAGAAGACCTATAACTCCTGCAAAACCTACAAAAATCATATCCCCACTTAATACCCCGGCAGCCACCGGAAATAAGGCAGCAGCAATTATAGAACCTAATGAAACATACCTTGTTATTGCAACAATAATTATGAATATGCCCAATAGAATAAGCCCTATCAAAGGGTCTGACATCATAACTACGGCGAAAGTAGTAAGTATGCCTTTACCTCCTTTAAAACCGAAATAAAGGGGCCAGTTGTGTCCAACAATTGCACCTATACCGCCTGCCAGAAGCCCCATATTGTCTATATCACCCACACCGCTGAAACTGACAATGCTTCCTGCGTCTTTAAGTATATAGTAGCCTATAACACAGGATAAAACACCTTTTAGTATATCACCTATAATTACAAGAAGTGCAGGAAGCTTTCCCATGGTTCTCAATGTATTGGTCATACCAGCGTTTCCGCTTCCGTGCTTCCTCACATCCACCCCGTAAAACCTTCCTACAATAAGTGATGTGTTTGCACTCCCAAGAAGATAACCTATGAAAGCAGCTAAAACAGCTCTTAATAAAAGCAAAGCCAAAGCAATCACTCCTTATCCTTCTCTCTTAATATAAACCTTATAGGGGTTCCCTCAAAACCAAAACTCTTGCGAAGTTGATTTTCAAGGTATCTCTCATAAGAGTAATGCATAAGTTCCATGTTGTTTATAAAAAGAACAAAAGTAGGCGGTTTGACCGATGCCTGGGTCATATAGTAGATCTTAAGCCTCTTTCCCTTATCGGATGGCGGCTGAACCATTGCTGTAGCCTCATTGAGAAGATCATTTAAAACACCTGTTGAGATCCTTAGCGCAGCCTGATTTGCAACAAATTTGATCAACTCATATATCTTGCCAACCCTTTGGCCTGTCTTTGCCGATATAAACAAAACAGGAGCATAGAGCATGAATCCAAGCTTTTCATGTACTGTCTTGCGGTACTCTTCCAGTGTACCTGTTTCTTTCTCAATTAGATCCCACTTGTTTATTATAATTATGGATGCTTTCCCTTGTTCATGAGCATAACCTGCTATCTTTGTGTCCTGTTCAGTAACACCTTCTTGGGCATCTATCAATATAACACATACATCCGCTCTCTCGATGGCAGTCCATGACCTTATGGTACTGTATTTTTCTATATTTTCATTGATCTTGCTTTGTCTTCTTATTCCGGCGGTATCAATAAATACAAATTTGCCTTCATCATTCTCTACATACGTATCTATGGCATCCCTGGTCGTTCCGGGAATATCACTTACAATAACCCTTTCCTCTCCCAAAATCCTGTTGATAAGAGATGACTTTCCTACATTCGGTTTACCTATAACAGCAACTTTTATAACCTCTTCATCATATTCTTCCTCAAGGTCATCAGGGAAGTGACTATATATTTCATCCAGCAAATCTCCCATTCCAAGCCCGTGAAGAGATGAGACCGTCAATATGTCTCCAAACCCCAGATTGTAAAACTCATAAACTTCCGCAGGGGGTTCTCCTACTTTATCAACTTTGTTGACAACCACCACAACAGGCTTTTGGGTCTTTCTAAGCATGGTAGCCACTTCTTTATCCGATGCTGTAAGTCCGTCCCTGATATCCACCATAAAAACAATAACATCAGCAGTATTAATAGCCATTTCTGCCTGTCTTTTCATTTGCTGCATTATCTTGTCTTCAGAATAGGGTTCTATACCGCCTGTATCTATAAGAGTAAACTTCCTGTTTCTCCATTCAACCTCGGCATATATTCTATCCCGCGTTACACCCGGAGTATCTTCAACTATGGAAATTCTCTTTCCTGCCAGATAATTAAAAAAAGTAGATTTACCTACATTTGGCCTTCCAACTACTGCAACAACCGGTTTTGGCAACTTATCTCCCTCCATATGAAAAAAATCTTTTTAATAAACCTAAAATTAATCTGGTGCTATCCTTATTTTATATTCATTCCCAGTATTTTTTCAATAAAGTCCTTCCCGCAATTTTCTACAACACTAACTTTTACCTTTAGTTTTTCTTCTATCATATCCAGACTAAAATCGTCAAGTAACAGTTCCTCTCCCGATTTTAACATAGACCTAGAAATTAAAAGCACTTCTCCAATATCTTTACCACAAAGCTGGTCTACTATGTCCCTTCCTGTAAGAAGACCTGTAACAGTTACATTCTCTCCGAAAAATTCATTTTTTATTTTATAAATATTTACATTTAAATTTTCATATTTTCTTTCAAGAATATCCGCCATTTCCTTTATATAATTATAAGAAGAAACTCCTGTAGCTATACTTACCTTTTTTTTCTTCTTCAGGCTAAGCCTGACTTCTTCAAGATAATCATCAAACTCCTGCTTAAATAAAGCTATAAGCCCGACACCGTTTTCTATCTGTGGAAAGTCTTCGTAAGCATCATAACCGGGTATATCAAGCCCTGCCATGATATAAAACTCATCGGCCAGATAAACCACCCTTGACCCAAATTTTTTCAGGAGCTCCCCCTGCCACCTCTCTACCTGGTTTATTACCTCAATGGAAGATTTCACATCATAAGGCTTTAATTCACTCAAATTCTCCCGGTACCGGGTCAGCCCAACAGGGACAACCGATATGCTGTTTATTCCCGGATAGAGAGAGGAAAGCTCATTTATAGACCTATCCAACTCTGCTTTATCATTTATTTCCCTGCATAATACTATTTGGCAATTTACCGTTATTCCGCCATTTATAAGTTTTTTTATTTTTTTTATTAGATTCCCGGCTGTCTTGTTCTTTAGCATAAACACCCTCAAGTCCGGATTGGTGGTATGCACCGAAACATTAATAGGAGACATTCTATACTTGATAATCCGATTAAGATCATTATAACTCATATTGCTAAGAGTAACGTAATTTCCCATAAAGAATGACAGTCTGGAATCATCATCCTTAAAATAAAGAGTCTCTCTCATTCCCTTCGGAAGCTGGTCAATAAAACAAAAAATACACTTATTCCTACAGCTTTTTGCTTCATCAATCATCAGACTTTCAAACTCAATACCCAGGTCCTCATATTCGTCCTTTTCTATCTCTATTTCCCAAACCTCTCCGTCTTTCTTTTGTATTTCAAGTAAAAGGCTTTCTTCAGTCATCAAGAATCTATAATCAAATATATCCTTTATTTTCTCACCATTTATGGATAATATGTTGTCTCCTTCTTCAATGCCCGCTTCTTCAGCTATACTTCCGGGCAGAACATTTTTAACAAGTACAGGTACTTCTATCAACCAAAAGCCTCCCAACCAGACACATTGTATTTATAATATAGAACAACAAGAAAAAGAAGCGTTAATCAATACCTTTAAACTTAAGCAAAAAGCAGCAGTTAAATCTGCTGCTTTTACTCTATTCAACGTTAATTACCTCAATTGATTTACGTTCACCTTTACGTTTTACTGTATAATGACCACATTCTTTACATACCCTGTGAAGCAACTTTAAGGAATGACAATGTGGACATTCAATCAAATTAGGTGCTGATAACTTCCACTGTGATCTTCTTTTTCCCGTCCTTGCTTTAGACCATTTACGTTTTGGATTTGCCATGTATTACACCTCCTCATCACCATACAACAATCGATTGTATATAAAATTAATTGTTTTCAGTTTTAAAAAAATCCCTTAAAGCTTCCATACGAGGGTTTATATCTTCATCCCTGCATTCACAGTCTTTATCATTAAGGTTATTTCCACACTTTGGGCAAAGTCCTTTACACTCACCTTCACATACCTGCTTTGCTGGGAGGTTTAAAATGATATTGTCTTTTAATACCTTGTCAAGCTCAACATATTTGCCCTGATATGTATACGCTTCGTCGTCTTTATCCTTGCCCTCTTCAATAAAGTCTTCCTTTACAGTGACATGCACTTCTGATTTGATATCTTTTAAGCATCTGGAGCACTTTGTGATATACAAAGCCCTTAGATCACCCTCCAGCTTTATAATACCTCCGATGTTTACAAGACTGCCTTTAAAGCTAACCGGTTCATCAAAACTGAAGTCATCCAACACTAAATTAAAGCCTTCCATTACCTCGTTAAACTCTACATTTTGCGAGGCACCGTTAATCTTCAAAATATTAGATATATCAACTTTCATAATGCCACCTCTTAAAACCGACAGAAAATATTATACTAACTAATAAATCACATGTCAAGAATTATGTTAAAAAATGCGTATTCTATTGGTATATCCCCTGAACTTTCATCCTTTCTTAAAGAAGATAAACATGATGAGCAAGCCATTTGAATCAAACAGGCTTAAGGGAATCACATGTTTAACTTCAAAGTTCGCTATCTCTAGTATTGACATATATTATATGTTCATACATATCTATGAGCTATAAGTTCCCTGAATTTGTACAGCTTTGTTTAGATTACCCCTAAGTCTTCCGCTAATAATGCCCAGTATGAAAAACAATACTCCCATTAAAGACAGTACCAGTAAGTGATTTACAATGGATGCAATACCCATGTTTGCATTTACTGTGTTGTTAAGCGCCTTAATAGCCCAATATTGCGGAAACAGCATAGCTATCCTCTGCATATATCCTGGTACCATTTCTACAGGCCAATAGCACCCTGAAAGCATGGATGTAGCTATAATTATTACTGAAGAGTAAGCACCAAGCTGTGCATTGGTCTTTACCAGTGAAGACAGGAACATTCCCAAACTGGTAAGACATAGAAGGTAAACGCTGAACAGAACCATACTTGCAAAAATCGAGTTTCCCCAGCTCACGCCCATAACAAGCCATCCAAAGATTATGAGGAATACAACCTGTGCCCATCCCCTTAAAAATGTACCTGTTATTTTTCCCAGCATTACCGTTGTCCTGCTGGTTGGGGTAATGATAAGTCTGTCCCATGTCCTATTCTTCTTCTCTTCAAGAATCTCACCTGCCCCCAGTATGACTGCAAACATTACAAACATTACGGCTACCCCTATGGAACTATGTGCTTTTCCGTTAAAATCGGTACTTTCCTCATCACCTGAAACCCTTATATCGCTGACAGTGAATTTCGATGGTTCTTCAAGCTTCTCACCAAGCTTTGCAATCATATCGGAAACTATCAAGTCTTTATCCAAATCAGTTGGACCACTGATCTTATTCCCGAAATATCTCTTACTAACGTCTTTGATATGCATTTTTAAAACAGCAGTACCGATAGTTCCTTTAACTGCGTTAAAGCCTGCTGAAGTAGGTAGTTTTAAGACCTTAATCTCTGCGGTTTTTCCTTCCCCAAGTTTTTTGCCAAAATCATCTGGAATTATAAACCCGGCTTCTACGCTTGAGCTCTTAACTTTCTGTAAAAGCTCATCCTCTTTCATTTCGATGAAATATATAGTATTATCTTTTTTTATATTTGCAATGAGCTCCTTAACAAGTTCACTGCTATTGAGGTTTACAAGCCCTACCGGTATTTTCTGTACACCCTTGGAGCCCGCACTTCCATAGGCAAGCCCCATTACAAAAGTAAATATCACCGGCACTGCTATCATAATAATCAAAGCAGATTTATCCCTAAACAGCTTTACAAAATCATACCTTGCAATAGTAAATATTTTCATCCTGTTCCACCTCCCTTAAGTCCTGAACCTTAATGTTCCTATACTCAAATAAAATACTCCCATCAAAATCAATACCAGACAGCCTGGAAGAATACTTACCGTATCCTTACCAAGCATTAAATCGTAATATCCGTTTACAGCCCACCAGTTGATTGTCCCCTTAGACAAAGTCCTTACAAAGCCCGGCAGAACGTATATGGGTATCATTCCACCTCCAAGAACAGTAAACACCTGTATAAAAATCTGTGCTATTCCATCAGCAGCTTTGGAAGACCTGGAAATAGCTGCTATCATCATACCGAGTCCAGAACCTGAAAAAGCGGAGCATACCGTAATGAGCAGTATACCTGCTATGGAGCTTCCCCAGTTAACACCATAAACGAAGCGGGTAAAAACTATAAGAATAAGCGCCTGTGTAAAACTAATGAGAAGAAGTCCCAGAAACTTTCCGGTTATTACCCGGGCCTTTCCTGCTCTTGTACTTATTACCCTGGTCAATGTCCTGATTTCCCGCTCCTCAACCATAAGCTTCGTGCCCATAGCAGCACCAAACAGTATAAACATTACAAGCATTGCAACAGAATAATACTGCATTCCCGAAACAGTCCTGTTTTCTTCCTGGTCAACTTCGTAAAATTCAATAAGCCCTTCTCCCAGCTCCTGCTGAAGGTCCACCATTACTGCCTGAATATCCGTCATGGAACTAACAGCTTTCTTGATGGGAATATTGTTTTCTCTTAATACATCTACTGCTGCAGAGGCTGCTGTCAAGTGCAGAAACATCTGCTGGTTAAACCTTTCCGTTACCCCCTTCACAATATCTCCCTTCTGCTTTTGATCCACGTTGGATTTCACTTCAATAGTTACAGGGCTGTTATCCAATAGTTTTTTTGTATAATCTTCCGGAATAATAATTACAGATGGAACAATTTTATCCTTTAGCATCTGCTGTGCTTTTTCCTCATGAACCACATAGGTATTAAATATTTCTTTTGCACCGTCTCTTAAGACCTGGTTTATATAAATTTGTGACATTATTCCCGTGTCTTTGTTTACTACAGCTATAGGAAACCTTTTTATGGCATTATTACCTTCAAAGATAGGCCCTAATGCAGAGCCCAATATAAGCATTATTACCGCAGGCATGACAAGCATTATGGCCAGGGCTTTTTTATCCTTAAAAATGATTTTCAAGTCTTTTAGCGCTATATGAAAGATCATAACATCACCCCTAATCCCTCAAAGCTCTGCCTGTGAGGTGTAAAAATACACTCTCAAGGTTTGGCTGTTCTATATTTATGGATTGGATTTTACACTTTAAGGAGTCCAAAACAGAAATAACCTCTGCAAGTATGGTATCCGCATCTTCTGTAATGATACTTACTTTTCCGTCTTCTTCTGCCAAATTCTCTACACCTTCAATTTTCCTTACAGCACCTTTTAAATCACCGGATGTGCTGGTAAGCTGTATGTTAATTGTTTCTTTTTTTCCGATGAGCTTTTGAAGCTCTTCCTTACTGCCTGAAGCTATTACCCTTCCATGATCCATAATAGAGATTCTGGTACATAAAAACTCTACTTCCTCCATATAGTGACTGGTATAAATTACAGTCATACCTTCCTTATTTAGCTTTAGTACAGTCTCAAGTATGTGGTTTCTCGACTGGGGATCAATTCCCACAGTGGGCTCATCCATTATGACCACCTTGGGGTGATGTACCAGTGCTGCTGCAATATTTATTCTTCTTTTCATACCGCCAGAATAAGACTCAATAGTCTCCTTGCATCTTTCCTTTAGTCCGGCTATTTCCAGAACCTCATCCACTCTTTCCTTGAGCAGCTTCCCTCCTAAGCCATACATCCTCCCCCAGAACATAAGGTTCTCCTTTGCCGTAAGGGTAGGGTAAAGTGCAATGTCCTGCGGCACAAGACCGAGTATTTTCTTTATCTCCATTGTATTTCCTCTTAGATCATGTCCATTAACGCTGACATTGCCGCTGTCAGGCCTAAGCAGAGTTGAGAGTATTGAAATCAGTGTAGATTTTCCTGCTCCATTAGGCCCCAAAAGACCGAATATTTCCCCTTCTTTAATTTCTATGGTTACATTGTCGACAGCCTTTAAGCTTCCATAGTTTTTACTAACATCTCTTATTTTAATAAAACTCATATAAAACGCCTCCATCTGGTCCGAAGTAATTACCAAAACCATATCCTGCCTGTTAATTCTGTTCTTTGCTGTTTATAAATTCTTTATAAAACTTCAAAGCTTCTTCCTGGAACTCATCCTCGCTCACTGTGTCGTCTTCATTAATCTCTGGAATGCTAAGTTTTATATCCTTGTCAATATTCCACCTTGTTGTATAAATATCAAAGCTTATTCTTATCTCTCCGGCATCATCATCATTTATAAGAGCCTCTACCTCTATTGTCTCATCAATGATATACTGGTCCTTATCAATTTTTGCTGTAAGCTTCAGCTTTTCTATGGTAAACTTCTCCATATACTTGCCTATATTTTGGGGCAGGTTTTCAAAGAATTCCTTTGTACCCTTCTCAATAACTTCATCAGATATATCCTCTGGTGCAAACATCTTTCCGTTTTCAATGGAGGACTTCTTTATAACCTCACTTTTGGCTGCAAGGTTTGTCAGTTTATCAAGTATGTTTTTAGTCTTTTGATCAGTAAGCTCAAGGGAAAGCTGTGTAACTTTTATCTCTCCATCTGGGGTACTCTCAATTGAGTTGCCCTCACTTTCAAGTATCTCCCCTTGAATTGACTGCTTCCATATCCCAACCAGTTCATTGTAGAATTTATTATATTCTGCAAAAGACTCACTGTCCTGCGTAACAATCAAACCGCTGTTTTCGGGGTCAAGCTTTAAGTATTTATTTCCGGTATCCGGGAATGAAGATTTTAAATAAATATTATCTTCATCAACATATACATTGAAGTTTGTCATGATGTTGCCGGCACTCAAATAATAGCTTGCCTCCTGTTTGTTGTTTCTCTTATCAATGGACCCATCAACATTTAAAGTAATATCTTTAAATTGATCAAGGTATTCCTTTATTTCATCTGAAGCCTTTGAAAGATCCACCTTAACTTTTAATTGAGTCCTGGTCTGCATTGTTTTGGCACTCTCTGTGTTTTTAAATGCATTTATATATTTTTGAGTAGTCGAACCAAACATGGAACAAGAAACGGAAACAAACATAAAAAAAGTAATTATTAGTACTGAAACCAATCTTTTTAAAGTCATAAACTCCACCTTCCTATTGTTAATGTTTTATTTATATTTCAATTATAGAAAAATAAAGGAATATGCACATCTAGAATAAGTCATGATTCATATATGACTTTAGTCATGTTTTTTTAAAGAATGATATTTATCTGTCACAGCTTACAATTTATTCTCAATTATATACAACGCGATTTGTGTCCTGTGATTTAGCCCCAGCTTGGATAAAATATTTGTTATATGGTTTTTTACAGTCCCTTCAGTAATAAATAGTTTTCCTGCTATTTCCCTGTTTGACAGACCTTCCGAAACAAGCTTTGATATCTCCAGTTCCCTCTGGGTAAGAACCTGGCAGTCTTGAGCTTCGTCTTTATCCTCCGTAATCCTGTTGACCAGCTTTGCAGCTATACTATTGTGCAGTACAGTTCCTCCATGGTGGATTATTTTTACTGTATTGATAAGCTCATCCGATTCTACATCTTTTAACAAATAACTGCTTGCACCATTCTTTAAAGCTTCAAAAATGAATTGGTCATCGTTAAATGTAGTTAGAATTATTACTTTTATATAAGGAAATTTTTCCTTTATTATTCCGGTTGCCTTAACTCCATCCATTACAGGCATTCTTATGTCCATTAAAATTATATCTATTTTACTATCTTTACATAAACCAACAGCTTCCTCACCGTTTGAAGCAGTATATAAAACCTCTATATCATCAGATAATGACAAAATCATTTTAAGACCGTCTCTGACTATAGGTTGATCATCGACAATCATTACTTTTATTTTACTCATTTAAGATACCCTCCAGAGGAACAGATATATTGATCATAAAGCCATTATTTTTATAAAAGCTCACATTTCCATTGAATTCTTTCAGTCTCTCTACCATTCCCGTAAGTCCGGTTCCCATAATTAGCTCTTTTGCCCCTGTTCCGTTATCCTTAATAAATGCACAAAACTCAGAAACCCCGAAGCTAATATCTACTTCCATATAAGTTGCCTTACCATGCTTTACAGAATTGGTTATAGCCTCTTGACATGCCCTGTAAACAGCTATATTAAATTCAGGCCGTGTAATATAAATATCACCATGGGTCCTAAAATCTATATTGATGCCGAACTTTTCTCTTGAACTTACTATCAACTCCTCAAGGGATTTAATGAGCGTAAGGCTTTCAACTACTACCGGCTTTAAGGCCTTAACAGACCTTCTGATCTCCGAAAGGCAATCCTTTGCAATTTCCCTGCTCTTTGAGACCTGTGCCTTAACTTTTGCGGGGTCAGCCGCGGTAAGCTTTTCACAAAAGTCCAGATTCATAATAAGACCTGTCAGATTATGTCCTACACTATCATGTATCTCTCTTGCAATTCTGTTCCGCTCTTCAAATATTGTCAACTCTTTAATCTTTGTATTCTTTTCTTCCAGTAAACTATTGGCTTTAAGGAGCTCACTGTTTAGTCTGTCAAGCTCTGCTTTTTCCTCCGAAAGCATTCTTGAATAGTTAAAGAAGACTGCTACTGTAACAAAAACCATAAAAGTAAAGAATATATACGATACGACAAAAGGTATATTGGAAGGCTTCGGCTCTAAGAACACAGCCTCAATAAACTTATAATATTTTATAAATGCTGCAGATACAACAGCGAAGCTTACAATTAACCTGCTCTTTCTTTTTAGTATAAATCCTGCTGATATCAATACATAGAAATAATAAACATTGAAATAGTAATTAACAAGATACTTAGAAGCTTCATCCAGCATTACAAGTAAAAGTATATCGACTGTAAAAGAATAGGGCAGAAGCCTTTCATTTCTGTCTTTTAGTATCTCCTTTAAATGAAGCCATACAAAAAAAATGGCAAAAAGAGCCACTATTAAAGTAAACCTGTCGCCTTTGGCATTCTCAAGAGATAGAGCCAAAACAAAGGTAACAAGCATAATTATATCTCTGAAAACAATATATAAAGTGCCGATTCCTCTTTTCAAAAGCAATCACCTATTCTATTTTAACAAAATAAAAAGAGATTTTACAGAGTATTCTCAAAAAAAATCGAAGAGCACCTGTGCAAGGTGCTCTTCGATTTTTTAGCTTTAACTAACAGAACCTTATTATATTAACTTTAAAGTTTCTCTTGCAATTGCCAGTTCTTCATTGGTAGGAACAACCAAAGTCCTTACAGCAGCATCCGGTGTACTTATATCTATTTCCTTACCTTTGACTTTATTCTTATCCCAGTCAACTTTTATTCCCAAAAAGTCCAGATCGCTCAATACTTTTCTTCTGACAAAATCATTGTTTTCTCCAATACCTGCTGTAAATATTACAGCATCAACACCGTTCATTACTGCAATATATTCCCCGATATACTTCTTTACCCTGTAACAGAATATGTCCAAAGCCAGCATTGCTCTATCGTTTCCACTCTCAGCAGCCTCCTGCACATCTCTAAAATCGCTGCTTATCCCTGAAACACCCAAAACCCCGGACCTTTTGTTTAAGAAATCGCTGACATCCTTTACCGTCATCTTTTCCTTGTCCATCAAAAACTTAATAATATCCGGGTCAATGGTTCCGCTTCTGGTTCCCATACACAAGCCCTGAAGAGGTGTAAAGCCCATGGAAGTCTCAACAGACTTTCCGTTTTTCACAGCACAAATACTTGCGCCGTTACCAAGGTGACAGGATATAAGCTTTAAGCTTTCAATGGGCTTTCCAAGCATTTGTGCTGTCCTGTTTGCTACATACTTATGAGATGTACCATGAAATCCGTACTTTCTTAGTTTATACTTTTCATATATATCATAAGGAAGTGCATAAATATAAGCGTGTCTTGGCATGGTTTGATGGAAAGCGGTGTCAAATACTGCAACCATGGGAACATCAGGCATAATCTGCTTGCACGCTTCAATACCTATAATGTTTGATGGGTTGTGAAGTGGTGCCAGTTCAACACAATCTTTTATAGCATCCATAACTTCTTCATCAATTATCACAGAATCGTGGAACTTTTCTCCTCCGTGAACAACACGGTGTCCCACTGCGGAAATCTCCGACATACTCTTTATTACACCAGTCTTATCATTAGTTAAGGCATCAATAACTTCCTGTATGGCAAGTTTGTGATTATATAAATCCTTTTCAATAACAATCGGTTCTCCACCAACACTTGAATGCTTTAAAAAGGAATGCTCAAGTCCAATCCTGTCACATACACCTTTGGCAAGTACAGTTTCATTAGACATATCTATCAACTGATACTTCAAAGAAGAACTACCCGTATTGATTACCAGTATTTTCATTTAACATCTACTCCTGTTCTATTTATTTATTATTTGGACCTGTTTTGTAGTTCATTTTTAGCTGTTTTGAGCCTGAACCGCAGTAATAGCTGCAACCCCAACAATATCCTCTGCACTGCATCCTCTTGATAGATCATTTACCGGCTTTGCTATTCCCTGTGTAATGGGTCCATATGCCTCTGCTTTAGCCAATCTTTCGGTAAGCTTGTATGCAATATTTCCAACGTTCAAATCCGGGAAGACCAGTACATTAGCTTTACCTGCCACATTGCTCCCAGGTGCTTTAGACTTGCCTATTGCTGGTACAAGTGCTGCATCTGCCTGAAGCTCTCCATCCAGGGCAAGGTTAGGAGCTTTTTCTTTCGCAAGTTGTGTAGCCTTAATAACCTTTTCTGTAAGCTCACTTTTAGCACTCCCGTAAGTAGAGTATGAAAGCATTGCTACTTGCGGCTCTGCATGAACCAAAGTCTTAAATGAGTTGGCTGCAGCTATAGCTATTTCAGAAAGCTGTTCCGCGTCAGGATTCTCCACAAGGCCACAATCCGAATAAACAAATGTTCCATTATGTCCATACTCGCAGTCGGGTACAACCATAACAAAAAATGAAGATACCAGCTTTGTTCCCGGTGCTGTTTTTAAAATCTGAAGGGCCGGCCTTAGCGTATTTGCTGTAGAATTAATTGCCCCGGCTACCATTCCGTCTGCTTCACCCTTCTTAACCATCATAACACCATAGTAAAGAGGGTTCTTCATAGTCTCCATTGCTTGTTCAAAAGTCATTCCCTTTGACTTTCTAAGCTCAAATAAAGTACTTGCATAGTCTGAAATTTTTTCCGAATTTAAAGGATCTTCTATTTTTATCCCTGAAAGATCAAGGTCTCCTGCCAATTTTCTGATATCATTTTCATTACCTATAAGCACCACCTTTGCTATACCCTGCCCCTGAATCATTGACGCAGCTTTAACAACTCTCATGTCAGTGCTCTCCGGCAAAACAATAGTTTTAATATTAGACTTTGCCCTTTCAATTATTTGTTCCAAAAAACCCATGATTTTACCCCTTTCGTGATAAGAAATACAGTTTTATTAATTATAAAGAAAATTTTATTTATCACCAATTATTATTACCAGATAATAAGACCTAGTAACTGTTAATCCCTGTACCAGCGCCTTACACAGCAACATTAATTATATACAAAATGTTTATTGTATACAAGATTTTATGCACCATTTTTTACGTTATATACACATTTAAATTAAATTTACTGCTGAATACATCGTTTTTTCGCGCTATTATGCATTCACGGATACAACATCCTGAACTACTCCTATATTGTTAAATCCTTCCATACTATCGCTCACCAGGTTAAGTTATTAGTCCTAGTGCTTTTTAACATAACAAATTTCCAGTCATTCATAATGTTAAAAATGCACTTCCTATATTTGTGCCTCCCATGCTCTAGAAAAGAATTACGTTACAAGGCACTATATATGACCAATAATTTAAGGCAGCTAAAACCAGCCGCCTTAAATTATTGAACAAGTTTTATTTTCTATTTTATCTCTCAAGCTCTTCCTTTAGAAGCTTGTTTATAAGCTGTGGATTCGCTTTTCCCCTTGTCTCTTTCATAGCCTGGCCTACAAGAAATCCAAAAGCTTTTTCCTTGCCGCTCCTGTAGTCTTCTACAGACTGGGGGTTGCTCTCAATGATTTTTCTTACTACAGCTGCCAGTGCACCTTCATCGCTTACAACCTCTAATCCTTCCTCTTTTACAATTACTTCCGGATCTTTGCTTTGGCTAAACATCTTCTCAAATACCTTCTTGGCAATTGTACCGCTTATGGTTCCCTTATCGATTAATGATACCAGCTTGCCCAGGTATTCGGCAGGGAAAGGAATATCTTCAGCCTCCATATTTTTTTCCTTTAAAATCCTAAGAAGATCTCCCATTATCCAGTTACTTACCGCCTTGGCATTATTGCTCTTGCCTGCTGCTTCTTCAAAAAAGTCTGCAAGAACTTTTGAACCTGTCAGTATTGAAGCATCATACTCTGGCAGCCCGAATTGACTTATATACCTCTTCTTTCTAGCCTCCGGAAGCTCCGGCAGGCAATTTTTGATCTCTTGCTTCCACTTTTCATCTATCACTATAGGCATCAGGTCCGGCTCCGGGAAATACCTGTAGTCATGTGCCTCCTCCTTGCTTCTCATGGAGTAGCTTACGCCCTTGTTATCGTCCCATCGCCTTGTTTCCTGTATGATGGTTCCACCTGATTCAATCTCCTCAATCTGCCTTTTAGTCTCTGCCTCAATAGCTCTTACTATGGCTCTGAAAGAGTTCAGGTTCTTCATCTCCGTTCTGGTACCGAATTCTTTCTGTCCAACGGGCCTAACAGAAAGATTTACGTCTGCTCTCAAAGAACCTTCCTGCATTTTACAATCGGATACATCAATATATTGTAATATGGATTTAAGGTTCTCAACGAAAACCTTTGCTTCTTCCGCCGACCTGATATCAGGCTCGGTAACTATTTCGATAAGCGGTACACCGCACCTGTTGTAATCAACCAGGGATCCTGTATCCCACTCATCATGCATCAACTTTCCCGCATCTTCTTCTATATGAATTCTTGTTATACCAATTCTCTTTGAAGTACCGTCTGTCTCAATATCTATATAACCCTTTTGGCAGATCGGAAGATCGTATTGGGAAACCTGGTAGGCTTTAGGAAGATCAGGATAAAAATAGTTTTTTCTATCCTGTTTACTGTATTCGGCTATGCTGCAGTTAGTAGCAAGACCTGCTCTTACAGCATATTCTACAACCTTCTTGTTTAATACCGGCAGCACTCCAGGCATTCCTGTACAAATGGGGCATATATGGGTATTTACCTCTCCCCCGAACTCGGTAGTACAGGAACAATATATTTTTGATTTTGTCGAAAGCTCAGCATGAACTTCAAGTCCAATTACTACTTCATATTCCATCTTTGTACTCACCTCAAATCTTTGCCTTATTTTTGTGGAACTCTGTATTTTGCTCAAAAGTATATCCTACGCGCAGCAAAGTGCTTTCATCAAAGGGCTTTCCAATAAGCTGCAAGCCAATTGGAAGGTTATTGCTGTCAAATCCGCCCGGAATGCTAAGCCCAGGTAATCCTGCAATGTTTACTGAAACAGTATATATATCTCCTAAGTACATTTCCAGAGGATTGTCCGATTTTTCGCCGATCTTATAAGCAGTTGTAGGTGCTGTAGGCCCCAAAATCAGGTCAAACTTACCGAAAGCTATATCAAAACCGTTTTTTATAAGTGTTCTGACCTGTAGAGCCTTTTTATAGTACGCATCATAATATCCCGAACTTAGTGCATATGTTCCAAGCATTATTCTTCTCTTTACCTCTGCTCCGAATCCTTCACTTCTGGTCTGCTTGTAGAGGTCTAAAAGACCTGTAAACTTTTCTGCCCTGTATCCGTATTTTATACCGTCATATCTTGCAAGGTTTGAGCTTGCTTCAGCAGAGGAAATAAGATAATAAGCAGGAATTGCATACTCGGTTATGGGAAGTGAAAATTCTTCACATTCTGCACCAAGCTTCCTTAACAACTCTGCTGCATCAAGAACAGCCTTTTTGACTTCCGGACTTATTCCCTCACCAATATATTCTTTTGGTATACCGACTTTAATTCCTTTAACATCATTCACCAGGGCCTTTGTATAATCAGGATACTTAACGTTTGCAGAAGTAGAATCCATAGGATCATGCCCTGTTATTGCATTAAGTACAACGGCACAATCGGTTACATCCTTTGTAATTGGCCCAATTTGATCAAGCGAAGAGGCAAAGGCCACCAATCCAAAACGTGATACAGCCCCATAAGTGGGCTTCATACCTACAACACCACAGAATGCAGCAGGCTGTCTAATGGACCCTCCTGTATCAGACCCCAGGGTAAAACCGGCTAAATCAGCAGCAACAGCTGCAGCAGAGCCGCCGCTTGAACCTCCTGGCACTCTATTAAGATCCCAGGGGTTGCGTGTAGGCTTAAAGTATGAATTTTCTGTAGATCCTCCCATTGCAAACTCATCCATATTAAGCTTGCCTATTAGGACCGAGTCCTCCAGATATAGCTTTTTTGATACCGTTGCATCATAAGGGGGCACAAAACTATCAAGCATTCTAGAAGCACAAGTAGTTTTAACATCCTTAGTACAAATATTATCCTTTATAGCCATAGGAATTCCTGCAAGAAGCGTCTTTGCCTCACCTTTGTCAATCTTGTCCTGAACTTCCTTTGCTCTCTTAACGGCATCATCGCCTAATACGGTTATGTAGCTTCCCACGTCGGAATCAACCTTATTTATTCTCTCAAGCACTGCTTTTGTCAGCTCAACAGCGCTTACCTTTTTACTTTTAATCAAGTCACTCATCTCGTGAACCGTAAGTTCATATAGTTCCACCATTCACCCTCCTGTTCTTATATTCTCCAATAATTTTCCTAAACTACTATTCAACTATTTTAGGGACCTTAAAACATCCATCTTCTTCCGAAGGAGCATTTGCAAGCATCATATCCCTGGGATAAGAAGGATCAACCTTATCTTCCCTAAACACATTTTTTATAGGTATAACATGATCTGTTGGTTTTACATCCGAAGTATCAAGTTGATTTAACTTGTCAACATATGAAATGATATTTTCCATATCTAAAGTCAGCTTTTCTTTTTCCTCTTCGTTGAGGTTGAGTCTTGCAAGATTGGCGACATGCTCTATGGTATCTTTCGTAACCTTCATAAACTTCCCTCCTATTCATACTGATTATTATATAAAACCAGCTATAAAGCGTCAATTATTCAAGAAATATTATTTCCAAAAGTCATTCCATATAAGCCCCTTTAAAACAAAAAAAACGGCCCTCTTAGGACCGCACCTCCCTCTTTAAAGAAAGAGGAACATATGTTAATAAGTTTAAGTGTACATAGATTTATTATACATAGCCATAAATTCCACGTCAACCATTAATTCCTATATCATTCCAACTAGCATCTGCACCTCTCAAGCAAGTTCATGAGCACCACGCCAAGCTCCTCGTTTCCCACAGAGCTCCCCAAAACCTTTTCGTATCCTCTGAAATTGAATTGGTATGAGCCGTCAGATACCCTTTTAGTAGTATTAAATACAAGGCCCAGTTCTTCCTTATAATATATGGAAATATTTCTTTTGTCTTTTGAGAAATCCTTCCAGTCCAGCGAATTAAGTTTCGACATCAGCAGTGCATCTGTACAAGGGTGACCTCCCTTACACATAGCCATTGACCTTCTAACCACTTCACCAAGTGCACGGGTATTGTACGGTGCCTGCAAAAACTGCGGCTTTCCGATAGCCCTACCTACACCATATTTATCCTTGACATATGGAATTACTATCACGTTATTCTTCTGGTCAAAGAATACACTGACACTGCCGCAATCAATTCTTGGTACTGGATGTTTTTTAAGACTCCTGTTATACCGTCTTCTTCTTATTAACATAAAAAATAAAAATATAACAATAAGTAAAAAAATAATTGTTACGCTATAAATCAAATACAATAAAAAATCATTACCCATAACTAACACCCGTTATTCTACTTGATAAAGATGTTAGAAAGTGTTGAAAATATTGTTTTCTCTCTCTTACAATATGGAAGCCTTTTGCCGTTCCTGTGAAATTCAATACACAGGTCACACTTACTATGCCTTTCGCACTTTTTCTTCGGACAATTGCAATAGTCCAAACCATTTTCCATCATTTTTATTCCCCCTATACCAAAAATTAAAAATATATTAAATATATATAGTAAACCTGTTATCTTTATATTTTATTCTATCATTCTCTTGAACTGGTCTTCATCTATAATTTTAATTCCCAGTTCCCTGGCTTTATCCAGCTTACTTCCTGCCTCTTCACCGGCTAGAACATAATCTGTCTTTTTAGAAACACTGCCAGAGGTCTTTCCTCCAAAGCTTTGTATTATCTCGGCAGCTTCGCTTCTCGTAAACTCTGACAGAGTTCCGGTAAGAACAAAGGTAAGTCCTTCAAATCTGCTGTCCCTAAGCTTTCTTTTTCCCTGGCTTATTAGATTTACCCCGGCGGCCTTAAGCTTTTCTATTGTATCGGCAGTCTGACCCTGTTGGAAAAATACTACAACGCTTTGAGCCATCTTTTCTCCAAACTCCGGTATCTTTATTATATCATCCAAAGAAGCGTTTTTTAGTGCTTCCAACGATTCAAAATTCTCACTTAAAAGCTGTGCAGCCCTAAGTCCTATATGCTTTATTCCAAAGCCGTATATCAATCTGTCAATATTGTTTTCCTTGGATTTTTCAATGGAAGCAAGTAGATTCTCAATGGACTTCTTACCCATTCTTTCCATATTAATAAGTTCTTCTTTTGCTTTGTGCAAATAATATAAGTCAGCTACCCCTTTGATCATGTCATTGTTAAGAAGTGCTTCTATGATAGCTGGCCCCAACCCTTCAATATTCATGGCATCCCTTGAGGCAAAGTGGACTATGCTTCTATAAAGCTGGGCAGAACAGTCTATACCCGTACACCTGTATGCTGCCTCACCCGCTTCTCTTACTACATCAGAACTGCAAACAGGGCACTTTTTTGGCATATCAAATTCTGCTTCATTCCCCTTACGCTTTTCGAAAACCACCTCTACAACTTCAGGTATTATGTCTCCTGCCTTTCTGACACGTACAGTGTCTCCTACACGTATATCCTTTTCCTTTATGTAATCCATGTTATGAAGTGTTGCTCTGCTCACAGTGGTACCTGCAAGTCTGACAGGTTCCAAAATAGCGTTGGGAGTAAGGACTCCAGTCCTTCCTACATTAACCCAGATATCCTTTATAACAGTCTCCTTAATTTCTGCCGGATACTTATATGCTACTGCCCACCTGGGCGTTTTAGTGGTGCTTCCAAGAAGCTCCCTAAGCCTTAGGGAATTAACCTTTACTACAGCACCGTCTATCTCAAATGGTATATTTCCCCTGTCATTGCCTATCCTATTTATTTCATCCATTACTTCACTTATATTCTTGCAAACTTTATAACCGGGACTGACCTTTAATCCCATCTCCTTCATAAAATCCAGAGTCTCTTTATGAGTATTAAAACTCTCCCCGTCAACCCTTTGTATATTAAATAAATATATATCAAGCTTTCTAAGGTTAGCTATCTTGGGGTCAAGTTGTCGTAGGGAACCTGCTGCAGCATTTCTGGGATTCGCAAAAAGCTGCTGTCCCAAAGCCTGCTGATCCTCATTTATTTTTATGAAATCACTCTTGGAAATAAACACCTCACCTCTTACTTCCAAAAGAGGTATATTCTTTTTTAATGAAAGGGGTATGGATTTAATGGTTTTCAAGTTCTGTGTTACATCCTCACCTACTAGACCGTCACCACGGGTAGCACCCCTTATAAACTTTCCGTTTTCGTATACCAGGGAAACAGACAAGCCGTCAATCTTTTTCTCTACAATGTACTCAACATCATCTCCAACAGCATCTCTAACCCTCTTGTCAAATGCATACAGCTCTTCTTCGCTAAACACATCTGCAAGGCTTTGCATCTGCACTGTATGAATGACCTTCTCAAAGCCTTCCAGTGGCTTGCCGCCAACCCTTTGTGTGGGTGAATCAGGTGTAACGAGATCAGGCCTTTTCTCCTCCAGTTTCTCAAGCTCCCTATAAAGCTGGTCGTATTCAAAGTCGCTTATCTCGGGTGTATCTTCCACGTAGTATTTGTAGCTATGGTAATTAATTATCTCTTTAAGCTCTTCTATTCTCTTTTCAATATCCACAAGCCTTTTCCTCCATTGTAAGCTGTAGCCAGGTAATTCCCAAAACATGGGTTATGTAATCTTTTAATTAAACTATCTTTTTTTACTTTTAGATGCCTTTAAAAGCACGGCATTCAATACAAAAACAGAAATTACAAGCCAGATTATACCCCAAACCAAAGTGGGTAAATGTGTTAAATTACTTAATCTTATTATATCATCTGGAGGACTTGATCTCCAGCCTTTAATTATAAAAAGTTGTTGATTGAGTTTTAAAAGTATTGTATTAACAAATGTATCATATATAATATATGCAATAGTGGTTATGCCTATTATATCAATTATCCACTCGTTTATTGTTTCCTTTTGAATCATATATAAAACAATTACAAACGAAGTGAAAATTACCGAATAGATAAGAGTACCTCGAAGAGCAGGGTAACTTATGGAAATGGTGAGATAGAGTATTGATATACTGCCCAGCAAAAACTTCCTGGCAGGTGTTTTTCTTAAATAAAGAACTATCACTGCAAACAACAAACTCCCTATATAACCGCCGTTTGAAATCATAAAGGAGGCAAACCACCCTTTAGCATAGAGTATAGTATCCCCCATTCCCCCAAAAGTAACCCTAAAGGCCAGGTAGCCGTATCCAAAAAGAAAAGCAGTAAGAGCATGTCCTATCTTATGAAAAAAGATCGAAAGCACCCTAAAAGGCCTGAATACTATCTGATTCCATAATAAAATTACTGAAACCAGAATAAAGAGGGATCTCCATATGTTTTTCATAAACACCTCCCTGAAAAATAAAAAGAATACCTGCTTTATGTAAAAATAAATATCTTAAACAAGTAAGAAGCTTAACTACACATATAAAAACATATATTAAAAGTACATATTAAAATTATACATGCAAGCATTAAAAAAAGAAAGGGATTTCCCTTTCTTTTTAACGCTTAAATTATTTCTGTATAACTTTCCATACTCCGTTTTCATCTTTTTTTGCTTCCATTCTGTCAAGTGCCTTCATTACAGCACTCGATAGTGCATTAGCAGCTTTTTGCTTAAATTCGGAACTGGTAAGCTTGGCCCTGTCCGAAGGATTTGAAATATAAGCTATTTCAGCAATAACAGCCGGCATTTGAGTTTTCCTAAGAACCAGAAGATTCGGTCTGTATATTATGCCGTTGTCAACAGTCTTTAAGGCTTTGATTAGTTCGTTCTGTACAATTATTGCAAGTTTCCTTCCGTCCATTTTGCTGTTTTCCGAATTAGCCGGAGGACAGTATAAAGTCTCTGTTCCCCTATAATCCGAATTATTGGGCATTGAATTACTGTGTACACTTATAAACAGTGTGGCGCCCAGATCGTTTGCCAGTTTTGCTCTTGGGTCCAGGTCCACAAACACATCCTTTTCCCTGGTATATACTACTTTTATTCCCTCTTTACTCAATAGTTTGCCAAGTCTTAATGATATATCAAGGTTTATATCCTTTTCATACAGCTTGCCGTTATATGCACCAAGGTCATCACCGCCATGGCCCGGGTCAATCACAATTATTACCTCTTTAGGCTTTGGCTCCTCATTCACTTCCTTATTATCCTCTTCAGCATCTTTTCCGGTTTTGCCGCTATCAATCAGGCTGTTATCCGTAAGATAAGCTTTTTTATCCGGACCATTGGACTTCCTGTATTCATTAAAGCCAATACTGAATACAGATATGGCAATAAAAATAGCTATTAAGAAAGAAAATCTTACTTTTAACGGCAGCGTTAGGTATAGATCATGTATTTTTTTAAGAATTCTAAGCCCGGCCATAATATATCTCCTATTGTTTTTTACTAAAGAAAAAAGCTGTTTTTATATAACCATTATCGTATAAAAACAGCTTTTTTTCCATATGAATTTAATAGAAACATATATATACTAAAGAATACCGGGCTTCCAGAATATAACGAAATTATTTATTTCCCACAAAGTCCTGTTTTATTGAATATACCTGTTTACATCATTTAAAGTAATACCCTGGTGAAGTGCTATGTTTAGCCCATTTGCTATAACCTTTGCGATTCTGTCAACTACGTCATCTATTTCCTTTGGTGTTACTATAAGGTTTCCTACGTAAGGCTGCAGCACCTCCTGTATAAGCTGGTATTTTTCATTCCTGTCAATATTCTTTAGCATGTTGTAGAAGTCCGTTTCTTCTTTTGCTTCTTTTATCAGGCTGTCTATTACAAGGTCAATGGTGTCATTGGCCATGGTTGCCGCGTCAACAACAGTGGGAACCCCAATGGCAATTACAGGTACTCCTAGAGTTTCTCTGGATAGTTCCATTCTCTTGTTACCCACACCTGATCCCGGTGCTATGCCTGTATCGGCAATCTGAATAGTAGTATTTACACGCTCCATCTTTCTTGAAGCAAGTGCATCAATTGCTATAACGACATCGGGCCTTACCCTGTCTACAATACCTCTTACAATCTCACCCGTTTCAATTCCGGTTATACCAAGTACCCCGGGAGCAACAGCACATACCGGCCGAACTCCTTGATCCACCTGCTCGGGAACATACTCCAAAAGATGCCTTGTAACCATGAGCCCGGATACTGCTTTGGGCCCTAAAGCATCCGGTGTAACATTCCAATTTCCCAATCCTACTACTAAAATTGTAGACTTTTCTTTTAGCTTTAATAGGTCTGTCAACTCTTTAGCCAAGGCTTTACAGGTATCTTCATATAGAACCTGGTCGTTCTCTTTAAGTCTAGGAACTTCAAGAGTAACATAGTTACCCATGGCTTTTCCTATTGCAGCTTCCCCCGTAGGTGAAGTAACCCTAACTCTGGTTATTTTAATATCCTTGGTTCCTGCATGCTCAACATCTACACCGGGTGGATCTCTCCTCTCGTTAATACCCTTATTTAGTTCTTGCTCTTTTATAAGTTCATGTGCCTCAAGTGCCAAGTCCGTCCTAATATTTTTATTCACTTTAGAAAACCCATCCTTTCATTAATGTTTAATATGGTGTAACCGGGTTTAAAATTATTTTGGCCCATTTGTCAACTCGTAATTTTTTATCCTTTAATAGTATTTTTTCACATAATCTTTTTTAAAATACCTTTCTTTTATATATAATTACCTTTTTACACATATATAGATTTCTATTTGTGGGAAAAATGTGATTTGGCCCTTGCATTTTAATTTTTTTCGTGTTAAAATACTTTTTGTTGATTAACTCGCAGGAGGTGAATGGGTTGCCAAATATTAAATCTGCTATTAAGAGAGTTCGTGTAACTAAACATAAATCACTTAAAAACAGCATTAGAAAATCAGTTTTAAAAACTGCTATAAGAAAATGTAAAGAAGCTATAACAAATAATGATGCTAAAGCTGTAGATGCTTTGAAAAGTGCTATAACGTCTTTAGACAAGTCAGCAGCAAAGAATGTTATTCATAAAAACACCGCTGCGAGAAGAAAGTCCAAGCTTGCAAAGGCATTAAATGCTGCCACTAAATAAAAAACGTACTTAAAAGTACGTTTTTTATTTTTTATGGTTTAGTTTTGGGCAAGCTTGCATATGAGAATCTCTGTAGCCGTCCTGTCATTGATCCTTCCTGTCTTTATTGCAAGGTCAAGCTCTAGTGTCTCCTCGATAGCACTCTTTAGCTTATCTATGGAAAAACTGGCAGCCTGCTTTAAAACTTTGCTGCCGGCATAAGGAGTTATTCCGATTTTTGAACAAGCCTCCTTCATCCCCATACCTTCATTATATAGAAGCTTCATCTCCAGTATATGCCTAAGTTGTCTTGCAATCATAAAAAGTATCTTTGGTAATGGCTCCTTTAAAATAATCATATCATTTAAAAGCTTTAGAGCAGCAGTGATATTCCTTTCGGCAATTGCATCCGTTAAGTCAAATATTCTACTCTTTATAGACTTTGTACAGACCTTCCTGATGTCGTCACTACCAACCTTAGACCTTTCTCCTAAAAAGAGTACAACTTTGTTTATCTCATTAAGTATTTCGGTCATCCCTGATTCACTTATATCTACCAGAAAAGACGCTGTGCTTGCATCAATTTCTTTGCCGTTGGATTTAAAAGCCTTTACAACCCACTTAACCAGTTCATTTGGCTTCTGGTATGGGAACTCAACAATAAGTCCTTTCTTCTTTATTATATCTACAAGTTTTAGCCTTTTATCAATTTCTTCTTCATAGAATACAAGGCATGTAAAAGGAGGAATATTGTTTAAATATTCAAGAAGCTCATCCTTTATACTCTGTTTACCTGTATCCTTCTTAGACTTAAATGCTCCCGAATTCTTTACAACAACCAGTTTATGTTCTGAAAAAACGGGCATGGTTTCGCAAGCCTCAACAATCCTTGAGGCTTCGGCTTTTCCCTCAAGCACTATCTTATTTAGGCCTGTCAAGTCATCTTTTAAAATAATCTTATCAATGCTTTCCAGATAATACTTTTTTAAATATTCTTCCTCACCGTAAAAAAGGTAAAGGTTTCTTAACTCATTGCTCTTTATTTCTTCCTTTAATGTATCAATACTCATTTATCTTCACCCAAGTCTCATTTAGTTTGATGAGTTTATCCTTATTAGCCTAATTCTGTCTCCAAAGGTCTTAAGTATTACGGCTCCATCCCGGTCTGTCCTTAACACATTTATTCTCTTATCCTTAATAAGCTCCAAAACTTCACTTGAAGGATGCCCAAAATTGTTTCTTCCTACACTTATTACAGCAGCAGCCGGTCTGGCCCTATCCAAAAACTCCGGTATGGTAGATGTGGACGAACCATGGTGTGCAACTTTCAAAACATCCGCTTCAATATTTACTCCATCTTCCACCAGCGTACTTTCAGCTTCCTTTTCAATATCTCCCGTAAAAAGTACACTCACCCTTTTGTAGTTTAATTTTAGCACTAATGAGTTATTATTTAAAGGTGATTTTTCTATATAAGAATCACTTTTAGGGTGCAGTACATCAAAATGGGTCTTGTCATCCAATCTTATCAAGTCCCCTTTACTGCATCGGCCTATATCAATTTCCTTATCCTCTGCTATTTCAATAAGCTTCACAATTCCCTCCTTTGGCGGTATATCAGGAATCACAATATTATCGACCTTAAACTCTTCAAGTACGGGAATAAGGCCCTGGGTGTGGTCATCGTGCCCATGGGTTGCAACAACAAGGTCAAGGCTTGAAACCCCATAATCCAAAAGGAAGGGTATAACTACACTCTCTCCCATATTATCTCCACCACCGTCAATTAAGACGGTTTTCCCTGTACCGGTTCTTATAAAGGCACAATCACCCTGTCCCACGTCCAAAAATACAACCTCAAGCCCTTTTGGAACAAATATATTTATGGATATTAGTGTAAGGACAAACATCCCGGTCAAAACATAATGCTTAAAAGCTGCCTTTACTTTATACTTTGGTTTGTACCAAAATGCAAAAACTATAACTATATAATAAGCAATAATTAATATTATGGAAGGAGTAGTTGCTCTTACAACTGCCGAAGGAAAGTCAGCAGTTGTTTTGGTAGCAAAAAGCACAAAACTTAACAAAGCATTATTGGGATATCCTATAAGCTTTGCAAAAACTATATGTATCTGTCCAAGTACTGCCATCAGGGAACCTAAAATAGTTATAAACTCTAATACCGGTACAACTATAAGGTTTGAAAGAACCGATACCACCGATATCTTGTTAAAATAAAAAACGGTAACAGGCAGTACTCCCAATTGCGCTGCCAACGTTGCCGCCAGCACATCTGTTATAAACTCTGGTACAAACTTAAAGTTAATCTTATCCTTGATATTCTTATAAAAAAGAACAAGGGAAATTGTAGCTGTAAATGACAATTGAAATCCTATATTAAAAAGGTTACCGGGGTTATGTAAAAGTAAAACAATAGCTGCAAATGAAATGCTTGTAAACACTTCCGTTTCTCTTTTTATTATCTGACCCACAAGGATTACCACAGCCATTATTACCGCCCGGAGTACAGAGGGTTCAAATCCGGTTATAAAGGTAAAAACTACTAAAATATTTATAATAATTATGTTTGCAATATTCTGTCTAAGCCTTAGCTTCTTAAAAACAAAAATCAAGGGAAAGACAATAAAGCCAATATTGGCTCCAGAAACTGCCATAATATGCGTTAGCCCCGAATTACTGAATACTTCCTGAACCTCTTCACTTAAACCCTCCCTGTATCCGATAAGCATGCCGTTTAACAGTCCGGCCTGCTGGGGAGGAAGACTGTTATTTACTACATTTACTATTCTGGTTCTTAAAAAAAGACCTGCTTTTACCAATATATTACCTTTATTTATGCTTTTGGGGTGAATATTTCTTTCGGCAGCAAAAACAGTGGCAGAAATACCTGATTGGCCAAGGTACCTCCTAAAGTCAAATCCACCCGGATTTGTCCTGCCCTTTGGCAAGTTTAGCCGCCCTGATATCTCTACCTCTCTTCCGTATTCAAGTATTGGAACCTTACCGCTGTTTAATGTAGAAAATAAAACTTTGCCGTCTACTTTTTTTATATTTTGTGGGTCTTCCTTAAAGCTGACCTCTTTGGTCCTAAGAGTATAAGATACTCTTGAATCCTTAATATCGGGTGCAGAGTCTATGTATCCCTTAACTACAACCTGCTTTCCGGAAAACTCCTCAAATTTATGGAAGTTTTGATTATAAGAGTATAGATAATATACTGCTCCAAAGAGATAAAAAAGTACTATACCCAGGGTTATAAAGCGATTTTGGGTACTAAACGCCGGTAATGCTAAAATAATTATGCCAACTACCGCACAAGACAAGGCAGCAAACATGTATGACCTTGTTATATGGGCAGATAATATGCCGGTTATCAGAGCCAAGCAAAACAAGACTAGAGGCCTTTTCATATCTCACCTCACAAAAAAAGCTCCTTATAAAAGGAGCAGTATAATATTCTTGTTTGTTAATTCAGAACCTTTCTTGCAGTCATGTAGTTTGTAGCATAGAACCCACTTGTAATGTCGCTAATAACCACTCTTTTATTAGATCTTCCTGATGATGCATGAATAAATTTGCCATCACCTATATATATACCTACGTGGTTTATATGGTTGTGGCCTCCATTAGTATCGAAGAATACCAGGTCACCCGGCACAAGGTTGGCCTTTGATACCCATTTGCCCTGCTTCGCCTGGCTTGCAGCTACCCTCTCAAGCTTGACACCAAAGTGATCAAATACGTATTTTACATAGCCGGAACAGTCAAAACCGCTTGGACTGCTTCCTCCATAAACATATCTTACACCCAGGAATTTCTTTGCATATGCCACTACCTGACGACGGGTATCGGAAACACTGTTATCCTTTAAATCCTCCGGCACTACCAAAGTCTCATCAATTTCATCTTCCCCTCTGGCAGCTACGGTAACATCTGTAGAAATATATGTACTGGAAACCCATCCAATAGTACCGTTTGACATCTTTATCTTATACCAGCCGTTTTCCTTTGCCAATATACTAACCTTTTCGCCCCTATCCAGCTTATCTACTATCTTATATTCAGTTCCTGCTCCCTCTCTTACATTTAAAGTTGAAGCATTTACTATACCTATCTGTGTAACGCTTTCAGTCTTGGCCGCAGGTGCACTTGCAGGTATATCAGCTGTCAGAGTTTCATCCACAACCGTCCCTTCGGCCTTGGTTTCACTTGCTATTGTTTCTGTACTCTTGGCTGTTGTACTGCCTGGAACTATAGTCTCATCAACCATTTGCGTTTGGTCAGCTTCCGGCTCCATTATTGAAACATAGCTTCCGTATACCCACCCTGTTTTACCGTTATAGTCAACCTTATACCAGCCGTTTGATCTGTCAAGTATATTAACCTTGAAATTTTTTGGAATCTGGTCTATCACTTCTGTAGAGGTGTTAGGAGATTGCCGCATATTTAGCATGCTGGCTGTGACAATGCCAGTCTTGTCCTCCTGGGCAAAAGAGACGGCTGTCCATAAAGAAGACAATGAAATAAGAACTGTTATGTACAATAACACCTTTTTACACTTTATCATACTTTTTATCCTCCTATTTTCTCTATCTGTTGTAAATATATATTTTAAAATTGCAAATATAAAGCAGCTTTTATATGTGTGCATTACATAGGTTACTTTAGACTTTATAAAGAGTTGTTGCTAAATTTTTGATACTTTTTTCAAAGATATTATATATGTCTTATTTTTTTTTGTCAAATTTCCTTTTTGACTGGATAGAGTTTATCCTACAATAAAATTATATAATATTACGGCTCTTGTTAACATAATGTATATGAATCATATTGGATAGATCTTATGTAGTATTTATCGGCTGCTTTAATAAGCCTCTAAACCTATTTACCACATCGTCTTTATGGATATATGTGTAAATTACTGTATTGATCTGTACATTACTATTATATTCTGCGGCTGGTTTTGAAGATGCAAACAATTATCAATTCTTTTGAGTTCTTTAAAGTCTTGCCTTTTCCAAAACAACTTTCCTTTTATATTATTTTCTGCTACTGCCAAATATAATTCTTTTACCTCACTATTGGTTCTAAGATGTTGTATGAGTAAGTTTATTGCTTCACGTCCTAATCCCCTGCCCTGATAATCAGGGTCTATCATAATAGAACTTATCCATACGGCTTTTTGAGGGGTAAGTATAAACTGCCCCTTTAATATACCTATCATCTCTGTAGAAAAGTTTTTGTATATTCCAACAAAGAATTCTGTAGTGCATAGCAGGCTTTCAAAATATTTTTTTGTCATTTCACTAAAAGATATAGGCTTATCAATTCCGGTTGCAAAACGGAATTCATCTATGTTATTGTACCATTTAAGTATCTTGGGCAAATGGCTTATTTTTAAATCTCTAAAATATATGACCTTACTGTTTATATTTAAAGGATACATCAATTCCCCCACATGTTTACAAGCATTAGCTGATACAATATTATTCTATCTGCCAGTGCAAAAATCCTTCAATTTAATTTCTAAAATATTCTTGCTATAAAAAATTCATTTTTCCGAAAAATATAATTAGACAGGTACAAGACAGTTAATTGACATAAGGATTTTACATTATAGTATACTGTCTTCCTGCCTTAAGGTTTGATTTTAAACCTTATGCAGTACACTTTGGCTAACCTGGTGCCTCGTAATGAAATCATCCGAGGTACAGACACAAAAGTGCATTTTTAACATTTTATCACCTAAAACCAGTTATGCTAAAAAGCACTAGTATAACTTCTAGACTGCAGTATTGTTAACAACTGCAGTACAATTACAAGGAGGTGAAAAATTATGCCAAACAACAATAAAAAGGTTGTGCCTAATGCGCAGGGAGCACTTGATAAAATGAAATACGAAATAGCATCACAGGTAGGCGTAAATTTAAAGCAAGGTTATAATGGTGATTTGAAAGCTTATGAAGCTGGTAAAGTAGGCGGTAACATTACTAAGAAACTTATAGAAATGGCTGAACAACAGTTGGCTGGTAAATAATCTTAAATAATAAAAAAGGGGTTGTCTCAAAATAGTATTTAAGATAACCCCTTTTTAATTCATAAGTAAAACTTTTTCTATGCTTTTGATACTTTTTAACAAAAAACTCTTGCATTTTATATATTTTATTAGCTACTTTACTAATTAACAAATCAAACTAACTATCGTATACTATAATTACACTGATACTTTTTCATACTTTCCTCGAAACACTATAGATTATTTACAAGCTGCAACAGATGATTTGCAGCTTTTTTGTTTGCCTTTATACTGCTTCAAAAATACCTAAAATCAATAAAATGTTTTACATGATTTTGAACAAAAAACAAGACCTGTTTTTTTTATTTATTGTACAGTTTACCAATTAACATGAACCCCCGCTTGTAATATAATATTATTGTACAGTAAAACTTTTTAACATACTTTTTTCCTCTATACATTATTATATACTCTGCGGCCAATAGCAAAGCTGCAGTTTTTTGTTTTAATCTATTAAGAAAGCAAGCTCCTTTAATAATTTATAATATATTTTTATCTTTAAGGGGCTCTCCCCCTTACCCCCTTTATTTTATCATTCAGCGGTATTAATCCAAAATATTTACGCTTTCACCCTTTAAAACCTTGTTCATATTTCTTACTGCACACATTTTCCCGCACATTGTACAGGTATCTTCATGTTCAGGCATAGAGCTTTCTCTGTACTTTCTCGGTTTTTCACTGTCTATTGCCAACTCGAACATTCTGTTCCAATCAAGATTCTTTCTTGCTTCACTCATCTGATAATCCCAATCCCTTGCACCTTTTATGCCCTTTGCGATATCTGCAGCATGGGCGGCAATTTTTGATGCTATGATTCCTTCCTTCATATCATCAATATCGGGAAGTCTCAAGTGTTCTGCCGGTGTAACATAGCAGAGAAAATCAGCACCGTTCGCAGCAGCAATAGCTCCACCTATAGCACTTGTTATGTGATCATACCCAGGTGCCACGTCCGTCACAATGGGTCCTAAAACGTAGAACGGCGCCCCATGGCATAGTCTTTTTTCAAGTACCATGTTTGCAGCAATTTCGTTTAATGCCATATGTCCCGGGCCTTCTATCATAACCTGAACATTTCTCTCCCAGGCCTTTTTTGTAAGCTCTCCTAAAACGATGAGCTCCTCTATCTGTGATGCATCGGTAGAATCATTTATGCTTCCTGGCCTTAAAGCATCACCAAGGCTTATTGTAACATCATATTTTTCAAATATTTCAAGTACTTTGTCGTAGTGCTGGTAGAATGGATTTTCATTTCCGGTAAGCTCCATCCAGGCAAATATGAGCGACCCGCCCCTTGAAACAATATTGGTAAGCCTGCCGTTTTCTTTAAAGCGCTTGGCAGTTTGCCTGTTTATACCCGCGTGAATGGTCATAAAATCCACACCGTCACAAGCATGCCTTTCAACAACTTCCAAAAATTCCTCTGAAGTTATATTTTTAAGATCCTTATCATAAAAACCTACCGCATCATATATAGGGACAGTACCTATCATGGCAGGCGAAATCCTTACAAGCTCCTGCCTGAACTCCTGTGTCTTTCCGTATGAGCTTAAGTCCATAATTGCTTCAGCTTTTAATTCAATGGCCTTTTTTACCTTTTCTATTTCTGCCTCAAAATTACAACAGTCTTTTGAAATACCCAGGTTTACGTTTATTTTTGTCCTAAGGCCCTCGCCTATTCCTTCAGGATCAATACTTTTATGGTTCTTGTTTACAGGAATTACAACTTTTCCGCATGCTACAAGGCTTTGTAAATCTTCAACGGTTTTTCCTTCCTTCCTTGCAACAATCCTCATCTCATCAGTTATAATTCCCTTCCTGGCTGCATCCATTTGCGTTGTATACATTTTTACATAACCCCTCTCAAAATCTTTGATTTTATATTCCTTATTTTTTCTTCGATACTTTCTGCCCCTACAATCTCTGTCACCATAGCAATACACTTTGCACCATAAGCTAAAACCTCATGCATGTTATGCTCTTTAATGCCTCCAATAGCGACAAAGGGTATGTTTATATTTTTTACCACATAATCCAGGTACTCAAGTCCAACAGGGTCACACACATCCTTTTTAGTATTGGTTCTATATATGGGCCCCACTCCTATGTAGTCTGCTCCCCTTTTAACGGCATCCTGCGCCTGATCCGGTGAATGAGTAGACACACCTACGATCATCTCCTCACCTACAAGCTCCTTCACCTTCTCAATGGGAAGATCATCTTGGCCTATATGTACACCATCGGCCTTTACCATTATTGCAATATCAATATCATCATTTATTATAAACGTAACCCCTGCTTTATTTGTCATTTCTCTTAATTTTACACATTCATTATACTTATCAATAAGCTTTTTATCTTTTTCCCTATACTGAATTATCTTGACTCCGGCTTTTATCATTTCTTCTACAACTTCAATATTATTTCTGCCCTTTGAATATTCCTCTGCCGTAAGGCAGTAAAGCTCTGTACATAGCTTTCTTTGCTTCTCCGATGGATATAAAGCCTTAAAGTACTCCTTCTCCAGGGTATATGAACTAAACCTGTAACCTTCATATACCTTTGACAGCTCATACTCTCCTATAATCTTCAAGTTCTCTTCAATAGCCCTCAAAGCCTCCTGAAGCCTTTTAAAGTTTGCAGTTACAAGCTCTATCATCGATGTTTTATCATCAACTTTAAGCTCATTTGATACTGATAACCCAACATCATTACAAGAGTCCCTGTTATCTAAAAAGTGCTGCAGCAAGGCCATAACATTTTTCCTCACATTATGCCTTATCTCCTTAAGCCTCTTAGACATTGATTTGTCATCGTAGTAAAACCTTGCCAGATCCTCCAGCACCCTAAGCCCTTCCGATGCCCTGTTTATATTGGCATCCAAAATTCTATAAAACTTTTCCATTTTATCACATCCTAAGTCTCATTTAAAAAAAAGCTAAGAACCACATCAGCCTGTTTTGCAGCAGCAATATTAACCCTCGGAGAAATGGGAGGCCGATTTTCATTTGCCTCGGATACAAAATCACCTACCATATAAAACTTCTCGTGGATTTTACGTACCCTTATATCGTCACTATTTCCCCATCCTGCAAGACCTGAAGCAGAAACAAGAAGTTTACCCGAGGAAAAAAAGCCTTCAACAATCATTGTTTTGTATATGACCTTGTCAAATGCCTCAACTATAACATCACAATCACCAAACAAGCTTGTCATATTCTCTTTGGTAACTCTATCCTGTATGGATTCAATGTCAATGCAGGGGTTGATCCTCTCAAGGTTTTCCTTTAAAGCCTCAACCTTCGGCATGTGTAATTGGTCTATAAAGAAAAACTGCCTGTCAAGGTTCGAAGGCTCCACCACATCAAAATCAACTATTTTAAATTTCCTAAATCCGCTTCTTACAAGGTTGAAGGCACAGTTTGATCCCAATCCTCCGGCACCCGCAATGCCGACTTTAACCTTCTGAAGCTTAATTAGCCTATCTTCACCAATATATGCAACCAGACCTTTTTCAAACTCATTTAGCATAATTTTCACCTGCATCACTAAATTGCCTGCCAGTCCTTAAAAACCGGCTGGTAACCTTTTTTATAAATTATTTGCTTCATTTCCTCAACACTTCTAGGATCGGAAATATCAAACTGACCTTCGCTCTTATCCTTAAGTGTATGACCACCCACTTCCGTAGACGAACCTGCAGACATTTTGGTAACACCCAGTCCTATAAGATTATCCCTAAGCTCCGCACGCTCTCTCGTGGATACAGTAATCCCGGCCCTTGGCATAAAGAGCCTTAGAGCAAGCATTATCTGTACCAGACTTCTATCCTCAACATTGAATTTAGGCTTGAATTGGCCGCTGTGAGGCCTCATTCTCGGAAGGGATACACTTATTTCAGTATCCAGATATTTATTCTGGAGATAGTCTGCGTGAAGCCCGGTAAGAAACGCTTCCGATCTCCAGTCGTCAAGTCCTAAAAGAGCTCCAATATTAACACTTCTCATTGACGCCCTGCAAGCCCTTTCAGGTGCATCAAGCCTGTACCTGTAATTCTGCTTTGGTCCTTTTAAGTGAAGCTCCCTGTATGTATCCTCATTATATACTTCCTGGTAAATTGTAAGGCCGTCAACACCTGCATCAATAAGCTCTGCATACTCTTTTTCTTCAAGAGGATAAACCTCTATGGTAATAGACCTGAAGTAGTTTTTTAGAACCTTAACACAATCCCTTATATACCCAACAGGAGTTTCAAGCCTTGATTCGCCTGTAAGTATCAGAATATGCCTTAATCCTGTAGCTGAAATAGTTTTTGCTTCCTTTTCTACTTCATCCATGCTAAGCTTTTTACGAGTAATTCTGTTTGTCATATTAAAACCGCAGTATACGCATTGGTTTACACAGAAGTTTGCCAGATACAGGGGGGTATACAGGAATATAACCTTTCCAAAGTGCTGTATTGTAAGCTGTCTTGACATTTGGGCCATTTGCTCCAGATACTTGCCTGCCTTATCGGATAAAAGAGCCAGAAAGTCCAGCTCACCGGGTCTTTCTTTATTAATTGCAGTTATTACCTGATGATCCGTCAGCCTGTCAAAAAAACCTTCAAAATCAAAATCCTTATATTTTAAATATTTCTCATAAAAACTCATTTAATATTCCCCATTCATATACAATTAATATCAGGCAAGAAACCCCGTAAGCGGTGATGATGCCTCTGCATAATCCTTAACTGCACCGGCACCCGAAAGGAACGCCTTTCTTCCTGCTATCACAGCCTGGCCGAAGGCTTCTCCCATTAACACCGGATCTCCTGCTGTTGCTATGGCTGTATTGACAAGGACCGCTGCAGCTCCAAGTTCCATGGCCTCTGCTGCCTCTGACGGCTTTCCAAGGCCCGCGTCCACAATTACAGGCAAATTGATTTCATCAATCAATATTTTCACCATTTCTTTGGTCTTAAGCCCTTTATTGGTTCCGATTGGAGCTCCCAAAGGCATTACTGCTGCTGCACCTGCATCCACAAGTCTCTTGGCTGCCATAAGGTCCGGGCTCATGTACGGGAGCACCACAAAGCCTTCCTTTGCAAGTATTTCTGTTGCTTTTATTGTTTCGTAGTTATCGGGAAGAAGATATTTGTTATCCGAAACAACCTCAATCTTTATAAAGTTTCCACAGCCGGCAGCTCTTGCAAGCCTTGCTATCCTTACTGCTTCATCGGCATTTCTGGCTCCGGATGTATTAGGCATAAGAATACAATCCTTGGAAATGTAATTTAACATGTTTTCTTCTTCAGAATCAAAGTCTATTCTTCTTAGAGCCACCGTGACCACCTGTGCACCTGAACTTTTTATAACATCCGGAATAACCCTGTTTGCAGGAAACTTCCCGGTACCTATAAATAACCTGCTTGAAATCTCTCTTCCACCAATAATTAAATTGTCACTCATTGTTTATCCTCCCCCAACAAATCTTAGAACCTCAAGAGTATCGTTTTCTTTTAGGATTACCTTATCCCATTCCTCCCTCTTTAGGACCTGGAAGTTATATTCAACAACTACTCTTTCAGGTTCAAGCCCCTTAATACTAAGAAGTTCTATTAAAGATATCCCGTCATCAAACTCTGCTTTCTTACCGTTAAGCGTTATAGTCAAGCCATTCACCCCCTACCAAAACTCTATAAACTAAAAACGCTTACCTTTTGCAGGTAAGCGTAAGTGTTGTATTATTGATTTATCCGCTTCCCTACGGCGGCATTAACCGCGTCAGGTTCAAAGGGTTAAGAGTGTACACTCTTTCTCAGCCTTAAGGCACCCCCAGCACAAATATTCATTTTATATTGATGATATTATATATTATAAATATTCCAATGTAAAGTTAGATATTACCATATACTATAACCCAGTCTCTAATAAAAAGATTCATTCCTTCTATTATAGGTTTAGGGGAAGGCGTATTACGAACTCTGCACCTCCCTCTGCTGTATTAAAAGCTTCAATCAGCCCTCTGTGCTTTTCTATAATAACCTTTGTTATGGCAAGACCAAGACCGGTATCTCCCTTTTTGCCTTTATAGAATCTTTCAAAGGAATTCTTCAGTTCCTCATGGTCAAATCCCTCTCCATCGTCACTAATCCTTATTATAAAATATTTGGCCTCATATGAGGTTCTTACATTTATTACACTTTTGGAATGCCTTAGGCAGTTACCTAAAAGGTTTATTAAAGCCTGGATAAATTTATCCATGTCGATGTGTAATATCACATCCTTATTAAGAAAGGTATTTATCTTAATACCTCTTTTCAGTGCAAGGCTCTTTACCTTTTCTATACTCTTCTCTATAACATTGTTAATGTTTTCATTAGAAAATTTATAAAAGTTCTCCATAGTCTCAAGCTTTGAAAGGTAAATAAGTTCTTCTACAATACCTTTTAATCGAGTACTTTCCTCAACTATAATATCAAGAGCCTCGTTATTGTCTTCAAACACTCCATCCTTTATTCCTTCCGCATAACCCTGTATTGACATAAGAGGTGTCTTAAGCTCATGGGAAGCATTCTGCAAAAACTTTTTCTGTGCCATATCATATTCCTTAAGCTCTTTTGCCATTTTATCAATAGTATTAGCCAATGCCTCCAACTCATCTCCTGTATTTATCTCTACTTTTGAGTCATAATCTCTTTTAGATATCCTTTCAGTTCTTTTCTTAAGTAGAACAATAGGCTTTGCTATAGACCTAGCAATGAGGATACCAACAACCAGTGCTACAATTGTGGCAAAAAGAAGATAAATAAACAAGATAGAAGTCATGCTCCGTCTAAGCTCATGGAGCTGCTCCATAGGTCTATAGAGTACTATCCAGTTTAGTCTCCCATCTTTAACATTAATTCTTGCAGGAACTATATGCACGGCATAATCCATTTCATCTGTCTTGATTCTAATAATTCGTTCACCATACCTCTTAAACTCATCTTCTATTTTGGGGAAAATTATTGCCATAAAATCATCTGTGTGTACACTATTTTTAGGATATATAACTTGCAAATCCCTGGTTAGGACTACAAAAGAAATATTCTGGCTTCGTATATTTTTCTTGACTGCCTCCTTAATTAACTGTTGAATTCTATAATCCGAGAGTCTTTTTTCAGCCTGGAGTTCACCCTTTATAATTCTAATTATGACAGAAGCATTCTTCCTTAAATTTTCAGCCTCTCTTCTTTCAACATACTTTTCGGCAGTAAAACCAAATAGTGTGCCTATAAATGACTGTGATATTAAAATGATCAACAAGTATGATATCATGATTCTTGAAGTGATGGACTTTTTCACTGTAACAACCTCACTTACTCGCTTATTTTATAACCATATCCCCAAACCGTTGTAATTTCCAGAGCAGCTCCTGCTTGCGAAAGCTTCTTTCTTACCCTCTTAACCAGGTCATCAATTGCCCTTGTATCACCAATAAAGTCATATCCCCAAATGTTATTTATAAGTTGTTCCCTGTTAAAGACCTTGTTTTTGTTATCAATAAGATATATTAGAAAATCATACTCCTTAGATGTCAGACATATCTCAATATCCTCCTTAAGGACCTTTCTTTCATCAGGTAAGACAAGGATGTCCCGGCACTTAATCTCCTTCCTTTTTTGCATCTGATTTTGGACATGTTCATCCTTAACCCTTCTAAAGATTGTTTTGACCCTGGCTACCAGCTCTCGCGGACTAAAAGGCTTTGAAATATAGTCGTCACTCCCAAGCTCCAACCCCAACACCCTGTCAACTTCATCATCCTTTGCAGAAACAAAAATAATTGGTACATCGCTTAGTTTTCTTATTTCTCTACACAATGTATAGCCATCCATACCCGGCATCATTATATCTATAATAAGCATATCAGAAGGTTTTTTTATAAAACGTTCATAAGCAGCTTTGCCATCTTCAAAAATTTCTACATCATACCCTTCTTTTATTAGATAAGTCTTGATAAGTTCCCTGATCTTTTGTTCGTCATCTACTATGTATATTAATTTGTTCCTCATTTTCCGCCCCCACAGCTCTTCTTTATTATTTATTACTAATATGAATTAGTTCTACATATATTTAAAATCACCTTTAAGCAGTTTAATTTTACACACTTTTTCCACATTTATATCGTTTTTATTCCAAATAAACTATTTATACTGAAACTGTACAACAAAATTATTTATCGAAAGGATGGTTAAATATGAAAAAGCTTATTTTAATCATTACCGTTTTTGCAATGTCACTGTCAGTATTTACAACAGCTGCCTTTGCAGCCAATGAAACCCCTAAAGAAGAATTATCTTCTATACCACAGGAAATCAAGGAAAAGATGGATGTTCTAAAAGGCCTTCACCAGGAAGCCCAGAAAATGAGAGAAGAGCTTCGTAACTCAAAGCAGAGTGCAAGAGAATCCAAAAAGGAAATAAGAGAAAAAATAAAATCCCATAGGAAAGAAAATTCTGAAAAAATGAAGGAAGCTGTAAAACAGGTAAGAGAAGACTTGAAAGCACTATATTCAAAGCTTAAAGACCTTAGAAAAGAATACTTAAAAGCTATCAATGACAAAGATCCAAAAAAAGCAGAAGCACTAAAACAAGAACTTGAAAAGCTAAACGAAGAGATAATCAATAAGAAAGAAGCCTATAAAGAATCCATAGAGAATCGTTTAGATAATAAGGAGAATCTGGACAAAATCAAAGAGGATTTTATGGCTTTAAAAGAAGAACTTGCCCCATTTAAGGAAGAGGCCCTTAAAATAATATCACAGCTTAAATCACAGACTGAGGCTATGAAGGAACTAAGAAGAGTATTTAAAGAAGAAATAAGCATGAAAAATTTTGATAAAGCCAATGAAGTCCTTGATAAAATGATAGAGTTAAAGACTCAAAAAAATGAAAACCTAAAAAAATTAATTGATATAAAAGACAAGGTAAAAGAGATCATAGCCGGTAAAAATGCAGCATAGTATTATAGGGGAGCTTTCAAATAATTGAGGTGGATTTGTCCACCTCAATTATTTTGGAAGCTCTAACCACTTTTATGTATCCTCATACCCTATATGCGTTTTGATCTCATTTAAGAGCTCATCCTTCCCTTGCTTTGTTTCCGAAGAGAAAGGGATAATACTTACTCCCTCATCAAGCTTTAAAGTTTGACGTATGTCTAAAAGCCTTTCTTTTACCTTTGACCGTGGTATCTTATCCAGCTTGGTAGCTACTATCAGGTGGGGCTTATCGGTATTTACAAGCCATTGGTGCATAAGCCTGTCGTCTTCAGAAGGAGAATGTCTTATATCAACAAGCATTATAGCAAGCTTTAGCTGCTTTCTGGTAGTCAAATATGTTTCAATGACTTCTCCCCAGGTAGCTTTTATAGACTTTGAAACTCTCGCGTAACCGTATCCGGGAAGATCAACAAAATATAATTTGTCATCAATATTATAAAAATTGATTTCCCTGGTCTTACCGGGTTTTGAAGCAACTCTGGCCAAATTCTTTCTATTAAGTAAAGAGTTTATTAATGATGACTTACCTACATTTGACCTTCCTACGAAAGTTATTTCCGGTATACTGCTTTTAGGATATTGCTCCGGTCTTACAGCGGTAAGTTCATATCTTGCGTTATTTAAGTTCAATTCCATTACCCCTTAGCATTAGTATTCTTAGCATTTATTACAAGTATTTATACCGTATTATACCATCCTTTAAGGAAAAAAATAAGCTTTTAAATATATTTTAAATATTTGCTTATTCCTTCATTACATATGATGCCCAGCTTGTCTCCAAAAAAACTTTTATAAGTCATAGTTGTATTCTTGCTGTTTAGGAGCACCACATCAATGCTAAGCCTGTTTTGCTTTTTATGACTAAGCTTTAATTCCGATATCTTAAGAAGATGCTTGAATTCGTAATCAGCCTGTGGCATAGAATATCCTATAAAGACCCACTTGTCCGAGTTTGCCAGCATATCTTCCGCTTCACTCCATATACAGGGGTAGGAATTTTCTCTAAAAGATTTTCTATAACTTTGGGTAGCAATATGTGAAGATACTATATCCCCACATATAAGACATTTGGCACTCCCTGTAAATATATCAAAATGCTTTATACTTTTTAATTCATCAAAGATTCCAAAATCTGTTTCTTTAAATCCAGCTTTTTCCATAAGCGTGTACTTGTTTTCCATATCATTTATCAGTACTCTACAGTTATCACAATAAAGCCAGTTACATGACCCATGGATTTTTAAAAGCTTAATGGATTTATGGTTTCTTTTAGTATGTTCCGGACTCCCCAAAACCTTGCCTCCGTTAACGTAATCTATGCCTATATCCGCATTTAACATATGAATATATTTTTCAAGTACATTATCCCAGTTTAAAACCACAAAGCCTACATCGAAATTATTAATAAATCCTTTGATCAGCTTATCCACATCTTGGGAATATTTGTAGCGCTCTTCTAAAATACTGAATACTCTAAAAACCAAAAATCTCCTTATTGCTCCAAGATGCATGGAAGAATACTTTATACTAAGGTGATGTCCGGTGTTTGTAGATATATCAATGCAGTTAAGTATATCATCCAGTTCGGGATAAGTATTATTTACGGTACAGCAAAAAACTTCTTCCATAAATTTTTTAATTACAAGTGTTATACCGTATTCAAGCTCATTATTATTCTTGTTCTGAACCAGTAAGGCAGGAATTTCGGATTGCACGGGCAAGCCGGAATTTTTCGAAAAACCCGCCCCCAGTATTACCGTAACCTTCATATTGACTCCTAGAATTCATTTTTTTATTAGTTTTTCATAAAAAAACAATTTTTATCAGTATTTCAGCATTTTATCTTCATTGATTTTAAGCGCAATTTGTGATAAAATTTTTAATTATTGGTGGAGGTGATAATTAAGATATGTGGTTCACTTGGGTTTATTTACTTGTAGGGGTTACCATCCTGGGCCTTTCATTCTTCTTTCTCATGCGTTCTGTAGACAAAAAGCTTGCAGCTCTAAAATCAAAAAAGAAAAAATAAGTAGACCAGTTGGTTAAAAGCTTAAGATCTTAATTCTTAAGCTTTTTATGTTTACCTGTATTTAGTATTTTCTATTAATTGTACATCTTGATATAACCGCGTTCAGGTGTTATAATTTATATAACAGTACTTTGAAAACAATATAAGATATTGACACTAATATTCTTTTACATAAAGCAATTTTTTTTAAGGGGGAGTATTTATGGAGTCAGCTCGCAATAAAAAGCTGATAACAAAGTTTAACGAGATTCAGGAGGAGATATTAAGGATCGGCTGGAACGGCGTAATTCAAAAATATCATCCCGATATGAATTATGAAGATCCTGAATCTTCTAAAACATTCAAGATGTATAAAAGCATTTATGAAAACATGAAAAAACGTATCATAGTTGAATCCTAAATATATTTTATTTGTAAGCTTCAGTGGTTGAATGACATTTCATTCAGCCACTTTTTATTTGGTATCCAGAAGTAAAATTTTTAATATATATTTTTAATATATGCAAGGTAGATATAATCAATTCATATCTACCTTCCATACTGCCAGTACTATAAATAAGCATTTATTACCAGCTCGCTTTCTTGACTCCCGGTATCTGGCCTTTGTAGGCCAAATCCCTGAAACACAAACGGCATAAACCGAACTTTCTCATATAAGCATGAGGTCTTCCACAAATCTTGCACCTGTTATACTTGCGCACTTTAAATTTAGGTACTTTTAACTGCTTTAGAATCATTGCCTTTTTAGCCATAGATTTTACACTTCCATTCAATACAAGTTATTAATACGATATTTCCTTCCAACATGACACTATATCAATATTTATTTATCCTCATTAATAACATTTTTATGCTTTCTTAAATCTGGAATTAAGTTTTTACTGTATCTCTGAAATAACCGCCGATACCTCTGTTATCTTCTACTCGGTATTATTGCTTTCATGCATGAGCCAAACATTTGTACATGTTATCCTTAAGTTTGGGTTTATATTACAATTTCCATAAAACTGTGAATGTAAATTAAGCCTTATCAATTATGCTGCACTCCGTATACACTCACGGAATTATCCAATTATTGTTTTCTTTAAACTTGAATGCCTTATAAAGCCAACTACCAAGAGTATCAATCCAACTGGCAGAAATAAATAACCTGTTATTACAAAGACTTTGTTTTCAAAGAGCTTGATTAGAGCTGTAGCTGCCGCCAATGTTGCAAGTGAGGTGCGTATATATGCTAAAAGCGTTCTTTCTTTTGCCAGTCTGGTCCTCTCCAACGCTAGCAAATCACTATGGGATAGAGAACTCTCTGTTTGTAAATTATTATTTTCAGTCATTTTCCAAACCTCCCTATAGAAAAACAAGAGTGTGCAGCTAATAGTCTTTGGTAAAAATTTTATATAAGTAATCTTTTGCAGCAAGAACCAGTATTATACATCATTACTCTAAGAATCCGCAAAACAAAAGACCTACTGTTATCAGCAAGCCTTTCTACTATTGGTGGAGATAGTGGGATTTGAACCCACGGCCCCTTGACTGCCAGTCAAGTGCGCTCCCGCTGCGCTATACCCCCGCGCTGCCCGATTAATTCGGGCTTATTAAATTTAACTATTTACTACACTTTTTGAAAATCATGTTCTCAGGTAGAATATATTGTAATACAATTCTCACTTAATTTCAATAGGTTTTTAATGTTAAAATATATATTTATAAAGTATGGATTTAAATTTTATCAGTCAACATATATCTTTTCCGTACTATAATCAAAAAGAACAGCTCTGCCGTCATTTTCAATGAAATTTACCATATTGGCCATCATACTATCTACATGCCCGGCCTCATTTGATACACATGAAATTCCAATAACTGCATTCTTCCACTTATCATTAAGGCCAACTTCAGCCACTGAAGCATTAAAACGGGATCTTAGCCTTTCGACTATGCTCCTTACAATATGCCTTTTTTCTTTTAATGAAAATACTTCATCAATATTTAAAATTACTTTACATACACCTATAACCATAAATCTCCCCCACTGTCTCTGATAGAATAATTCCCTGGCATAATATTTTTTATATTATAGCATATAATTTGCCCGTATAGAAAATCCAATTAAAACTTGATATAATATCTATTGGTATATACTTTATTACGTCTGTATTCGTTAAAACCGATATATAATCCATATCAATTTAATCTTCAAGGAGTAATAAAATGGCAAAAATACTTGTTATAGATGATGAAAAGACAATTCTGGACAATATAAAATTTGTTCTTGAGCTTGATAACAATGAAGTTATAACCGTTTTAAGCAGTGAAGAAGGTTTGGAAACTTTCAAAAAAAACTTTAATGATATTGATGTAGTTCTAACAGACATGAAAATGCCCAAGCTGTCAGGTATGGATATTTTAAGGGAAATAAAGAAAATTATGCCCGAGATGAGTGTTATTATTCTGACCGGTCACGGTGATCTGGAAAATGCAATTCTTGCTATGAAAGAAGGTGCCTTTGAATATCTTAAGAAACCAGTTACAGCTGATAATCTTACAATAGCAATAAATAATGCCGTTAACAAAAAAAATCTGCTGTTGGAGAATGCCAGAATGCACAGGGAATTACTGGAACATAGAAATTATCTCCAAGGGCTCCACGACTCAGCAGAGAAAATCCTGCTGAACATGCTCCCTAAGAAGCTTCCTGAAATCCCGGGCTTTGGTTTTGAAGTGGAGTACAGAAGCTGTGAATCTGTCGGCGGTGATATGTATGATATATGTGATATAGGAGATTATATTTGCTTTTATGTCTTTGACGTATCCAGCCACGGCATACTGGCTGCCGTTATATCAACAATTATAAAAAGCTTTCTCCAAAATATAGAATATAATTACAAACAAGGGATTAACAAAAGAAGGTTTCCTGAAATCGTTATGGACCTAAACCTGGAGCTTCTGTCAAATACCGCACAGAGTGTATTTGCGTCCCTTATTCTCGGCTTTATTAATAAGAACACCAAGACACTTTACACGGTATCGGCCGGGCATATTACACAGTATGTAATCAAAGATGACGGTTTCATTGCCCTAGATTCAACCGGCCCCATTCTAGGAGTTTTTGAGGATGCAACCTATACCTGCAGTGTAAACCAGCTAAGTGAAGGAGATAAGATATGGCTTTTCACCGATGGCATAATTGAAGTAACATCTGATAATAAATTATTTGGTAATGGTAACTTGCTTTCCTTGCTTCAAGGCTGTAAAGAAGACTCTTTATCTGATTCTATAAAAAACATTGTGCAGGCTGCAAAAGATTTTTCAAGTGACGACTTCTTCGACGACATAACAATTCTTGGAATTGAAGTCTCAATGGATAAATAAATACTGTTTTAGTCTTTCACCTCTCTTTTTTATATAAATAAATTAAAGCAGGCTTATAGGCGGAGGTAATAATGAGTTTTCAAAGAGTTACAGATAAAAATCAATCTTCTGAACTACTAGACAGCATTATTATGAGTTCCATAGAATATGCAATAATTGCTACCGATATAGACAATAAAATAGTACTTTGGAACAAAGGAGCTGAACTTATTTATGGTTATTCCCAAAACGAGATGATAGGAAAACAGATTCCGTCAAACCTTCATAGGAAGGGTTCCATTGACAGCGAATTCCTTTTATTAGTTGATAGTACACTTAAGTCAAATTTAATTGATCATAAGATGAATGCTTTAAGAAAAGATGGCACCATGCTCCCTGTTTCAATAACGGTAACTCCAAGAATCAATAAGGATAACGATATAGTCGGCCTTTTAATTATGGTTAGGGATATAACCAAATATTTGCATCAGGAGCAGTTCAGGGATGTATTAAATGAGATAACCCACCTTGTAAACTCCTCCCAAAGCATAGATGAAATGTGTTTTTCAGTATGTAGCACCATCAGCAGCTTTCTTGACATTCCCGCCGTATTCATATGTTTGTTTGATTATCTTAGCAATAATTTCTATGTCAGTTCCCAGGTTGGACTGTGTAGTAAGTGTGCTGAACATACATGCAGCTATCTTTCGGATGAAAATGATGTTCCCGGTAACCGTAGAGGATGTTTTGAGACATATTCACAGCTTACAATAAATTCTGACAAATTGGAAGACCATGCTATATTAAATTATATTGACAGGGAGGATCTAAAAAAAGGGGATAATGCAGTAATCCATATACCTCTAACCTCTGATGCTTCACTCATTGGGATACTGCATATTATAGTATCTACCTCTCGAAAGGAATTTCTGCTTACAGAAACGCAGATTCTTAGTTTGATCGCCAATGAAATAACCGCAGGAGTTCAAAGAAAGCGATTGGTTGAAGAAATAAAGGAATATGCTGATAATCTGGAAAAAATGGTTAGGGTAAGAACCCAACAACTGCGTGAAAAAGATGCCCAATTGATTCAGTCAGGCAAACTTGCAACACTAGGCGAAATGGCTACGGGTATAGCCCATGAAATAAATCAGCCTCTCGGAGGGATTAGTCTTATAACCCAGGGGCTTATTCTGGCAAAATCCCGGAACAAATTAAACGATGATCTATTACTTGAAAAACTCAATGCAATTGTGGAGCAAGTAGAACGAATTAATAAAATAATAGGCCATTTAAGAACCTTTGCAAGGCAGTCTGACGATTCAAAAAAGGAAATCGATATAAAACAGCCCCTTGATGACGTATTTAAGCTCATTGGAGAACAGCTTGTAAAAAGAAATATAGCTGTAGAACTGGAACTTGAGGATAACTTGCCCAGCATTCTCGCAGACCACAACAAGCTGGAACAGGTATTTCTAAACCTCATAGGAAATGCCAGAGACGCTATTGGCGAACTCGAAAGAATAGGTAGAAAGCTAAAAGGTGAAGGTGAAGTTCTAAAGTGGGTAGAATCGTTGGACAAAAAAATAATCATCAAGGGATACTCCGATAAGGAAAACGTAATAATTGAAATTATTGATAACGGAATCGGCATTCCCAAGCCTATTATCCATAAGATATTTGAACCGTTTTTTACAACTAAGGAAGTGGGAAAAGGTACAGGTCTTGGACTTTCAATAACCTATGGAATTGTTAAGGAGTTTGATGGAACCATTGAAGTAGAGTCTGTGGAAATGAGAGGAAGCAAGTTCATAATAAAGTTTCCGGTATATAAAAAGTATTAATACATTCTATTGCAGCTGAAACTTAAGCTTTAGTTAGTGCAGCAATCCGCGCCCATAACTCCTACCCGTGATTTATCTACTTGAGGTATTGATGCCAACACCTCCACAGCACGTACCGCATCCAAATACACTGCCCTATAGTAATACTCATCAGGTGATAGTATGCCTTTTGTCATCCATCCCACAGTAAATCCCGCAGAAGAAATTACATTATCTACGCTTTTCCCCTGCTGTCCGCGGACTAGCATCTGCATGCTCGCATAACCCTTTAAAGCCCAGTTGACAGTTTCATGCAGGTTTCCATCATAAGCCCAGTTGTAGCCGTGAAACATTACCAGACCTGGATGTGGTCCCGATCCTTCCGGGATTGCCAGCCATCCATCTATATTTGCATTTTCAAATCCACCATAAGATATGCTATATACCTTTACTCCCCTAACCGGATAATCATAGGGTGTAAGCTCATATCCTGGCGGTGTATTTGACAACTGCTTCAGGCTTTTTTCCCAAAACTCTTCAAAATCAGGCTGCCTTGTAAGATCTGGTTTATATTTTTTAAGTTCTTCCAAAGGCATATCATATGGTTGAGCCACTAAATAACACTCCTTTTTCTTCTACGCTTTACTTTATTATACTCTAAACTATAAAAACTGCAAATAAGAACGTTTACAAATGCTTAGAAAGCCCATTGAAACACTCCAATAGGCTTTTTTCGCTTCTTACCTATCTTAACGCATGTTAGTTCACTAATTTTGTTGGTTCACAACTGGAAACTCCGGAATTATCCTTAGGAGATATCTCTTCATTATAATCAAGTCGGTTGTGTTTATCTGGCCATCACCGTTTAGGTCAGCATTATCACTGGAAACCGGAAACTCGCTGACAAGCTTAAGGATATATCTTTTTAGCCACATATAATCTGTAGAGTTAATTTGTGAGTCTCCGTTAAGGTCACCATATTCAATTCCATCATCCGGAGTCGGAGTAGGAACCGGTGGATTTTCTGTTGGAGTGGAAATTGCTTCACTAGCCTCTATAGTTACAATCTCGGTCCTTCCCACATTGATATTATCCCTTGATGTCTTTCCCTGGATGATTGGCCCCTGTGCAGTATATGTACCTGGACTGATAACTCTGGCATAATATTCAATATAATTACGACTTCTCCAGTAATCGCTGTTATAGATATAAAAGCTTACCTTTTGTCCATCAGTATTCATGTAGGAATTATAAGGCTTTAAACCCGAAGGAAGGTAATCGGTGATTTCGTAAGTTCCGTCAAATGCTGCAGGACTGATATTCCATTCAAGTCTTACCTTGATAACATCACCTTGTTTGAAGGTGTTGGAAGCTGCTAATGTTCCATTGTTGTAAAAATACTGCCTTGTGATAGAAATATCATAATCCGTATTATATATCTAAAACATCTTCCTTAAATATGGAAACAACAGAAATATCACCCTGTACACTTGTAATTACAAAGTTACTAAGCTGATTTGACAATAGAGTAATACAATGTGGTCTACCGTTTTCAAGGGTTACGATTTTTTCTTCCCCATTAAAACTGTAAGTAAATGAAGCTGTTTCACTGCTTTTCTTCCCTATTTCATTTGAAATAAACAATAGCTTTTCGGTACTTAAAAGAATATCGGTTGCATAGTTTCTTGTACAATATTGATATAGACCAGTCTTTTCAGGTCTATCAAGCTTTGAAGCGAGATAGGAACACAAAGAGGTGGCCTCCAGGATATCATCCTTATTCACTCCGGTGTTTACCCTGAAGTAAGGGGTAAACTCTTCAATATACATTCGAATTCTTTCATCATAAACCTGCTCTGCCTTTGTAAGCTCACCAAGCTCACAGTAAGAAAGCGCAAGATAGATAGTATCCGTCAAACTTATATTGTCGAGCTCTGCTGCTCTGTCAAGGTCTAAGAGTACAGGTTCCTTTAATGCAGCAAGTCCGTAAAGTGCTTTTATCTTTGTATCAAGATTGTTGGTGTCTAAAATTTTATAAAAATAACTTTTCAGCTTTTGTGTTTCCACCATGTCTCTTGCAAAAACAGCAAGTTTTGCGGAAATGTCTATATCACTACTTGAATATGGCAGAAGTGACAGTCCGCCATCTACTTTCTGGTATTCTGCAAGTGATGGTTTTTCCATGCTTTGAACAAAGATCTGATCAGGGAAGTATTTTAAAACCAGGTCTCCCGAAGCATATTTTGCAACTTTCTGGTCTATTCTGTTGCCGCTTGAGTAGTAAAGGTTTATAAGGTCTGATAGGAACATACCCTTACTCTTATCCTGGAAAACGATTCTTGTATTTCCGAAGGTGCCACCAGGTATATTTATATTGGGAACAAGATCATAATACTCTGCCTTTTCAATCTGGTAATAGGATTTTACTACGTTAATAGTATGTTTTACAGCATCAGACAGACCACTATCGGTATATGCCCTGATAATCAAGTCATGTTTTCCTTCCTCCATTGGCCATAATGGTATATTCACCCTTTCAAAAGCTTTGCCGGCTACAGTAAGCTTTTTATCCGGATGTGCTGCATAAGATACCTCAAACATTACCTGGTCGCCTTCCTTAAGGCCGTTTCCATAAGCATTCACCCCTAGAACCGGCTTATCGCCTTCCATATATGTTGTGTTGAAGCTATAGTTTATAAAGAAGGGCAGAGTAACAATCATATTAACCTTGTCACTCCCAGCATAGAAGTCCTGGGATATTGCAGAAAGGGTAATTCTCCATGATGTAATATTATCAGGCAGTCTAAACCTCTATATTTATGTACTTGATATCTCCTGTTATTATGTCAACGACTGCAATTTTATTCATAGATAAAAAGCTTACAAAGAGTATCTCCCTGTCAAAGTCAAACAGCATTTTATGAGGTGTATCATCAACATCATATTCTTTAACTATTTCACCCGTTAGAACATTCATGAAACCGACTTTATTCTGCCCGGTGTTTTTAGCAATAACCCACCCGTTTGTAAGTGGTATCATATCCAAAAAGTTATACCCGCCCGAAAAGCTTCCACCTGTACCTATGGTTTTTGAATCAATTTCATCTGTGGTATCGCTGAAGTTTTTTACCCGAACCTCTATTGTTTTTTCCTCACTGACATTTGTGCCGTCATCAACAATAAGGCCAACAATATAGTCCCCTGTCATATCAGGGGTAATATCCGGATTTACCGATGCGGTATTATTTAAGACAATCTTACTTCCTAAAGGCTTTTGGACCAGCCTCCATTTGTATGTTATTGCATTATTATCAGGACTGGTACTTTTTGACCCGTCAAGGGTAACCTTAAAGGTCTTATATGTGTAAATATCATGCCCTGGATTTGCTTCTAAAGGAATTGGAATGACCGATACCGTCAATGTATTACTTTTTACATTGTTAGACACAGCGTAAACACTGTATTCACCAATTTCGGAAGGAGTAAAGCTGGAACCGGTAATTTTATTGCCGTTTACATAATAAACAGGTGTGCTGTATCCTGTCTTCATCTTGTTGTACATATCATAAACCCTGGCAGAAAAAGTTATGGGCTCCTTATTGCCGAAAACAACCTGGGAGGAACTTGCTGAAATCTCAACCCTGGAATAATCATTTGCACTAATCATAATAGTATTACTCTTATAATTCTCAAACTGAACACTAAAATAGTAGTAACCGAATAATATAGAAGAGAATTCATTGCTAGTTGTCTCATAAGTACCTCTCGGCCCTGAAACGGTGTATTTTAAGCCGTCAGGTAAATCTACCAGTTTCCCGTTCTTATCAGTTATTTGAGTGTTTAAAACTACACTTTCTTCTCCATCTGCAATTATTCCTTCTTTATTAGCGAAGATAGTTACGGTGTATTTAGGCGAAACAGTGATTTTGACCGGATTGCTTGCAACACTTCCTGCCTGTGCAGTGATAGTATATGTACCGCTTTTTGTTGAAACATATTCATTTGATTGAGTCAATATATTATTTACAAAGTAATAAATATCAGTATTTGGGCTATCAAGTCTTTCACCATACTTGTTGTAAAAAGTCGGAGTAAATATGGCCTTATCTATACCATCATCAGCAATAGTATGTTGATCCACTGATATTTCAAGCATTGTGACAACATTTCTTTCATTAACAGGTGTGCTGAAAAACGGTATCTGAACATTAAGCGCACGAACTGTGAACGACATTTTACTTATGGCTATGATAAATAAAACAATTAGAATGTAATTAAATAACCTTTTCTTTTTTACATTATACATACACAAACTCCCCTTAACTATATTACTATCTTATCTTATAAAATCAAAAACACCCTGTTTAACGCAAAATATAACAGGGTGCTCTAAACAGTATTGAAGTATTGAAGTATTGAAGTATTGAAGTATTAATAGTTACTTAACCCCAATTTATGTAATAATTGTATTAATAACTATCTATAATATATAAATCTTCCTTTGATATGTCAAGCAATACAAATAACTCGGGGTGAGACTATATTATAGATCTCCCGGCATTTTAAGATTATTTATCTTGCATTCATACTCATAGTATTTGGGGAATACCGACCATAGCCCCCATGCTGAAGATGTCCTGATATTTTTCTTGTTATTTAAAAACAGACTGTTATCTTTAATTCTTAGCAAATGTTCTGCCTGCTTGGCAAAATAGTTTATAACCTTGGTTCTTTGCTTAGTTTTAGACATAATGATTTCAAAAAGGTTTCGGGCCTTTTGCCTGGTTGATTCATCCAGTGAAAGATAACAAACAATGTGAAATAGCAGCGATTTAGATACCTCTTTGTGCTTATGGGTTAACAGAATTTCCACGTTATCAGAAAAGTACTCAATATAGTCCTTCACCGGTTGAGTAAGCTTGTCTTCTTCACCGGCAAGAAAAAGTGTCAAATCATAATCCACTATACTAAGTGTAAAAATGTTAAGTGATTTATCATCATATTCTTTATGAAGATAATTGTTAATCTTATCAGACAAAAAACCGCTGTTTTTCCTTATATCTTCAGGCTCCGAAGAAAACGCCATGTACTGGTATAGCTGAATAGCGGTAAAAAAGTCATCCTCTTTTGCCATTTTGTATGCCGGAAAATCGCCTATTGCAACCTCACTTTTTATAAAGCATGACAAAACTAAAAATAATGAAATAATAAATAACGATGCATCGAATGTAAAAATAAAGGATTTAAGGTATTCATTAACATCCATAAAGTAAGTTGGCAAGGATAAAAGCATAGTTATCAGGAAGAATAGAATTGAGGCAATCGGAGCTGCTATTATCGCATTAGCAAAAGCTTTTTGTACGGTTTTGAATTTTTCTTCGTTTTCAATAGAAGGTGTATCCGGAATAGCAATACCACCAATTGCAGTTACAGCATTAGGCTTTATTCTGAATCTCCAGGCTCCGTTTTCTTTTATGAATAAAAATATTGTCAGGAATAATGCTCTCATTTCAATATTGCCGAATTTGAATACTATAAAATGTGTAAGCTCGTGAACTGAAATTGCAATGAAGTATGTCAATATGAATATAATTACTGTAAAATAAGATGGAAGTGCTGTGAATTCAGAAGGTATTAGTTCCTCTGAATCAAAGGCAACAATCAACATGCCGAGCAGCAAGCCAAATATGCCACAGATTAATAATCCAATAACTGCTGAAGATTTCTTACCTGGCAAGTCACTTTTCTTGTTCTTATTCTTATCCTTCACAAAAGAACCTCCCTGTCTCTACCTTTTAACAAACAATTTATTAATAAGTTCTCCACCAAAATATTATACTCTATATCAAACCAAACCAAATAAAAACATCCAATGAATCATCCTTCCATTCCTTTTAATATTTTGGCCCGCTTTATTTTATCCTCACCAAATCTTTGCCTTATTATATCCACGGCTTTTTCAAGCTTTTCTTCCTTCTTATCGCAAGTATTACTTTTGGTAATATCAAAAATTGATATCTGCTCTGCTGCTTCATCGGAGATATTGCTAAGGCCAATTCCAATAAGTCTTACAGGGCGGCTAATATCCCAGTTCTCCTCCAATAATTCGGCTCCTACATTATATATATCTTTTGTCAAAAACGTAGCCTGTATGGATCTCTGCCTGGTCAAGGTCTTAAAATCACTGTACTTTATAGTAATTGATATGGTTTTCCCTTTATAATTCTGCCTCCTGGCATCTGTCCCTACTTCTTCAGCCAGACTTAGTATGACGGTTTTTGCATATTCCAGATCTGTTATATTGTATGGTAATGTAGTAGATCTACTTATTGATTTATTTTTGCATACCTGGTGCTCGGTTACAGGAGAAGGGTCAACACCGTTGGCTAAACGGTGTATTTCATCACCATGCTTTCCTAGAGCCGTAACCAGCAATTTTATATCGGATTTGGCAATATCCCCGATAGTATAAATTCCTAAATTTGATAGCGTTTTTTCGGTCTGTTTTCCGATACCATACATCTCCCTGACCGGAAGGGGCCAAAGTTTCTTTTCCAGTTCATCCCCCCAGAGCTCTGTAATACCAAGAGGTTTCTTAAGTTCTGATGCCATTTTTGCAAGAAACTTATTCTCTGAAATACCTATGGAGCAACACAAATCCAATTCATTTACAATGTCCTTCATAATCCTTTGGGCTGCTTCCAAAGGATTCCCAAACAGCGCTTCACAACCTGTCATATCGAGCCATGCCTCATCAATGCTGTTTTGCTGTATATCGGGGGAGTACCTTGAAAGGATATTCATGACCTCTTTGGATTTCTTCTCATAAAACCCATGATCGGGTGGAACAAAAATGATATCAGGACAAAGCTTTCGAGCTTCATGTACCAGCATTGTAGTTTTTACCTTGTACTTGCGGGCTTCATAATTGGCAGCTAAAATAATACCTGTACGCGTCTTGGGATCTCCGGCAACTGCTGCCGGCTTGCCTTTTAGCACAGGGTTTCTGGACATTTCACAGCTAATAAAAAATGCGTTCATGTCTACAAGGAATACTACTCTTCCCATAGTTTTCTACTCCAATTTTATAGTTGATAATTCAAATGGATCATATAACATTTCTTCATTTCAGTTTATTTAACTCGACTTTCAAACTATTATCAACTATATTGCTTGATTTCTTAGTTTTATAATCATAACATTTATTATATTCCATTTTGCTGCCATCGTTAAGCCAATAATAAATATTACCCTTTTCATCATATAAAAAATTCCTGCCAAAATGTTGTAACTCATCATATTTATATATTCTTGTACCATCGAATTTATAAATATAAGTTTTACTCATTATATCTGTCCCTATTTCTGTTATATAGATATCCAAATCATTATCTTGATGGTCAAAATCCGCTAATGAAACATGTAATCCATCATTCCACAGACTTTCAAATATTATTTTGGAACTTTTAATTTCTAATTCGATCTTTTTAGGATAATTATTTTGTTCAGAAGTTTTTATATCTTCAGTAGTTATAAAGAGTGTTTCCTTCTCTGTTATGCCCTTTAAAGGTATATCCACCCTACCACCCATACTATAATCCTTATTATCTTTTGAGCTCTTTATTATTGATTCTTTTTTCTTTTCTAGAGCAATAACTTTTTCAATATTTCTCTTATCAGTAATACTTAACTTATCTTCAACATTTTTGCTTGTCGCCTTATACCATGAGAACTGCAAAAAATATTCACTTAACTCTTTTGTGGAAAAAGCATATCCATATTTTGCATATATTGAATTTCTTAAAGTTGATAAATCTTTTGAATCTAATTCATTTAATGCCATATCGCCAAATGGCATACTTAGATTAAATTTTAAGTTATTTAATACGAGAATAATCTCGGTATCTTCATTGCTTACCTTATCAAACACCGGTGTAACCATTTGGGCATCATTGCTTACCTTAGAATCATGAGAGCAGCCTGATAATAGAATCCCTATCAAAATGAGCAAAGCATAAAAACATTTCTTAGTCATAAGAAAACTTCTCCATATTCTTTAATATTAAATTCTCCAGCGAGACTCCGTGAGCTTATGTACCAATTGACTCTGTTACTTCCATGTTTGTATGGCCAGTCTAATTCTAATTATCGATTTCCTCAATAATTGATTCACCCCTGGAAAAATCTCCTGAAGTCCACTCCCAATTTTCAATAAGTCTAATCCTGCCACCTTCTAATAATTGTGGCTTTGAAAAACATTTGCCTGTCATTAACTCTCCTGTCCTGTTTATATGCTGGTATCTCATATCTAAATTTCCATCTTTGTCTACCTTGGCTATTAAAGATCCTTTTATTATATTTCCTCCAGAATATTCGGCCCAAACTACTCCATCTTCTTGGTGATAGTTAAAGTAAGTCTCCCCATCTACTTCTCCATTATCTGTATTAGAAATAGACCTGAATTTTTTCCCATCATAATTTATATTCATTTCTTTTCACCTCCCACTGAATATAAACTTGTCTTACACGTCTATTTTAAAACCCAAATCAATATCTATTGCAGCTTTTCCTCCCCGTATTCCCCAGTTTTCAAGGGGGATCTCATTAATTACTATTAGTACATCAGACCCATCTATACCAGGAGATTCACTCAGGTTTTTTACAATTGTTGAATACAGTTTACGTTTTGCTTCTATGCTTCTCCCTTTAAATACTGATAATTCAACAAGAGTAAACTTATCTGTCTTCCCTGGAACTGTTTCAAAATTATCTGGGTCTAACTCATATAATCTTTGCATCCTATCATCCGCAGGAATCTTAAAAGATTCTACTAATGCAGAATGTATGGAATCAAGCAGCTTCTTCTTATACTCCTTGGACTTTCCTGAAAAAATTTCAACTTTAACTAAAGGCATACTAAATCTCCTTCTATAAAATTAATATTAACCTGGAATAATTACCCTTTTAAAATCGTAAATCATATTTATTTTTCATTTCTACCCTAGCCAGTTTAGTAATTTTCTTAATAAAATCTGTTTTTGCATATGTATATCCGTCTCTATTGTACTCAAACTTCTGCTTTAGCTCAAGCTTTAGTTTTCCATATTCTTCGGCTACATCAGGATGTGCCAGTAAATAATCTCTGAAGTAAAGTTCATCCCAATCTCCACTATATCTCACATGAACATGATAAGCTTGACCTTTAAATCCTTCGTTAGTATATCCTTTCATAAACATCATATGAGGAGCCGGATTATCTGGTTGCGGACTATATATATAACCTGCCGCTTTCATATCTACTATTATTTTTTCAGTATCTGCAGGATCTTTTATTTCAACAAGAATATCAATTGTTGGCTTTGCTAATAAATTAGGTACTATTGTACTACCATAGTGGTTAATCCTTGTAATATTATCAATACCGATAACTTTTTCAATAACCGCTTTTTCTGAAAGATAATTCTCCTTCCAAACTGGATTATGCTTGCTTATTATTATAGGAAACAACTTCCATAGTTCTTCTTTTGTCCTCTCACTTAAATCTTTTGTCATAAGCACACCTCAACTTCTTAAAAAACTTTCCTCGCTAAACACTATGATTCTTTTACAAAAGAAATTTGTAATTTCTATTTCCGTGTAGGACTCTTCTTATTTCAATCATATCATCTTTTATAACGTAAAAAGCCAAGTAATTTCCTATAATTAATATTCTATACCCTAACTTTTTAAGTCTTCTGTTTTTAGGTACAACGCCTATTTCGGGAAAATCACCTAGTTTCGATATCGTTTCATCAATTAAATTCAACATATTCACTGCAGACTTTGGACTATCAAGCTTAATATAATCAATAATCTCTTCTAAATCATTTGTAGCTGAAGGAAGGTAATATATCTCACACTTTCTATTCATTTATTTTAGTCCTCAGCCTTTTCATTAGATCATCATGAGAAGTCTTTACTGCACCAGAATTACTTTCATGTTCAGCCTCACTTAGTTTTTCATACAAATCAAGTAAAGCCCTTTGCTTTTCATAAGCAGCTAAACTCATTACAACTAAGTCTCCCTCTCCGTTCTTAGTTATAAATACAGGCTCTCCTTCTTTATGACAAATGTCAGATATTTCGTTAAATTTATTTCTTAGGTCTGAAATTGGCTTAATAATTGGCATATAATCATCTCCTGTGTTTAGTATATCATAATTATATCACAATAATGATAAATAATCATTGAATTTAGAAAAGCTATAAAGCAGCAAAAACTTGACCCTCATAAACGGCAAAATGAAATGCGGACATATCTTTCAGCCAACTCACAACATGCCGCCGGCTAAAGCTCACAGCATAAATGATAATGGAAATAGTATTGATGTACATAAAAACTTTATGAGTTTTCAAAACATACAAAGTGATATCCTTTGGATTTAGCGGCAGCAGTATCTTTCCTGCTCCTCTCGGCTTTCATCTCTATTGACATGTATGTAAAATGTATGCTAAATTAAATTGTAAAGTAAACGTTAATCTTAGCTGTTAGAGCGGGGTTGGGTTAGTATTCGTGTATTACTTACAGTTGTTTTATAGAGTTATGTTATTGTTAGAAAGTGGGGGCGCTTTATGGCAAAGAATACAACAATGAAGGATATCGCAAAAAAACTGAATATTAGCACTGTAACCGTATCCAAGGCTCTTAATGATAAAGATGGAGTAGGAGAGGACCTTAAGAATAAGATCAAAAAACTTGCCGATGAGATGGGATACAGGTATAACATGTTGGCCAAGTCCATGAGAGATGGTTACTCATATAACATCGGTGTTGTAGTGGCAGAGCATTTCATGGGAGATCAATCATTTTATTTTAATTTCTTTAAACACATAACAAAAACATTAGAAAGGTTCAATTACTGTGGTATTCTGCAAATATTGAATTCCGAGGAAGAGGAAAACTTAAATTTGCCCAAGCTTTATTACGACAAAAAAGTTGACGGCTTAATCATCTTGGGGCAAGTAAGCAAGCGTTATATAGAAGTGTTGCAAAATATTGATATTCCCATAGTTTTTTTAGACTTCTATGATGAGCATTCAAATATTGATTCGGTAGCCGTAGATAATTTTTATGGAGCATATCAAATCACCAGTTATTTAATAAAAAACGGACATAGAGATATAGCTTTTGTAGGGAATATATATGCAACCAGCAGTATTCAGGACCGTTTTCTGGGCTTTTATAAATCCCTTTTGGAGCATGGAGAAAAGCTAAAAGAGGAATATGTGATATGCGACCGTGATGAACATGGAAGGTATATAGAACTTGTCTTCCCTAAAAATATGCCTACAGCTTTTGTCTGTAACTGCGATGAGGTTGCCCATAATCTTATACTTAAACTCAAAGAAATGGGTTATACTGTTCCAAATGATTTTTCGGTAGTAGGGTTTGATAATGATATTTATGCAACCATTTCCAGTCCTCAAATCACAACTGTTGAAGTTGATGTTGAAGAAATGGCATTGACAGCGATTAGATTTATTCTAAGTAAAATCAAGAAGGAAAATAAAAGTTTCGGAAGGGTATTGATTAAAGGTAGAATCGTATACAGACAGTCGGTTCGGGCTATTAACAAAGATTAATCATGGATTGTGTCACTAAATACAATCAATAAGATATAGACAAGGTGATCAGGTATCACCTTGTTTTTTATTGGGCTTGCTGCCGGTGTGATAATAGATGTTATTAGCTAATGGTTAAACATCTTCTAAAAATAGTGTATCTTTGCTAAATCTGTTTAAAGCATGCGAAAAAAACAGGTTATAAAGAAATACATATGCATAAAGTGTATACAGTATGAGCAAATAAAAATTAGTTTTAAAAAATAAGTCTATCGTATTGACATTGAGTGCCTTAAGGATATATAATTTGTATAAACTTAATCGTTAACTTAACTATTACTTAATCACAAATAAATTTATAAAACTAAGCTTTAGCATACAAAAGTTGGCGTATACATTCTTGATTTCAGTTAACTCTGTTAATAAATAAAATAAAGTTTATAAATTAAGTGGTTAGCTGCCAGAAGGTTATTAAACTTTTTGACACTTCCATAAATTTAAAGGGGGAATAAAATGAATAAGAAAAAGCTTTTATCACTAACTCTAGGTGCTGCTATGGTAGTCGCCACTCTTGTGGGCTGCGGGACAACTTCAGAGTCTACCAAACCTGTACCAACATCCGCGGAAAGCACAACAGTTCCCAATGACAAGAACGCAATCAAAGGAGAAATTACGTTCGTAAATCACCGAACTGACCTTATGAACGGTGGATGGGAAGAATATGCAAAGAGGTTTAATGAGAAATACCCCAATGTAAAGGTTAATTTTGAAGCAATGACAGACTATGAAGGCGAAATAGCAATCCGTATGAATTCAAACAATTACGGCGATGTATTGATGATGCCTTCTAAAATGAAAGATTCAGATATGCCAAGTTACTTCATACCTTTAGGTAAAAAGTCTGAACTGGAAAAGAAATACGAATTCACTCAAGAAAGATACATAGGCGATGATATTTATAGCGTTACCCCATCTGGCAACTGCAGCGGTATCGTATACAATAAGAAGCTATTTGTCCAGGCAGGGATTACTGATATACCAAAGTCTCCGGAAGATTTCATCGCTGCTATGAAGCTAATTAAAGAAAAAACTGATTCCATACCCATATATACCAACTATGCATCAAACTGGCCTCTAAATCAATGGGAATCATACAGGGTAAACGTTGCAGGCGATGCTAATTATGTTAACCAGGTGCTACCTCATCTGGACGACCCTTTCGCACCAGGAAGACCGCATTATGTAGTTTACAAGCTGATGTATGATATGGTAAAAGAGAAGTTGGTTGAAAAGGACCCTATGACTACCGATTGGGAATCTTCAAAGCAAATGCTGGCAGATGGTAAAATCGCTGCAATGGCTCTTGGTTCCTGGGCGATTGGTCAGATAAAAGCTCTAACCAAAACCCCCGAGGATATTGCTTACATGCCTTTCCCGTATAACAAGGATGGAAAAATGTTTGCATCAGCTTCCGGAGATTACAGGCTTTGTATTAACAAAAACAGCAAAAACATAGAAGCAGCTAAAGCATGGCTTTGGTGGTTAATGGACGAATCCAATTATGCATATAACGAATCCATGATTCCTTCTTTAAAGGGTGCTGAATATCCTGATACATTAAAGGACTTCCAGAACATGGGCGTCGAGATGATAGTTGACAATGGACCAAAAGAAGGTGAAAACGGATGGCTTGACGCCATTGATAAGGAAAGTGAAGTTGGTCTTTGGGCAGAGAATTTCAAGAAGGATATTATTGAGACTGCTTTAGGAAACAAAAAAGGAAGAACATATGATGATATCATGAATGAACTTAATAAAAAATGGTCAGATACTCGTAAGAAGCTCATAAAAGAAGGAAAAATCGGAGAGTAGTTGCCTTTAGAGATTTAAAATCTATAAACTTGCAAGAGCGTAATATTAAAGAAGTTAAGGGGAAGTTATCAACGCTTTCCCTTATTCTTTCATTATGACATATACTTTTTTTACTAAATATTTTATTTTATGGACTTATTAGATATTTCTTTTTATAAGGGGTCTTTTTTAATGGAGGTGTAGTCATGTTCTCGCAACTCAGCTACAAGATTCAGCGGCGGGTTGTCATTGTAACCTTTTTATTCTTACCACTCACGCTACTTTTGATATTTTCCTATTTTCCTGCTGCAAACCTGTTGTACTTCAGTTTTACCGAGTGGGACGGGTTTTCAAAAACAAAGGAATTTGTTGGTCTTGAAAACTATATTACTTTATTTACAAACCCTGACTATTTTACTGTATTTAAAACCAGTTTGTATTATCTAGGCGGATCATTGGTGCAGTTAGTCCTGGCATTATATTTTGCAACCATCTTAAGTTTTAAGCTTAAAGGCCGCAACTTGTTTAAAGGCGTCTTATTCTTTCCCTATCTTTTGAATGGAGTTGCAATAAGCTTGATATTTGTATTCTTTTTCCGGCCTGATGGCACACTTGATAGTGTATTAAAACTTCTGGGACTTGGCAATTTTACTACCCTATGGTTGGGCAACCCACAAGTCATCAACTTTTCTTTAGTAGGGGCATCCATATGGAGATATATGGGCTATATGTTCATTTTCTTTCTAGGCTCTATCCAGTCAATTCCCTCCGAACTCTATGAAGCAGCGGAAATTGATGGTGCCAATAGGTGGTATCAGTTCAGATACATTATTCTGCCTTCTATTAAAAAAGTTATAGAACTCAATATGATTCTAGCTATAAGCGGTTCAATAGGGGTGTTTGAGATGCCTTATATTATGACCGGAGGATCTAATGGAAGTATGACATTTGTCATACAAACAGTTGACACCGCATTCAAATGGAGGAAGTATGGTATGGCTTCTGCTATGGGAGTAGTGCTACTGCTTATTGTAATTATAGTTACGTTAATCCAGAAGAAATTCTTTTCTGAAAGGAGGGCATAGGAAAGGTATATGATTAATGTAAAAAGTACTATTTTAAATTCAATTAAATATCTTTCTCTCATATTAGGTTCGCTAGCTGCTATAATACCTATACTGGTTGTTTTCTTTACCTCCTTAAAGACAGGCGAGGAGTTCAGGTCCACAAACCCTTTAACTCCACCGGAGAATTGGCTGAATTTTGCCAATTACAAGCGCGCATTTTTTGAAGCCGGTATGCTTATAGGTTTCATGAATACAATAATTATATTGGCTGCTGTTCTCTTCGGTACAATAATTATAGGTACAATGGTGGCATATGTACTGGACCGTTTTAAATTTAGGGGTAGCAAGCTGATAGTAGGAGCATTTTTACTGGCAACACTAATACCCTCTGTTACTACACAGGTTGCAACATTTAAAGTTATTAACTTTTTCGGTCTATTTAACTCAAGGCTGGCCCTCATTATACTGGGTATAGGAACAGACATAATGGCAATTTATATTTTCATACAGTTTATATCTAACATTTCAGTATCACTTGATGAATCCGCCATGCTTGAGGGTGCCTCGTATTTTACAATATACAGGAAAATCATTCTCCCCCTGCTTAAGCCTGCAATTGCAGTAGTTATTATCCTAAAAGGCATAGGTGTGTATAATGATTTTTATACCCCTTTCCTATATATGCCTAAAAACGGACTACAGACTGTTTCAACCTGTCTTTTCAGATTCAAGGGACCTTACGGAGCGCATTGGGAAGTTATTTGTGCCGGAATTATTATAGCCATTATTCCAACTTTAATTGCATTTTTGTTCCTGCAAAAATATTTCTACAATGGATTTACCGGCGGATCGGTAAAATCGTAGATCATAATAGTAATAATATGAGGTGCAAATCAATGTATACTGACAAATTAAAATCCTTTTATTGTACTCTGGAAAAAGAGCTTAATAATATACTTAAGTTCTGGATTGATAATATCATTGATGAAGAAAACGGCGGCTTTTACGGGTACATATCCAATAATATGACTATAGATAAAAAGCATGACAAATCTTCCGTACTATACTCGCGAATCTTATGGACTTTTTCAACAGCTTATCGCATTTATAAGGATGAAAAGTACCTCTTCATGGCAAACCGGGCATACAACTTTATACTTGATCATTTTATAGACAGTGAATTTAAAGGTGTGTACTGGATGCTTGGGTGTAAAGGGAATGTTGTGAACTCCAAGAAGCAAGTATATGCAATAGCTTTTACCATATATGGACTTTCCGAATATTACAGGGCTACCGGAAACAAGGAAAGCCTTTACATAGCTGTAGAGCTCTTTAGAACCTTGGAGAAGCATGCATATGATAATGAACTTAAAGGCTATATTGAAGCATTCGCCCGTGACTGGTCTCCTACCGAAGATATGAGTCTTAGCAATAAAGATGAAAATGCTATGAAAACCTTGAACACACACCTTCATGTTATGGAGGCATACACTAACCTTTTAAGGGTTTGGAACAATAGTGAATTGAAATACAGATTAAGAGAACTTGTAGATGTAACTATTGAACATATAATTGATAAGGAAAACTGCTGCTTTAATCTTTACTTCGACAAGTCCTGGAATCCACTGTCACAAAGTACCTCCTTCGGACATGATATTGAAGGCAGCTGGCTTTTACGTGAAGCTGCAGAAGTTTTAGGTGATAAGGAAGTTCTGGTGCAGGTCAATGATATGGCAGTGAAAATGGCACAAACTGTATACGATAAGGGAATCGACCGTAAATACGGAGGAATATGCAATGAAGCAGAACATGGTATAATAACCGACAGCTGTAAAGACTGGTGGGCTCAAGCAGAGTCCATTGTTGGCTTTTTCAATGCATTTCAGCTCACCGGAAAGGACTACTTCCTTAATGCATCCTTTGATGTCTGGGAATTCATTGACAGGTTTATCGTTGACAAGGAAAAAGGTGAATGGTTTTGGGGGGTCTCGGCAGATGGCAAAAAGATCACACGCAGTGATAAGGTAGGTCCCTGGAAATGTCCCTACCATAACAGTAGAATGTGCTTTGAAATGTTAGAAAGACTTAAATCCCTAAAATAACTATTGTAGGAGAGAAAATTGATGAAGCAAAAAAGCTTATGGAATATTAAATCATTTAATTTTGTTATATGGAATGCAGCCGAAACTAATATTGAAAATGCCAAAAAGCAAATAGACGCAATGATTGAAATGTGCTCAATAAATACAGTGACCTTTGCTTTTGCTGCACTTCAGGATCACTGCTATTCTACTCATATAGACTGGAAAGGACCTCATATGTTTAAAGATGAGCAGCTTTCCGAGCTTATTAAGTATTCATTAGCCAGAAATCTAAAAGTTATTGTAAAGCCAATGGTTAACGTACGGGATGGATACTGGAGAGCATATATTCGTTTCTTTGATGAAGATGTCCCATGTGAACCAAAATGGAAAGACTGGTTTAAAAGTTATACGGAATATATTGTTCATTATGCTGATCTATGTGAAAAAGAATCTGTAGATATGCTTATTATTGGATGCGAATTGGTTGGAACAGACCACAGGGAAAACGAGTGGAGAGAGCTTATAGGAATGGTTAGACAGGTATACTCCGGACTTATCACATATAACTGCGACAAATACCAGGAGCATAATGTAAAATGGTGGGATGCTCTTGATGTTATATCTTCATCCGGTTATTATCCTGAAAGTGACTGGGAAAATCAGATAAAGAGAATTGAAACAGTTGTACAAAAATACAAAAAACCCTTCTTCTTTTCCGAGGTAGGTTGTCCATCCACAAAATCTGCAGCACTTGTTCCAAATGATTGGACTGTGGTTGGTAAATATCCCGTAGACTCTGAAGAGCAAGATAGGTTTTTCAGACTGATGTTTGAGAAGTGTAATAAACTGGAATGGCATTACGGATACTGCATATGGGATTGGGATGTAAATGTTGAGTTAGACAATCCACCCAAAGAAAGCGGGGACTACAGCGTTATTAACAAGCCTTCACAGCTCACTATAAAGCACTACTTTTGTTTAAACGATTAACCCTTCGATGCTATTGAAAGCAGCTTTTAGTATTTGTTTATCAAACTGACATATTAGTATAATACCCGGTAACAGGAATATATCCCGTTACCGGGTATTATATTCCATATACTGATGGATCAATTTAGCTATAAGCCCCGTCCAACCGGTTTGGTGACTTGCACCTATTCCCGCCCCATTATCACCATGAAAGTATTCATAGAATAAAATGAGCTGATTCCAATGAGGATCTTTTTGGAATTTTTGCGTACCTCCGTAAACAGGACGGTTTCCATTCAGGTTAGGGTCTTTTATGAATATGTCTATAAGCCTTTTCGATAATTCAAGAGATACTTCCCAAAGAGTCATCATTTTTCCTGAACCCTTTGGGCACTCAACTCTAAAATCATCACCCAAATAATAGTGAAATTTCTGCAAAGACTCAATAATGAGATAGTTTATAGGAAACCATACCGGACCACGCCAGTTGGAGTTTCCTCCGAACATTCCTGTTGTGGATTCAGCCGGTTCATACCTGATGCTGTAATCCTGGCCCTTGACATTGATACTGACCGGATGGTTCTCATGATACTTTGAAAGAGACCTTACACCATACGGGCTTAAGAACTCATTTTCATCAAGCATCTTCTCCAAAATATATCTTAACTTATTAGTATCAACAAATGACAATAACACTCCCTTTGGATCTTTTACATTTTCACTGCCTATTCCTCTTATTGAAATATTCTCATGATAGGCCAAGTCAGGACGATTCTTAATATACCAGTCCAGCTGTGACCTAAGATCGGGAAAATCTGAAGTATCGGCAAAATCAGGTTCCATATTGCCAAATAACGATTCAAGATCAATAGTCTCAACTGCAAAAAGCGGTATAATTCCTACAATCGAACGCACCTTCAAGGAAACCATCCTATCAGGTAAACGTAAAACATCGTAGTAGAATTTATCATTATCATCCCAGAGGTTCACCGCATCTCCTCCTATATGGTTCATTGCATCTGCAATATAAAAGAAGTGCTGAAGGAATTTACCACACCACTCCCTATACATAGAGTCAAACCTTGATAGCTCGGATGCAATTTTGAGCATATTAAGGCAATACATTCCCATCCAGGCAGTACCGTCAGATTGTTCTATTATAGTGTTGGGTATCCCGTGATTACTCCTGTCAAACATGGAAACATTGTCAAGGCCAAGAAAACCACCTTCAAAGACATTGTTTCCAAAGGCATCCTTGCGGTTTACCCACCATGTAAAATATAAGAGAAGTTTAGTAAATATCCTTTTTAGAAAATCTACATCCTTATGTCCGTAATATTTGCCTTCAATCTTGTAGACGCGCCATGCTGCCCAGGCAGCCACCGGCGGGTTTACATCTCCAAAAGCCCATTCGTATGCCGGAATCTGTCCGTTTGGATGCATATACCATTCGCGTGTAAACAAATACAGCTGCTGCTTTGCAAAGTCAGGGTCTATCATAGCCAGAGGTATGGTATGAAATGCGAGATCCCACGCAGCAAACCAGGGATATTCCCACTTATCAGGCATTGATAGGATATCCTCACTGTGAAGATGAATCCATTCCCTGTTTCTACCATTTTTTCTTTCAGGTGGTGGAGGTGGACCTGCCGGATCTCCCTGAAGCCACTGTTCTACAACATAATAATAAAACTGCTTGCTCCACAACATTCCATAAAATGCCTGCCTTTGTATGCTCCGAAGTTCATCACTCATATCTAAAGGAGAAATGCTGTCATAAAACTCATTCATTTCATTTTCACGCTTTATAAATAAAGTCTCAAAGTTATCATCAAAAGGCGAAGACATATTCTCCACATCGCTTAACCTTAGTCTTATTGTTTTTGTATCTGACGGCTTTATTTCAAGTATATAGCTGGCAGAGGCTTTGGTTCCGGTTTTATTAGGGTTGACAGCATCCCTGATCCCCCCTGCAATATAGTTATTTATGCCATCTTTTACATAGGGACTTTTATTGGGCTGGTCTAATATTTTCATGTTGGTCTCGTTTTCTGTAAACAACAATTCATTGGGATTCTCACAATAAAACCATCTCTTCCCCAATTTATTATGATTAGCTTCAATGACACTTAACCGTAGGTCGGAACTTATCAGTTTTATTAATGGCTTTTGTTCTCCTGGATGTCCCCATGACCATGTGTTTCTAAACCACAAGGCAGGTAAAAGATAAACGGTTCTTGTATCAGGCCCTCTATTTACTACACTTATCTTGATCAAAATGTCTTCAGGAGAATTCTTTGCATATTCAACATAGACATCAAAATATCGGTTATCATCAAATACACCTGTATCAAGCAGCTCAAATTCCATTCCTCCACGACCGGGATAATCACGCCTTCTTATGTTCTCATTTACCAACAAGCTGAACGGATAAGAAGCTTGGGGGTATTTATAAAGATACTTCATGTATGAATGACTGGGGGTATTGGCTAAATAAAAATAGTATTCCTTTACATCTTCACCATGATTACCTTCGTTTCCAGTTAGTCCAAACAGCCTTTCCTTTATAATAGGATCATTTCCATTCCACAGCCCTATTGCAAAGCAAAGACATTGGCTGCTGTCACATATTCCAGCAATACCATCCTCACCCCATCGGTAAGCCCGGGATCTGGCATGATCATGCGGAAAATATTCCCACGCATTACCGTAAGGGCTGTAATCCTCTCGCACAGTTCCCCACTGTCTTTCACTCAAATATGGCCCCCAGAGCCTCCAGTTGGAAGTGTTTCCCCTTGACTCTCTAAGCCTCTTTGCTTCCTCTGTCTCCAAAATTTTATTAACATCGGCCATGGCTTTCCTCCGCTTTTAATCTGATGCTTACCAAATTGGTACAGCCACTTTCCTTATAATGGTATTTATTCTATCACTATATCTAGTATGCATCAACACTTATTATGCTAACAAAAAAATTTCTAACATTAGTAGAGTATAAGCAGGATTTTTCTTATTAATATAGAAAATATTTAAATACGACTAATTTCCTGTTTTTGATCATACTTTATATAAAACCATTGTCCAATATAAGCTTCCACCTAGCTTCTTTAAATAATTTAATAATATCTTAAGGAGGTAGTTTTTATGATAAACTCTATTAGAAAACTAATAAATCCTATACGAGTTGCATATTTCATAGTTATTATACTTGCAATTGCACTTGGTATATTTAGTTATAGTATGACCCGCAGACTGCCGGCTTTATTTACTACTACAGGAGTATGTCTAATTGTAGCACTGATAATCAAAGTAGCTACAGACATGACTTTCAAAAAAATTATCAATAAGTTGAACGAAGATTTGGAAAGAATAAATCAAGGCGATCTCTCCAGCCTAATTGAAGTAGGAAATCATGGACACATTAGTAAAATGACTTCTTTTGTGAACTCTGTGCTATCTGATATTCGAAGCCTTATTGAAAGCTTCTTCGATCTATCTTCAAATATTGTTGAGTCTACTAAGCAGGTTAATACTGCTGCCGAAGATGCATCCAAAGCCATGAAGGAAATCTCAAAAACAGTAGATGAAATTGCCAAAGGAGCAGCTGACCAGGCAGAAGAAGCACAGCAAGGAGTACATGTAGTAGACAAACTGTCAGAACAAATAAGCTTTGTATACCAAAGCTATAACGGGGTAGCCGAAGAAACCAGTAAAATCAGCAGCTTAAATAGTGTAGGACTTCAGTCTGTAAGTGTGCTTCGTGAGAAATCAAAGGAAAATTATGATACTTCCGAAAAGATATTTGCAGTAGTGGATAAGCTTACAAACACAATTAAAGACATAGGCCTCTTTGTGGAATCAATCGAAACAATAGCAGAGCAGACAAACCTTCTAGCCCTCAATGCAGCCATTGAGGCTGCCAGAGCAGGCGAAGCCGGCAGAGGTTTTGCGGTTGTTGCCGAAGAAGTAAGAAAACTGGCCGACCAGAGCAGACAGTCAACTGAAGAGATAAACAACCTTATGCAAAGCATACAGGAAGAGTCACAGATGGCAATCAAATCTATGGAGGTACTAAAAAAGGTATCACAGGAACAAAGTACTGCTGTTAATAAAACAGATAGTGCATTTAATGATATCGCCAATGCAATTAATTCAGTTGTACAAAAAATAAATGATGTCAATCAGTCGGTAACAAAAATGCAGAATGATAAAAATGAAGTTATTTCTGCAATTGATCATATATCATCCGTATCAGAACAAACAGCCGCATCCAGTGAAGAGGTTACGGCAACTACTGAAAATCAGCTAAAGTACATAGATAATATGAAAGTTGCATCTCAAAACCTTGACAAACTGGTACAGGAACTTGACAACAGGCTAAAAAGGTATAAAATCAGGTAAAACAAGACAAACTTAAAGTTTTTATAGCCATCAATATTTTGATGGCTATTTTTTTAATCACTTTATTGTTATTTTATATAATTACTATAAAGTATTCTGATAAAAATGCCGATATAAATAAAAAATGCTTAACACAAAGAAGGGCGTGATTCTATGAGGATTGAAGGCAGCATGACACAAAGCTATGAACGGCTTTCTTCCATGCAGCGTATCAATCGTGCAGCAGATGACGCAGCTGGTTTGGCAATAAGTCAAAAGCTAAAGGAACAAATAAACGGGCTTGATCGCGGCACAAGCAATACACAGGATATGAACAACCTTGCTAAGACTGCTGAAGGCTCACTCTCATCCATACATGACAGCCTCCATAGAATGAGAGAACTCGCCGTACAGGCAAGTAACGGTACATTGACATCTGAAGATAAGGCTATGCTCCAGACTGAAATTGACGAAATTAAAGCTTCTATTAGTGATACCGTTAGGAATACACAGTTTAATACTATTAAAGTTCTCGATGGAACTTTCTCCGACAAAAATGTAGCAATTGACCCTTCGGGAAAAGGCATGAAAATGTCAATACAGAATACAGGCCTTACAGCATTAGGAATTGACAGCTTTGATGTCACCGGAAGCTTTGATATTTCAGATATTGACAGTGCACTGGAAAAAGTATCTGACGCCAGAGCTAATTTAGGGGCCACGTCTAATCGTTTGGATCATGCTGTTAATACAAACCGCATAGCGGAATACAATCAAATAGCAGCAAACAGCAGGATTGAAGACCTTGATATCGGACTTGAAATAATGCAGCTCAATACTCAACAAATTGTTAATCAGTACCAATACTATGCTCAGAAGCAAAGTGCACAGCAAAAAGCCAATTCACTAAGTCTTCTGGGATAGATATCATACTGAATTTCATAAGTTTCCCTGCCATCTGTAAATTTAGAGGATGTAAACACTTACTTTTAAAGTAGTTTTACATCCTCTAAATTTTTTAAGGCAACGTATCTTTTTAGCTCTAATCCTGTATAATTTCTACCGCACCGGATTGTTCCATTATCTCTCTTACTCTCTGGGCATCATGTTTTGGGGTCTTTACAGCAACAATAATTCCTTCATCACCTTTTAATCCTTTAATACCTTCAGCAAAGGTTTCCAACTCTCCCAACCCGTCTCGTTCGGTCTTAATAAGAGATACTCCTGCATCGGTAGCTTCTTCAACACTGTTAAACTTCTGTTCTTTTGCCATATCACTTACAATCATATCTTTTCGATCAAACCCGCTATTTCTTAAAGAATCCACAAGGGCACCCACTTGTCTTTCATCCGGTAGTCTTGCAATTAAACGCATCGAATACACCTCCAAGTGTAGTTTAACCTCTTAACCAGGCTCAAATTCAATGCACCAGCTTCCTTTTATTTCAATTCAACATTCGGGTTATCCTTATAAGCTGAACCTATAATGCAAAGCTGGTTTAAAATATCAGCAAATTTTACTAGATACTATCAACCAATATCAATAGTAAGTTTTACATTTACTACAAAATTACTTAGATTAACCGTTCTAGGCGGTACAGGATTTCCGTCAATGTCTACATAATTGAATGTGTAAGTTATAGAGCCGTCACTTCCTTTGAATTCTATTTGCCCTGGCTTGGTATACCTGACTGATATGTTAAAATCAGGCACATCCAGCGCATAATATCCGTCTATCTTGCTGATTTTAGCGCCTTTTATTTTACCGGTCACGGTAAATCTCCCGGTAGCAGGGTTCATATCATAAGTAAAACCGTCAGGAACACTTAATACCTGTACTCCTTCAGGAAGTGTTTCTACAAACTCAACTTCTTCAAGCTCATAATCAGATATAGCGCCACTATTAATCTTATCAAATATTTTATTTAATATGTTACTGGTAACAGCAGTATTAGCCGGTTCTGCATCGTAATAATGCTTTCCTGTTGGATCTACTTCCGCCGCTCCGGCAGAAACTGCTGTCTGTTCAATATTTCCCAGAACACCACCGGTTTTAAAGTCAATAAAAAATGGTTCTATGCTGCTTTCTGATATCATGTCACCTATAACATAACCATATCCTTTTGCCCTTCCATCTACGTCACTTAACCCGTTGCCACCCAAGTTTACTGCCTCACCGTCACTTGTTTTAAATTCTGTTGGATCAATATCATCTTTTGTCCATCTATTAGGTTCAAAAGAGGTTAGAACTACAATGTATTTATTTGTATAAGGCGAAGAATTCTTTAGCATATGGTATGCTCTTCTAAGACCATCCCCCAGATTGCACGAGCCGCTTGCAGTGAAAGTATCTATTGTTCTTTTTATGTCTATAACCTGACCGGGCAAAGACATGTCATAAAATAAAAAGTCATTGCTATCTGCATCACTTGAGAATCTAACTACACTTATTTTGGCATTTTTGCCGGCAAATTTATCAATAAACTCCTTTGCAGCACTTTTAGCCATATCAAAGGTTGATGGATGATATTCATAGCTGTAGGCCCTTTCGTGGATAGAAGTCTTGACATGGTTATAGGTTACTGTATTATTTCCCGAAGTTAGCGACTTACCTACAACGCTCCCATTAACTGTCTGGGTATCTGAATTAAAAGATATATTACCATTTGGAGCATATACCAATCCATGTATGTTAACTGTTCGATTATTAAACATAATGTTCCCGCCTACAGAATAAAAACCAATGGGATTAAGTGAATCGCTACTAAGTGTGTCCCCATTAATCATAATATTTCCGGTTGCTACAATAATCCCGCTTCCCTCCATGCTATTTACAGATACAACAACATCTCCTTCAAAATACATTGCAGACCCGTTTAGTTTTAGTTTTGTTCCGTTAATATTCCAGCTGGTACTGCTGTGGTGGTAACAGTTAACCATATCCTGCAAGGGGTCCTTAAATGATCCGTCAGGGTTTAGTACTTCATTTACAGTTGCATCAGTAAAAAGCTGATTTGCCATATATGCTTCCTGCATAAACTTTATTGATAAGTTTGGCATCTCAATAGGACTTGCATTGTTTATAACCGTAGTATTACTTCCAAACTGGCATGCTCTAGCCTGTAATGTAACCTGTGTAACAGCTTTAACACTACCATTTAGATCAATGCTTTTAGCCCTTTGTATCACACCTCTATTGGAGTGAACATTTCCATCAATGTTTAAGGAAGCGCCATGGAGCACCATATCGTTGGCTTCATCACCGGAAAAAAGAGCATAATCAAATACACTTTCAGTCTCCTCAATTACTGTATTCATGCTGGCTGAAGAATCCATTAATATTACAATTTCCTTCTCCCGGGGTGCAAGTTGTCCGATATCAAAAGAGCCTTCCTGCCTGTAAGTAATATCCTTTCTCTCTGCCAGCTCTGCACTAGTACCGGTAACCCTTACTACACTTATACTGTCGGCTGCATACACATTGGTTTTCGTACTGACGAGAAAAATCAAAGCTGTAACTAGCATAAAAGACATAATCCTCTTTCCCATACAATTCACCATCCCTTTGCACCTAATAAATCAGATCAGGTATTGAGCGATTCTCACTAGCTTTTTATCTTCTCTAATAACGCTTATAATTATATATTTTCCTGTAAAGTCTATTGCCGGCAAGTACACATCAGCTTCAAAATTCTCAAGCTCCTGCCCTGCGCCTTTCCTGGTAATAATCGCCGGTGCATCATTCCCATTGTCATCAACTATGTTTATTATTACCTTCTTTCCGGCAAAACTGCCTCTCCCACTTATTTTCCACCTGCCTCCTCCAACATTTTTATCAACTTCATCAATTACTATCTTTAAATCTTCATAAGAAACCAATTCACCTAAATTATAACTGGAGTTGTTATATTGAATGGTTACTATTCTATCTACACCATCCCATACCACATAAGCCCCCATGTTTTCGCTGATAAACCTTAGAGGCAAAAAAGTCCTGCCGTTTTTTATCTCAGCAGGAGCATCAAGTTCCACCTTATAGCCGTTAACATACGCATGGCTCTCACCTATTTTTAAATAAACTGATGTTACTCTGTTTTTAGCATAGACAGACTTGTCCACCGGGTTCCACTCCACCTGGGCATCAAGCTCTTCTAAAATCTTTCTAAAGGGAACTAGCGTTCTGCCATTCTTAATATAAGGATTTTCATCAAATATTAACTTTTTGCCATTTAGGATAACTGTTATTTGATCACTTTCTATTAGATCTGAAGAACTAGAACTAGAGGCAATAGTGATGCCTGGCGTTTCTAAAGAAAACTTGCTGGAATTATAGTGAGCCCAACTTGTTCCTGCAGTAATGTGCAGTAAGGCAAAAATGCACAGCAAAACCGAAGACATGAATAATACTCTTTTCATACCGAACCCCCCCCCCGAGTTATTTAATTTATATACGACACCTCCTTTACAAAATCTAATATCTAATGTAAAACCTGTTGCTTTAGTTCTAATTTTATATTCACAATCAGGTTCTATGGTTCTTTATAAATTTTTGTTCTATCAAGAAATAATAAGTGGGACTTAATAATAATCCAAATCACTAAATATAAAGAAAACATCATTTAAGATGCCGTAAAACACATTCGGAAGTAATCTAAACAACTAACAATTCTGACCAGGTAACTCTAAATTAACCTCTTAAGATAATTATACCTCTAATAGAAATTTTTATCAATATTATTTCCAATAATCTAAATGTGAACTTAATTTAACTAAGTGGAGTATTATATATCTTCTTCCCTATGAATCTAAAACATTAATCTCATCGCCGGCCCTTACAATACCTCCCTTAATAACTCTGGCAAATATACCTTCCTTAGGCATTACACAGTCACCAACCTGATGGTATATTGCACATTTCTGGTGGCACTCTTTTCCTATCTGGGTTACTTCAAACAAAACCTCGCCTATACCAAGCCTGGTGCCTACCTTAAGGGAATACAGCTCAATCCCATGAGTTGTAATATTCTCTGCAAACTTTCCTGTGCACAGGCCTTTAATACCAAGTTGTTCCATATGCTCAATACTTTCTACACCAAGAAAACTGACCTGTCTATGCCATTTCCCGGCGTGGGCGTCACCTTTTAGCCCAAAGTCTTCAATAAATTCTCCCGACTCAATTGTCTGCTTTGGAACTCCTTTTTTCTCACTTATATTAATCGCAGCTACCCTTGCCATAATCACACCATCTCCTTTACATAATCTGATTTTCCACCGCTCTTCTTGATAAGCATTATGTCTCCTATTACCATTTCCTTATCTACTGCCTTACACATATCATAGACGGTTAGGGCAGCAGCTGAAACCGCTGTCAGAGCTTCCATCTCAACTCCTGTTTTCCACGTGCATCTTACAGCTGCAGTAATTTTTATACAGCTCTTATCATGATTACACTTAAGTTCGACTTTTACAGAGTCCAGGGGCACATTATGGCACATAGGAATTATATCCTGTGTTCTCTTTGCAGCCATAATTCCAGCTATTCTTGCGGTTGAAAGCACGTCACCTTTAGGCATTTTTGCATCAGCAATCATCTCCAGGGTTAGAGGATTCATAAATACACTCCCTACTGCACAGGCTTCCCTTACAGTAACAGCTTTTCCCGAAACATCCACCATTCTTGCATTGCCTTTCTCATCTATATGCGTAAGCTCCATATTATCCTCCTATCATACTCATGTTCCTTACCGAATTAAACACCCGGCCAAAACTATGTCCTTCCGGTTTATCATAGATTGCCTTTGCTATGGCATCTCTCAAGCTATCAGGGTTACTTCTTAATATATCAACAATACTGACCTCTCCATTGTCACCAAGGCACGGCTTAATTTTGCCGTCACATGTAAGCCTTACCCTATTGCAGAAATGACAAAACTTGTGGCTCATGGGACTTATAAAACCTATTTTTCCTTTATACCCTTCTATACTGTAATACTCTGCAGGATGGTTCGAGTAAACCCTTTCAACGGGCATAAGCTCCGGGTGAGAACCAATAATTCCCGAATTATAGACAATTTTATCAGCATTTTTCTCTCCAAAGCAACCAATTGGCATAAGTTCTATAAACCTTACCTCTAAAGGCTTATCCTTGGCAAGTGACATAAAGTCATCTATCTCGTTATCGTTTAAGCCTTTAACAAGTACAGTGTTTATCTTTATTGGACTTAAACCCGCATCAAGTGCTTTTTCAATACCTTTAAGTACGCTGTCAAGGTTTCCTCCCCCTGTTATGTACCTAAACCTCTCCCTTTGAAGAGAATCCAGGCTTATATTTAGTCTCCTTAATCCGGATTGCTTAAGACTTTTTGCAAACCTGTTGAGGCTTATACCATTGGTAGTCATGGATAAATCATCAAGGCCCGGTATTGCCGAAATACGCTCTACAATATCGCATATATCACCTCTAGTCAAAGGCTCTCCACCGGTTATCCTGACTCTTGTTATACCAAGATCCACCATGATCCTTATGACTTTTTCAAACTCCTCTGAAGTCAGGGGGGTACAATCATTATCGCCGGATGTCTTTGAGCATATGCCTGCCATTTTTCTATCAAGTTCTGCCATATCATTATCGGGTTTGCAGTATACACACTTTAAATTGCAGTTTTGTGTTACAGAAACTCTCAAATATTCTATCTGTCTTTGGAACCGGTCCTTCATCTTACCAACCTCACATATTAAGATTTCGAAGTTCAGACATCATACTCAAAACCATCGTCAGTAAAAACCCTGCCTGCTTCATCCATTATATAACCGCCTAAACCGGTCAGCATATCTTTAAATTCTTTTGACCTAAGAATATGAATAAAGTTCTTTAATGCTTTTAGTTCTATAAATCTCTGGGGTACTATAAAGTCATATACTTCCTCACAAACAGGAATAAATTCAAGGTCATAGGCCCTGGCAGCAGAGTATATGCCCAGTCCGGCGTCAGCACTGCCCGATGCTACCAAAACTGCAACTGCCATATGAGTAAACTCCTCCCTGTCATAGCCGTATATACCTTTTGAGTCAATTCCATTACGGCTTAAAAGGTAATCAAGCAGTATCCTTGTACCTGACCCTTTCTGCCTGTTTACATATCTTAAACCGCTTTTTACTATATCACCAATGTCTTCCAGGTTATAGGGATTACCCTTTGCAACCATAAGACCCTGCACTCTTTTTACACATTTTATTGTAAGTACTGCTTCATTCGGAAGGTATCTCTTTATGTAGCTTTTGTTATACAGCCCTGTGTCTTCATCCAAAAGATGTATACCTGCTGCATGGGCTTCTCCTCTTTTTATTGCCATTATTCCTCCCATGCTGCCTACATGGGAAGAAGATACATATTCTCCAGGGTATCTTCTTTTCATAATATCGGAAACTATATCAAGTAAAGGATCGTGGCTGCCTGTTACAACCAGGGTATTCCTGATTTCTCTCTCATCCTTTAAAAGATTTATTTCCACTTCCCTGCCTGCATCAAACCCTTCTATGTTCATGGGAATCTCCATAATACCGTCAGCCTTCACAAATGAAGTGACCACTCCCGCCCCCCGGTTTAAAGGTGTGGCTACAAGCTTACCACCAACATCTCCAAGCTTCACGCGAACAAATTCCCTGTATTTTAACGTTGACATAACCTTTCTGGAGAGAACTGCCTTTATCTTGGGTCTACCCGGAAAGTCTATGCCCTGTATGCATTCCAGCACACTCTTCACAATACTCTCAAGGACTATAATGCCTGACACCGGATATCCCGGAACACCTATAACAGGCCTGTCATTAACTATCCCCAGTATAGTGGGCTTGCCCGGCTTTATGGCAATCCCGTGCAGTACCTTCCTTCCTGCATCAGCTATAACCTTTGAGGACAGGTCTTCCCTTCCTGCTGATGAACCTGCATTAAGGAGCACAAGGTCACATTCCTCACAAGCCTTAACTAAAGCATCAGATATAAGCTCATATTTATCAGGTACTATTCTGTAGACCTTTGTGATTGCTCCCCAGGAAGACAGCATAGGTGAAAATATAGACGAGTTAAACTCGATTATTTCACCTTCCTTTGGGTTGTCTTTTGGACTTACTATCTCATCACCTGTAGGAATAATTCCTACAACAGGCTTTTTTAATACCTTTACCTTAAGCACCCCTCCTGCCAGCATTGCTCCAATAGCGGCAGGCTCTATTCTTGTGTTGGAGGGTATAATCATTTCATTGGCACATATATCCTCTCCAATCTGCCTTATATGCTGCCAGGGAGCTGCAGCAGCAATGATTTTTACATTCCCGTCTTCAAGTTCAATAACGTCCTCTATCATTATTACAGCATCATATTTATCACAGGGCAGCGGGTCCCCGGTATCCACCCTTGCAAAATCAATACCTTCCTTAAGAACTACAGGGGTCGTATCTGTTGCTCCAAAGGTTTTGGCAGCACAAACAGCTATTCCATCCATTGCACAGGCATTATAGTGCGGTGAGGAAATCCTGGCGTAAACAGCCTCCCAAGTTATGCGTCCAAATGAATCCTGAACAGGTACTTCCTCAACCCCAATCGTGAATCCTGTATTTCTTACATGTTTTATATAGATTTCAAGTGCCTCATAGAGTTCAGTATTATTCAGGTAAGTAAAGCTCATAATTTCACCTCATACCAGTTGGGTCTCTTTAGCTTAAAACAGTATAACCTCTATCTCTTGGCCTGATGGTATTCCTTCATAGCCTCTTCTCTTATGCACATACCCATCTGCAGATGTTAGAATGCTTATCAAACCCGACTTTCCGAACACAGGAACAGCAAGGGTTTTCCCGTCTGCTTCCTCAAGTTTAACAGGAATAAACTCTTCTCTCCCGTTATTTGAAGGATAGTTGCACGAAAGCTTGGCCCTTACGGTTTTTTTTAGTTTAGGACCGATGCCGTTAATTATATCCATCAGGTAGGATACAAATATCTTATATATAACAAAAGCTGATGCAGGATGTCCTGGAAGCCCAAACACCGCTTTATCATAAATCTTTCCCAAAATGGTAGGTTTACCTGGCTTTACAGCAATTCCGTGAACCAAAATCCCTGGAAGCCCAAGAGAATTAATGACCTTAAAGGTTTCATCCCTTGTTCCTACGGAACTACCTCCTGATATTAGAACAATATCACTCTCCAAAAGCGCCTTTTCTACCATCTCCTTAATTTTGTCAAAATTGTCTTCCACGATACCATAAAGCTTGGGAATTCCTCCATCATTTAAAACAGCCGAATAAAGCGCATATGAATTAATATCCCTTACTTTAGCTCCTTTAGGTACAGCATCTATACCAACCACCTCATCACCGGTGGATATTATTCCGATTCTTACTTTATTTTTTACCTTAATATTTTGAAAGCCTAAAGCCGCAAGCATTCCGATATCCTGGGGCCTTAGCACATGATTTTGCCTGATTACAATGCTTCCCTCCTTAATATCGTCTCCCTTAAATACTACACTGCTTCCGGGTGCCGCAGCCTTATTTATATATATGAACCCGTCATCATAGTTCTCCGCGTATTCTATCATCACTACTGCGTCAGCGTTCTTGGGAAGCTGGCCGCCCGTAGGCACATAAACAGCCTTTCCCCTTTGAAGATTCATTTCAGGCTTTTCTCCCATCTTTACTTCGCCAACTAATCTTAGCTGGGCTGGGGTCGAGTCACTTGCACCAAAAGTATCGGATGAAATGACAGCATATCCGTCAACCGAGGAACGGTTAAATACCGGAATTTCTTCACCAGATATCACATCTTCTACTGTAACCCTGCCGACAGCTTCTTTTATGTCTACCACCTCAGTCTTAAGAACAATATCTGAAAAGCTTTCTTTTATAATCTTAATAACTTCGTCAACGCTTTTTACATCAAACACTGTAGTTCAAATCCTCCAATTTTTCAGGAATTCTTTTATTTCTTCAGTCTTTGGAGACTCAAGTATTTGTATAGGTATACCCTTTTCAACTATCCTTCCGTTCCAGAGCACTATTATCTCGTGAGCAAGCCTTAAGGCCTGGGAAGGATTATGGGTAGTAAATACAATTGTAGATTTATCACTGTTATTAACATATCTAATATATTCTTCAACCATTCTGATGCTGGAAATGTCAACAGCGGATGTGGGCTCATCCAGAAAAACAAGACTCCTTCCAAGTACCAATGTCCTTGCCAATGCTGCCTTCTGGGCCTCACCTCCCGAAAGTGACCGGGCTCTGCGGTCTACAAAGCTCTCCATACCAACCTGCTTTAATGCATTAACGGCTTCACTTCGGATATTTTCTTTATTTTTAATGCCCAATACCACATTTTTATAAACCGATATATCAAAAAGATAAGGCCTTTGTGCAAGATAAGCTACTGTATCTTTTGGGAATACAGGCTTATCTCCATAAGAAACCTCTCCCTCGTCAGCCCTTTCCAGGTTTGCCAGCACCCTTAACATGGTGGTCTTTCCCGAACCATTGGGTCCAAGAACAGCATATATCTTTCCCGTCTCAAGTTCAAGGCTATCTATGTCCAATACAGTTTTATCATTAAAAGCTTTCTTTAAATTCCTTAACCTTATCCTCATGCTTCCTCCTGGAAACGCTGAATTATCCAATTTATTACAAATGATATCAATAGCAGTATAATTCCCAATGCAAGTGCTATATCATAATTGCCTTTTCCCGTTTCAAGCACTATGGAAGTGGTCATAACCCTTGTATGGTATTGAATGTTACCGCCTACAAGCATGACAGCACCGACTTCCGATATTGCCCTTCCATAACCTGCAAGAAGTGCTGAAATAACCGGATACCTGCATTCATAAAGCAGCATAACCGAAGTCTTAAATTTTCCTATCCCTATTCCTTTGCAGGTTTCCTCAACTTCCCTGGATTTAAGCTTCACTGCGCCAATTATAAGCCCTGTAATAATGGGCGTTACTATTACAACCTGGGCAATAACCATTGCTGCCGGTGTAAAAAGAAGCTGCAGGCTTCCAAAAGGCCCCTTACGTGACAAAAACAGATATACTATTAGCCCCGCTACTACCGGTGGAAGTCCCATCAGCGTGCTTATAACCCTCACTAAAAGTCTCTTTCCTCTAAAATTCTTACTTCCAATCAAAATACCAAGCGGAACGGCCAATATGGCCGATACCGCTGAACTTAACAAGGTAACTGCAAGTGTAAGGGCTATTATACCATAAATCTGCCTGTCAAAGGATATAATCAGCTCCCAGGCCTCAATAAGACCTTTTAATATATCGCTCAACTTTCCAACCCCTTAGTTATTACTTACTGTTATTTACTGTAAACAGGCCTTCTCCGTATTTATCCTTTCCAAAGTCATTTATCATCTTAAGGGCTTTGTCTGACATCATCCATTCAATAAATTTCTGCGCACCCTTATTATTAATACCTTTATGCTTATCAGGGTTTACAGCAATTATTGTATACTGGTTCAGTAAGTCCCTGGCGTTTTCAAGAACAATCTCAAGGTTAAGCTTGTCCTTCATGGATAAGTATGTGGCCTTATCGGTAAGTGTATACGCCTGCTTTTCACTTGCCATGGACAATACAGCCCCCATACCCTTTCCAGCAGATATATACCAATTCCCTGACGGTTCAATACCGGCTTCCTTCCATAGACTCATTTCCTTTTTATGAGTCCCCGAGTCGTCACCCCTGGAAACAAAAGGCAACTTTGCGTCTGCAATCATCTTAAGGGCAGCAGCTGCGTTCTTCTCATCTAACTTTGTAAGACCCGCAGGATCTTCCTTTGGACCTATCATAACAAAGTAATTATACATTAATTCAATACGCTTTACACCATGGCCTTCAGACACAAACTGTTCTTCAGCTTTCTTTGAATGTATAAGAAGAACATCCGCATCACCGTTTTCCCCGGTTTTTATAGCCTGTCCGGTGCCCTGGGCAACAATTTTGAGTGAAATACCTGTATCCTTTTCAAACTCCGGTTTTAAATATTCAAGAAGACCGCTGTCATTGACACTTGTAGTCGTAGCCAGGGTCAGTGAACCACCCGTTGGCAGGCTGCAGGAAGAAAGAAGTGTAAGGGTTACAATTGAAAGGACTATTATTAAGCAGCATTTTTTACGCAAAAAGCTTATAAACATTCTTTTTTTCATTAAAGCATCTCCCTTTTCAAAATTGGAAGGCAAGTCCGTTTCCGGCTCTTACCCTATCGGCCAAAAAATCATAGCTTTCACCTTAGACTTTTAGGCTCGGAAGAAAATAATCTGTTTAGTTTTAAAAAACTATATGTTAAAATACCAGTATCATATTCTTGTAAAGGATGGTACAAACGTGTTTAAAGCAGGTATTCTAACAGCAAGTGATAAAGGCTATGCCGGTGAAAGAATCGACGAAAGCGGTAAAGTAATCATGGATCTTATCAAACCTCTAGACTTTGAAATAGTCAAGTATATAGTAGTTCCGGATGAGAGACAGATAATCTCCGAAGCCTTGCGTTCAATGAGCGATAAGCTTGGTATAGACCTGATACTCACTACTGGAGGTACAGGCTTTTCTCCAAGGGATATAACTCCTGAAGCGACACTGGATGTTATCCACCGGCAGGTACCAGGTATACCGGAAGCTATGCGCCTTAGAAGCCTCGAAATCACTCCCATGGCCATGCTGTCAAGAGCAGTAGCCGGAATAAGGAATAAAACCCTGATTGTCAATCTCCCAGGCAGCCCCAAAGGTGTAAGAGAATGTCTCCAGGTAATACTCCCGGTACTTTCTCACGGACTGATGATTTTAAAAGGCCAAACAGGAGAGTGCGGCCAACCTTAGTAAACACACCTTATGCCATCAATTTTGGGCTTTTCTCAACTTGTTATTTTATCCCCCTATCAGAAGAGGATAGACCCTAAGTCTATCTCCTTCCGATAGAATAATATCTTCATTTACAAGACGTGTCTGACCCTTTATATTATCATTTTCCAATGTAATAAACCCTATCTCTTCTCTGGGGATACCTGTCATAATTACAGCATCAACAGCCCTTGTTCCTTCTTTAACCACAAGCTCTATTGACCCATTTCCCCCTGTAAATCTTTTATACCATCCTGTAACCTCGATAATTACTCTCATACTATATAAACCACCGTTAAGCTTCTTTTTCAGCCATTAGCTCCTCAACTTTTTTATTATACATGTCAATAAGCTCATAGGTAGTTTTTTCGTCCAGCAGACCATGCATACTAGGTGTCTCAAAGAGTCTCTTTGGCAGCTTAACACTAGTCTGATTAAAGCCTAATGACTTCTTAATCCTAAGCTTGGTTTTGTAAATTCTTTCACCTATGGCAGTCAAATCCTCATTAGAGTAATTATATCCTATGGAATTAAGTGCTGCCACTATTGTTTCCCTATCATATACTTTTCTTGCAAAAAGACATATGACAAGAGAGTTTAGCATACATCTTTCCTTTTCTTCAGCAAACAATGCTTCTACCAGCTTATCCTTGTCAAATTCCTTCATTGACTGGTCTACCGAGTACCCGCCGTTACAAAGGTGTGAATGCCTTGCTCCTACTACAGCTCCTACTATTGCACCATACCCGGTATGATAGCCAGGCATCTCATTTTTTGCAAAGGTCATTGCAAACTCTTTACCGCCGTATATGTCAGACGCCTTATCAGCACCTTCAGACAGAGCTTTATAAAAATCATTCTTCTTATAGGCAATATACTCAAGGGCTTTCAAGTAGCTTGCTGTGTTGCCGAAAGCCAACGGTACCAATGTCTGCTCCTCTGTAACAAGCTTTTTGATGAATGCTTCAGTAGCCCACCCCAGTACTACACCTACAGACATTGCATCCATTCCCAGATGCTCAACAACCTCTATAAGCTCTAATACCTCTTCGGTAGTCTTGATACCAAGGAAACTTCCCAGTGAGAATATGAGCTCATAATCATAGCCCACACTTACAGCTTCATACTCATGTCCTTTATCAAACTCACGCCGGAATTGTCCAATGTGAATACATCCAACAGGACAGCCTGTGCATGCCATCTTTCTTACAAGATTTTTCTCTGCAAAGGTCTCACCTGAAATACTGTCTCCATGTTCAAACACGTTTTGTCTAAGGTTCTTTGTAGGTAAAGCTCCCAGAGCATTCAACGGAGCTATATTGATTGGTGTACCTACATCATGGTACTTTGACATGATTTCCGTATCGGTTACCCTTTTGTAGATTTCCTGGTAAACCTTGAAATACTCCTTAAAGTTTTTAACAGGCAGATTCCTGTCTCCAACTATGGATATGGCCTTGAGATTTTTACTCCCGAAAACTGCTCCAAGTCCCAGTCTTCCAAAGTGTCTGTATGTATCAACACACACACTCGCATAATTCACCAGATTCTCACCTGCTGGGCCTATTCTTATAATACTTCTCTTACCTTCACCAGGCTCCCTTTCTCTTACTGCTCTGCCTATTTCATCGGAGGACATGCCCCACATTGCCCTTGCATCCTTGAACTCAACACTATTCCTTGTAATGGATATATACGAAGGTTTTTTTGCCTTACCTGTTATAACAACGGCATCATATCCGGCTAGAAACAGTGTCAGAGCCATTCTTCCTCCGGCATAGCTTTCTCCCAGTTCACCGGTTAGCGGCGAACGAAACATGGCAACCGTCTTTGTAATAACGGGAAAAATTGAAGACGCGGCACCAATTGCAAATACTATGGGCTGCTGCTCATCAAAAGGTCCATACTCCGGTTTGAGGTTTTCCTCCAATAACTTTGATGCAACGCCTACACCACCCAGGTATTCAACCAAATCCTTTCTCTGTTCTATGCGTATCTTGCTTTCAGTAAGGTCAATATAAAGGACTTTTATGTACTTTTCATAAATCATTGCTTACATCCTCCATTCTAAGACACTCATGAGGACAGAATCTGGCACATACCCCACAATGCTTGCATATTATAGGTTTTTTCTCATCTTCATCAAAGTGCACGGCATTAACTATACAAGCTACCTCGCACTTTCTGCATCCTATACATTTCTCAGACTTTAATATTACTCCTCCGCCCAGCCTCTTCTCCAATGCACCTGAAGGGCAAGCTTCGGCACATGCTCTTTCATCTTTGCAAGCAAGACAAAATACAGCTACAAACTTTCCTTGGAGGCCGCCACTGGTTCTGACCTTTATTGCACTTTTTGACAGAGAGTGATTTTGACGGTTTACCCCAGAACAGGTAAGCATGCATGTAAAGCAGCCAATACATTTGTTCATACCGTCAGCTCTCAATACTTTTGGCATATTTAACACCCCTAAACATGTGATTTAATAAACGTTTGTTAAATATATAACAAATACATTATATGATTAATTAAACAAGTTGTAAATATTGAATTTTATATATATATGCCGGATATGGCCGATTAACACACTATATTATATTAAGCAGAAAGATTTTATTGATTTACTTGCTACATGTTTCGCGAAAAACATTTTACATTATCAAATCAGATTCTCACAAAATCATATTCCCTGACCTGTTGAACGCACAATGCTTTATGTAGATACTTTTGTGCTTTCAACATAAAAAAACCGGGTTTTTGATATTTGAGGAGGATAGCTTCAAAAACCCGGTATTACTTGCCTTAGTATTATTCTCTAGTCTATTAATATGGTATCAGCTTCTGTCTTCTATTCAATAACACCAAACAGAACCTTGGCCAACTCGGTATTATCTATATATAAGCCGCGGACAGGATCTCTTTCATCGGCATAACCCCTTATGAATCTTGCTGCAGCACCCTTGGCAAACAAAGGAACCAGGCTGTTGGTATGGCTTCCGCTGTTCCACAGCATTCCCGGAAGATTGCCTTCTCCATTATTAACTATAGGCTGCCATGCTGGGTTTGATCCAGGTCCGGTGAGATATCCTGTTTCATGATCACCGGTTACAATAAGGAGTGTCTCGCCCCAGTTACTGTACTTTTCAACCCACTGGACGACAGCTTCTACAGCTTTGTTAAACTCAATTTCCTCTTCTATTACGCGTCCGGACTGATTTGCATGACCTGCCCAGTCAACTGCTCCGCCTTCAATCATAAGGAAGAATCCATCCTTGTCATTATCAAGTACATTTATAGCACCCTTTGCCATTTCAGCCAACGTAGGAACATTTTGATTCAATGGGACCGCATAAGGGTCGGCTTTGTCATCTCCGCCTCTTGCCTGCTGAAGGGTTGTGTATACTTCAGCAACACCAATAACGCGTTTAGGAGTCTCACCTGACATAAGCTTTTGGAACCCGCTCCTTGACTGGATCAGGGTCCATGGGTCCGATACTCCGTCACCATCAGCATCAGCAGTTTTCAAAGTTCCATTGACAAGCCCTTCCCATGTAGTCTGTCCTCCAACATACTTGTAAGAATTTGGATAAACCTTTCTTACACCATTATTATCAAACCATGGATTACCCGCACCCATTATAACATCTGTCTTAGTAGAGAGAATCATTTCCTTAGCGATTTCTTCGTAATTGTTTCTGTTTCTGTTATGGGCAACAAAACCTGCAGGAGTAGCATGGCTTATTTGTACACTTGTTACTACACCCGTTGATTTTCCAAGCTCTTCAGCCACTTCAGCAATATGCTTTACGGGATTACCGTCAAAATCCAATCCGATAGCTGCATCATATGTTTTAACTCCTGTTGACATTGCAGTGGCAGCGGCAGCAGAGTCTGTAGCACCGTTTTTAACATAGTCAAAGCTTCCCCATGCCAGTGAAGGGTCATATGAGCCTTCCGAATATGTACTCATTGCATATCTTACTGGGAACTGCTCATAAACCTGCATACCCGATTTTCCATATTGATAATAGTTTGCAGCCTCTATTTGATTATAACCACAGCCGTCGCTTATCATGACAATTACGTTTTTAACACCGGGCTTTTTTGATAACTTAGGTTCTTTTGCTACTACAGTACCGGATATAAAAGTCGCTGCCAATACACCTGATAAAGCCAGGCATACAATTGATTTCTTAATACTGATTTTTCTCATTCTGTAGAACCCCCTTAAAAATTTTATGATTTGGATGCTTTTATCTTAGTTTATTATCTTTAACCTGATGTAAATGGAAGAATAAGTTTATGTTAATTTTTCCGTTGACATAATTAATAAAAAAAAGATATCAAAAGTAAACCAATAAGTCAATATAGTTTAATAAACATAAAAAAGTGGCTAACACCTAAGAATAGGCATTAACCACCTTGATAAACCATTAGTTTATGATACATCAATAGAAACTTTCACATTAACGGTCATGTCGTCAAACTGTCTGACTAAAGCATGGGTACGCTTCACTCCACCGCTGTCGGTATAGTTGATTGTGTATGTCATCTTGGCATCCGAACCATTGAATGTTATTGCACCTGGCTTCATATACCTTACCTTTATATCAAAGCTGTAGGGGCTTAGTACGTAGTGGATACCATTAAAGGTAAGGGGTACATTGTTTATAGTGCCTGTCACCTTGTATCTGGTCTTTCCGTCTACTACTTCCGTCAGTACACTCATTCCATCGGGTACCTCAACAACCTTAACTCCCTCTGGAAGCAACTCTTCATATTGTATACCGTTTAGTTTTATGTGGTAAATTATCTCCAAATAGACACTGTCATAAATACCCTTAAGTTCATTGATTGAATCAGCCTTGTAAAAATGCTTTCCTGTGGAAGCTACCAAATCCGCTCCACTTGACTCTGCAATTTGCTCAAGCTTAGCCTCAATATCGGTGGGCGAATAGTCTATAAATATGGGTTCAATAGTTCCCTGCTTTATAATATTACCGATAGTTATTGCATAGTTAAGAGAACTGCCGTCACTGTCTATTGTTCCATCGCCGCCAAGATGGTCGGGATTTGCATTACCGTCATTAGTTTTGGGCGCTGTCTTTGCTGCATTTATGCTGGTCCACTTGTTTGGTGATGAACCTGTCAATACAACCATGTACTTTGATGAATACTGACCTGTTTGACTTGAATCATTCAAAAGATAATTGGCTCTTCTTAGAGCATCTCCCATATTGCTGTAACCGTTGGTTCCGGCTGTTATACCATCTATCCTGCCTTTTAATGTTTCCACATTTGAACTAACTGAAAGATCATAAAGTATAAAGTCGTTTACATTTGCAGTGTCAGAGTACTGTATAACCCCTATCTTTGTTTTTGTACCGGCAAACTTGCCTACAAAATCCTTTGCAGCAGACTTTATAGAATTTAAGTGGCTTGTAGTACTGATATATCTTGACTCAACAGCATCCATGCTGCCAGTGGGTGCATTGACTGTAAGCGTTCCTGCCGTAAAACTGAAATTCTGCGCCGCAAGGCTTCCGTTAAAGGTATTGCCGTCTCCTAAGAATATAACATTTCCTGTTGTCCCTGGCCTTAACGGGCTGCCCGGTGCATAGGCTATTCCGTTTATTCTTGAACTTGATGTCTGGAACTCTATATTTCCGCCTATTGAATATACATATACCTTATCATTAGAGCCACTAGGGGATAGTGAGCTTCCCTGCAGTATAATGTCTCCGTCAGCTACCAGGAAAGAATCTCCGGTATTATTAGTCTTTGGAAGTGATATAAGCAGGTTTCCTTTAAAGTACATTGATGAATTTATTTGGAATGTACCGCTTCCTGTTATCACAAACTGGCTCTTTGACGGATCATACCTGATATTTATATTAGTCTGGCCCGGCATTGGAACATCCACATTAGGTGGAAAGCTGTTGGAATCATAAATTTTTGAGTTTGCATATGCTTCATTAATCAGTGTAGAATGAAAATATGGCATTTCTATAGGAGTAGTAACATTCTCAAACCTTCCTACACTAATCGTCGGTGTTATTATATAAAATGAAGAAGCAGAGCATTTTTCGGAAATGGTAAGTCTACTGCCTGTGCTCGAAAAACTCCTGGCATAGGTACTCCCGTTAATCGTAGCTTCATTACCCTGGATTGACAGGCCATTATTTGCAAAAATCCCAAAATCAAAGGGTGATGGAACATCGGCTATATAAGAATTAAAGCTGCCCGAGTTATCCATGACCAGCACTATTTCCTTTTGAGCCTCTATTGTGCCTTTAACTGACATGCTGCCATTCTGTAAAGACTTCAAATCACTTGTTGACGCCAGCTCCACATCACCTGCAGCAGCACTCTTAGAAAGTGTGATATTAGCCTGTACAGCACTTGATGTAGGGGAAGCTGCAGAAGAAGGAGAAGCTGCAGGTGTAATTGTAGGTGTAGGGCTAACTGCCCCAGTGATAATTTCCATAGTTACATTATCCAATTCCACTTCATGGTACTGGGTAACAGCAGTACCCACCTTCCCCATTTGAAACGATAACTGGGCTGCCGGATCCGTGGGGCTGTTCATAACAAATTCACAAGTATAGGTTTGCTTTGAAGTACCGATATTCTGAATCTTTTCAAAATAGCTTGTATAAGTTGTACCATTTCTTATTACTATTTTAATATCCCTGGAAACTGTAGCCCAAGCATCAAAGGACAGCCGATACCTTGTAGAATTATTTAAAGCCACATTGCCTTGTTGTAATTGAATTGACAAGTCAGTGTCCCCTGTACTTGAAATACCGCTTTTAGATATATTGTTACTGGTTGAATCCTGATAAACAATATTATATGCGTTTGCTCCTGAAGCACTGTTTTGGCTAAAGTTCCAGCTAGCAGCGCCATTTTCAAAGTTGCCGTTCTTAATAATGGACCCGGATGTTGGTGTAGGTGAAGGTGTGGGTGAAGCTGACGAATAGCCAAAAACTTTGAATTCCCATAAGCTTGCCCAGCTGCCGCTCTCAAGGCCTGTTATGGTAATCCTGACATATCTGGCATTTGCACTAAAACTGTCGCCCTGAACCTGCAAAGTGCTGTAGTTATTTGTTTTATCAGCTACCATAGTCCAATGAGTAGTATTATTGGAAACCTCAACTTTATATTTGTATACCCTTCCGCCAAACTCCCACATTACCTCCGATCCTGTCAGGCTGTAGCTGGCCCCCAGGTCAACCATCCACCAGTGATTCCAATTGCCGTCGGCTGCACACCAACGGGTACCAGTGTTATTATCGTTCCCACTGGCAGCAGGATAATTGGTTAGGGAACTGTCAGAGCTTGCTGTTTTACCTGCAGCAATATTAACCAAAGATCCTCCAGTAGAAGTTGGAGTTGGAGTTGCAGTAATAGCGGAAGTGGGTGCAGGTGTCTGGGAAGGAGCAGGTGTTGAAGAGCCCCCATATACTTCAAACTCCCATAACGAAAACCCGTATTGTGTAGCCCTCTTTATCCCATACAGCCTTACATATCTTCCGCTGCGAGCGGTAAACGATATATCTTCAATTCCACCTATGCCCAAGGTGGTGGAATATACATCTGTCCAATTGGATGCATCATTTGACACCTGAATCTTGTATGAAGATGCATATGCGTTTTCCCAGTTTAGCTTTACCCTGTTTATGCTGTAACTGGAGCCTAAATCTACATATATCCACTGTGGCTCGCTATATGCACTTGACCATCTTGTCCCTGTATTGCCATCAACGGCATAAGCTTTTACATTTCCGTATCCACTCTCTTCAGAAGATACAACAACTGTTTTACCTAACGCAAGGTTTGTATATGAAACTGTTGAAGATGATGGTGTTATAGTTGGGGTAGGAGTAGGAGTGGGAGTAGCTGAAGAAGCTGGTGATGGCGTAACAGGCTCTGTTCCGCTTACAAGTACACCATTTAGGTATGCAGTAACCTTATTCCACGCTGCATAAGTAGTGTTTGACTGGCAAAATGAATAGTCGTTGCTCTGGTCAAAACTACTTGTAAAATAAGTTTGATGAAATCTGGAATTTAATATTACCGAGGTATTGGGAGCAAGGCTCCCTGCAGCACTATTAAACCCAAACTCTATATACCTGTTGGCGTTTGGTGCACTAGTTGTGTTAATTGAGTAAGTCACATTTGTGAGAATACCTGTACTGTTATTTGCAGCATAATCTATGTTTACACCAATAGGAGATATTCCATCATCAGTAAAATAATATCTTAGTTTAATGCCCGACAGGTTAACCTGGGTAGAGCCTTTATTTGTCACCTTGTAATTTAGGTATATACTACCGGCTATCGTGCTGGTAGAGCCGTTATAGAATTCTACACTAAGGCTGCTTCCTGTATTGGCATAAGCTTTCTGAATAGTTATAAAGCTGTTACCAAAACAAAGCTGAAGGATGAGAACTGTTGAAAGTAAGCAATATGTAAACTTTCTTAATACTATTATATACATATAATACAAGCCCTCCTTTGACTGATCTAACGGGTATTTGATTATGCAGCTCCAAAATTTAATTTATGTTAATAAATTATTGGAGCATATACTCAGAAATTTTCACTTGTTTTTTATAATCATTGAATGTTTTTACCAGAACATTCTTTGGGCTAAATGCAGATGTCGTATATATAACAGCTTCAAATATGTACATATCTCCTTCTTTACCTGTTATGGCAGCCAAACTGCTTACAAACTTTCTTGAGTCATCATAAACTTCTATTGAAAGCACTCTGTCCGGTAAATTCGTTTTACCGTATACGATAATTTGCTTGCCACCTTCCTTAATATCCAACCTGTCTACTGAAAACTCCAGGTCTCTGTAATAAGATTTTTCCACCAGATTATATTTATTGTTAACATACGAAATGTAAACTGACCTCGTATTTCCATCCCAGCTGACTTCAGCGCCTGTGTTCTCGCTTACAAATCTTAACGGTACAAAAGTTCTTCCATTGTTGATTTCTGCTGCTACATCAAGTCCGATTTTGTAGCCGTTTACATAAGCATGACTTTTGCTTATTTCAATAAAAATCTCTGTTGTATAATTTTGGGCTAAAATAGTTCGGCTTGCAGCATTCCAGCTAATATCCACTCCCAATGACTCAAATATCTTTCTAAAAGGCACCATGGTCCTGCCATTTTTTATGTAGGGTTTGACATCAAACGCAAGTTTGGTACCGTTTAAGAAAACACTAATCTCATTGTTTGAGGAAGCTTGAGCAGTACCTGAAGAAAAACCGGTTGTAAAGCTAAAAGCAGACAACAAACAGAATACAACTACATATGAAAAAAACACACCCATTCTTTTCATAAGCATACCCTCTACCTCTCTTATTTTTTTCTTTAAACCAATGAAATACTTAAAACTTTAATAGAAACATGTAAGATCTTGAAATTGAGTAATAAGATATGACCACCTGTAAGTAAACTGGATGTAAAATTATGTAAGTATTTTAGCAAATTTTTTCGTTATACTAATTATTATACCTTACTTTCTATATCCTGGTCAATGTTTTATTGGTAAAAAAGAAGCCATATAGACATTTCTATCCATATGGCATCTAAAATATACAACTTATATAAATCACTATTTTGCAGCTATAACACAACCTATTAGCCTATTCCAAGAATCTTTCTTTTTAGCAGAGTATAATCAGTTGAATTAATTAAACCGTCACCGTTCATATCTGCTGCTTTAAGATCGAGAGGAATTGATACATCAATCTTAAGTACCAACCTCTTTACTAATGTAAGGTCAGTTGAATTAACAGCACCATCCATATTCACATCGCCTTTTTGTGACTGGTGTGAAGGTGTTGGTGATGGAGGCGGAGTAGGACTCTCAATTCCTCCGGGTTCAAGACCAAATATCCTTGTTGTACCGTCATATACAGGTATGTTTTTCGTCTTAAGATAACTGCCTGATTTCAGGCCATCAAATGAATAGTCGTTGGCAGGATTCCAAAAGCTTGATGCTGACGGAGCTGCTATACGGAAGGTAAACTCACCTGAATACTGTGATTGTCCCCCTGGGAATATTTTTGTGCCGTCTGTAAGGGATATCTTTACATAATAAATATTGCCTGAGTATTTTGTAAGTGGTGATATAGTAGCAGGAAACTCTGAACTTCCCAGAGAGACCTTTATATCACTTTCTGAAAAACCTGCATTAAATGCTTCTGAAAGATCCATGTAGTAGTTAAATGACAGGTTCTTTATAACTCTTGCCGGCCATGCTGAACGGTTATTTAAAAGCGCCCTTATTTCGGTGTAGGTAGTACCTGAAGAGTTGACACTTGCTTCAACAAAAAACTCATCCTCTTTTGTTTCTTTCGGCGGGAAGTTTGCCTGTGGAGTTCCTCCGTAAAGAGAAGTCATCTTGGCAAGGATGGCTACAAAACCAGCATTATAATCTGTTGCAACCTCATTAGATACAAAGTCGGAAATACTGTCTGTGTAAGCGTCAGTCAGATTCGGTCCACCAACCAGAGCTCCGTAAAGCACATGTCTGTGATAAGGAGGTACGTTCTGGCTGTCAAACCACGAACCGTGTGCTGTCCTGTGATGAGGACGCTGTGGCGGGTTGACACCAAATCCTACGACATAGCTTCTATTATTTGGATTAGCCCCTAGGGCATAGTCTATCTGCTTCTTTGCAAAAGTATTATATTTTGCTTTTAATGTCTCATCGGTTATAGAGTCAGCATATACGGAAGCAAGGAAAGCAGCCGTAGTGGCATATCTTAATGATCCCCATGAGTCAAGCCATGCAAGGCCGCCCGGAGTATATCTTACTTTTTCACCGTTATATCCTTCAGGTGTCCACCAGTCCAGGTGCATTTGTACAAAATCATGGTACTCCTGCTTGTTTGTAATCCTTGAAAGTAGGAGCATAGCACCATAGTGAGAGTCGTCCCAACAGTGTCCCCATTTATACTCTATTGTAGTTGACTGGCCCTGCCTGTTAAGAAGCGGAACAAATGATTCTGCCTTTTCCAAATATGTACTGTCATTTGTTGCTAAATATAGCCATGTAGAAGCCCACATAAGCTCGTCAATAAAACCGCTCCATGAGTTGTAAAAGCCTCCTGCTGCAGTATATGAAGCGTCACTTCTTACTGAATCCGCCAGGGCAAACAAGCTTTTTGCGTGCTGCAAATATGTACTATCCTTTAATACTATTGATCCGATAGCAAGGGCTGCTGCCATCTGACCTGCTACACAGGACGCATTGGCTGTATAGTAAGGCCTTTCCATTCTAAGCTCAATAACTTCAACCGGTCCCCACCATGCGTGGTCTACACCACCGTTACCAACCTGGTATACTATGCTGTTTCCTTTGTCACAAGCTACCAGATAGTCAAGAACAAACTTAAGGTTATTCTCCAAATGAACTCTTTGCCCCGCGGCATCAAAGCCTTCTCCATACTCATACAATGCCCATCCAAGCATTGATGCGGTATAAGCCATTGGCAGGTTGAACTTTACATGGTCGCCGGCATCATACCAGCCACCGGTAACAAAGTCCTTCATTGTTGCATCTCCACGCCACTCAACACGGTTCCATGAAGGAAGCGGACCTGCCTGCTGAGCTTCATAGAAATAAATAGCCTTCTGAAGCGCTTCAGCATAGTTGAACGAGCCTTCAGCCGATACCGTTACCTGTGGAATCAAAAGTGTCAAAAGCATAGTAAGTGATAAAATAAAGCATACGGTTTTTTTCAACATTATCTCCTCCTATAAAATAAATATATATTATATGTTTTGCAAAATTCCCCTAAAGGCTCATAGTTTTGCAAAATCATATATACAGATATTACTATATTTTGCTCACCTGGAACTTATGGATTGATCTTATAAATGGATTTATATCAAAGACTTCTATGACCTTTGGAATGTTTTATGTTATGGATATGTTAAACAAGCATTAATGAATTGTTAGGTGCATTGGTTTACTTTATAAGATATCTCCCCAGGTATAGTTTAAATTGTACTTCTGTTTCCTCCCTGCTCCCTGTTTACTTTATATAGCTTACACTATTATTATATTTTGTTTTTAAAATGTATACAATAACTGTTCAATATTTTGTTTAAGAATTATTTATGGTAAAATATGATCGCAGTGTTTGACAAAATATAAGAATGCTGTGGAGGAAAAAACATGAATATTCTTATTATTGACGATGAAAAACTTCTTGTAAAGGGTCTTAAAACCAGTCTGGAAAAGGAAGGATTCAATGTATTTTTGGCTTATGACGGTAAAGAAGGCCTTTATATTTTAAATAAGGAAAAGGTTGACCTGATACTTTTAGATATTATGCTTCCTGTTATTGACGGAATATCTTTTCTTAAAAAAGTTAGGGATAGCATGAATATACCAATAATTATGCTTACAGCAAAAGATGATTATGCAGATATGGTATTAGGTCTTGAGCTTGGTGCAGATGATTATGTGACAAAGCCTTTTAACACCCGTGTACTAATTGCAAGGGTTAATTCGCTTTTAAGAAGAGCATCAATGTCCGACATTAAATATGAAACCGTAGAGATAGACCACCTAACTATAAACATACCCTGTAGAACAGTATATAAAGATGGAATGGAAATTGACTTGACGGCAAAGGAGTTCGATATCCTGGAGGTTCTTATTAAAAACATGGGTATCGTAATGTCAAGGGAAAAGATATTTGATCTTGTATGGCATGAGCTTGACTGTGATACGCGTACTGTTGACGTTCATATAAGCAAGCTTAGAGAAAAATTGGAAGACGACCCCTCTAATCCGTCAATAATCAAAACAAAGTGGGGTGTTGGTTATTTTGTGAGAAAGGAAAGGATAGAATGACAAAGAAGTTAAGCCTCAAGCTTGCTTTAGCATATTCATTGGTGTTTATCGTAGCAATAACTTCTATAGACGTTCTACTGATCCTTGCCTATAGAAGAAATCAGTTCATTAAAACCGAATCGGTCTACTTTGAAGTTGCAAAGATACTGTCTCATATGGCAGAAAGCAATATAAAAATTACCAACCTTATAAATATTGACAATGATATTTATCGCAGCAGCGTGAATGGTAGAATTCTTTACCTTGATAATGAAGGCAGGGTTTTGGCTGACAGCATCAGTGAGTTTGAAGGGAAAAAAATAACCAATAAGGAAATAAGGAACGTATTAAACACCATGGAATCCTCCATAGGGTACTATACATATAATGGCAAAAACATGGCCATGTTTGCACATCCGGTGTTAATGAATAAAGAGGTATCCGGTATTATCCTGATATCAGCGTATATCGATGAATTGTATAAGGAAATTTCAAGTTTTACAAATCAGGTAATTCTCATATCAGTAATTGTGTTTCTTTTTGTCATCTCAATATCTATTCTAATTGGTGAACGGATTATCAAACCGATAAAAATACTCACAAGTGCATCCCGGGAGATACTAAACGGAAACATGTACACAATAGTAGACATAAAAAGAAATGATGAAATAGGTGTTCTTGCAAAAACCTTCAACTTGATGAGTGAAGAACTCCACAAGATTGACATGGGCAGGAAAAGATTCTTAAGTGATGTATCCCATGAGCTTAAGACCCCTCTAGCCTCCATAAAGGTCCTTATCGAGTCCCTTATAGAAGGAGAATCCGATAGTGAAATGTGTAAGGAATATCTGTCGGATGTAAACTCCGAAATCGATAGATTAACATCACTTGTCAGGTCGTTAATTACTGTTGCAAGACTAGAAGAAATACATCTTAAACTTTCTCCTGTCAATTTATATGACGAAATAGAGAGTGTAATAAAGATTTTTGGTCCTACAGCCCGGGAAAAAGGCATAAAGCTTCATAATAAATGCGACAGGAAACTTGAGGTTACCCTGGATAGGGAAATGTTCAGGGAGGTGCTTATAAACCTTATTGATAACGGTATAAAATATGGCAGAAATGAAGGATACCTTAGCTTTGAGACGCAAACTCCAAATAATGATATAGAGCTTTTGATTAAGGACGATGGTTTGGGTATAAGTGAGGAAAATCTGCCCTTTATATTTGATAACTTCTACAGGGTAGATGAGGCAAGAACAAGGGATAAGGGAGGAAGCGGAATAGGTCTTTTCATTGTAAAAAGAATTTCCACTCTTCACGGCTGGAACATATCCGTTAATAGCGAATTACATAAAGGTACTCAATTCAAAATCACCTTTTAAACATAAGTTAAGCATAAACTTTATAATATTTTATCAAAATCTTTAAACTTTCTTAACAATTCTTTATATTTCCTAAAAACCTCCATCTTAAAATTACATCCATAACCAAAATTTATAAGGGGGTTTTGTAAAATGCGTACGTTTAAAAGTATTTCATTAATTATTGCATGTCTATTGTTTCTCGCAATCATCTTTCCTTTTGAGAGAGGAAACGCAAAGCCGGCATCAACTGAAAGTGAATCGGTACAAAGTACAATTTCAGTGACAGGAAGTGCGGATGTTTTGGTTGTACCCGACGAGGTGGTAATAACCTTGGGCATAGACACCAGAAATAAGGATATTGTTAAAGCCAAGACTGAAAACGACAATCGTGTAAGAAAGATTCTTGATATTGCAAAACAATTTAAAATTGATCCAAAAAACATCCAGACTGACTTCATAGACATAAGGCCTGGGGATGTAACTCAAAAGCTAATATATGATAGTTATTACGGCAACATTGCCCCGAGTAATCTGGGCTATGTTGTGAGAAAAAAAATCGTTATAACTGTAAAGGATCTTTCAAAATTTGAAGAATTCCTTACCGAGGTAGTAAAAAACGGTACAGAATATGTTCAAGGGGTAGAGTTTAAGACTTCAGAGCTTAGAAAACACAAGGATAAAGCCCGTGAGCTTGCCGTGAAGGCAGCAAGAGAAAAGGCTGACGCAATGACCTCAGTTCTTGGTCAGAAAGCAGGAAAAGCAGTAACTATAAGAGAAGAGCAGGAATACTACTGGTCCTGGTATGATTCCTGGTACAGTGGCTGGTATGGAACAGGAACAAACCCATGGGTAATGGCAAACAATGTACAGAACGTTGTCCCATCTGGAGGACAGCCTCCGGCAGATGGAATTGCACCTGGACAGATAAAAGTAAGTGCCAAAGTAAGCATTGATTTCTCACTTGAGTAAGTGCTTTAAACAGCTGCATTTTTTTACACATGATCCATCTTTTATGTTTTAAAATAGAAGCCCATATGCTATTATGATTTTAGGTTATAGTTTAGAGGGAGGTACTGAATATGCCCAAAAAAATTGCTCTCTGCCTGATAGCAGCCATTCTCCTGCTTGTATTTGCATCGTGCAGTGATAGAAATGTTCCGGGAGTGAACGACGAAAGCATGGACATAATTGTACCTCCTGACTCCACTTTAGACCTAGGTTCCAATTCAAATTTAAGAAACGTAGGAAATGCAAACAACACTTACCAGCAAAATATAGTAAACAGACTATATGACAGTATAGGTGCAAGTGAAAAACTGATTGACTTTGATGTTGATGAAAGTAATATATTTGTACTAAACAGTAAAGGCCTTATAGACAGTAGTATAGAGTATGGTGATACAATCAATGTATATGGCGTTGAAGACAGCAAATTGAAATCATCAATAAAGCAAATGGAAATTGAAACCAGTACTGCTGTGGCAGTCAAAGACGGCAAGCTATATGCTTACAATTATTCTACAGGTAATATTCACATTTTTTCGAAAGACGGAGAACTCAAGGAAACTATACTATTAACTTCTTCCAGACTTAATATTAGAAAAATGCAGATTGATGAAACGGGTAGGATAATCTTCATGGTCGGGAGTTCTGACTCCTCCAATTCAAGTATTCTGGTAATGGATACAAAACAAGATAAGTTCTACAGTATTGAAACAAGTGAGTTAGTAAACCAATTGCGTTATTTCAATAAGTATATGGAGTCGTCAAACACGTATAAAGTATATATAGAGGATTTTTGCCTAAAAGACAGCAATACTATAGTTATAAAAGTATTTCCGGAAAGAATATGCCTTTACAATATTCAAAGTCAGACTGTAGAGAAAGTAAGCTATATGCCTGACTCTGCGCAGTTCATAAACTATGACTCAGGCATATTATACTATTCTTCGGGTATGAAAGTAGGGGTATATAGCAACAGTCTGGCAAACTTTTCAAATCAGGGCAGCCAGGATTTTATCGGTAGACTTCTAATAAATGAAAGATTTCCATGGTCAACAGACCCTTCCAGCCTCACTGATTTTCAACTTGGCGAGATAATTATACCCTTTAGAAACCAGAGTATTATGCGTTTTAAAATGAAGCAAAACAACAAATATTTATTTTTCCTTGACTACAGCACCTCATCCGGCGCAAACAAAAGCTCTGTCTATAGAATAAGTAAATAAAATGGCTCATTAAAAACAGCTAAGGGTATGCGCCCTTAGCTGTTTTTAACCATAACTGCCCGATATCCGCTAATTATCGTATTTAAGTCCGTATCCGTACGGGAACAGCGGCTCTTTGCCTCCCAGGCTATCTGCGTTTATTGGAATCTGATCAACACTCTTTGGCCATGTCATCGGAAGCTTCCCTGTAAAATTAAAATCCCCGTACAAGACATCTGCTATTGCGTCGCCCTCTGTACCCGGAAGCCATGCAGCAACAAAAGCATCCCAATTATCAATTTCACTTGTCACTATTCTTGGTCTACCGGAGACAAGAATTGTAACTGTCGGAAGACCTGACGCCTTTGCCTGTTCAATGGCCTCTTTATTTCCTATATGAGCCATCCCGTCATAGAGTCCAAGGCTCCCATCATCTCCCTGGCCTTCTGCATATGGTCTTTCGCCCAGGACAATTACTGCAATGTCCGCCTTATTGGCTTCCTTAGGATCGGTTATAACAGTCCCCCCACTCTCTCCGGCCACTCTCTTTAAGCCTTCCAGAATTGTTGTACCTTCCATCCATTTTCTCCCACTAGTATCTACTTCTCCCTGCCAGGTCTTTGTCCATCCTCCACACTGTATTCCGACATTATCCGCAGCAGGACCGGCGACAAATATTTTAGCCCCTTTTTTAAGCGGTAGTATACTATTCTTGTTTTTAAGAAGTACAAGGGATTCCCTTACAGCCTTTTTGGCCACCTCAACACTTTCTTTGGATCGAAGTTCCTTTGCGGCAAGGCTTTGGTCTCCAATAGGATTCTCAAAGAGTCCCATATCCATTTTTACTGTGAGGATTCTTCCTACTGCATCATTTATTCTTTCCTCTGTAATATCACCCTTGTTGACAGCATCTTTTAAATGACCTATACATTCCTTCCACTTTTGGGGCTCCATAAACATATCTACACCTGCATTTACAGATGATACGACTTGTTGATAAAAATCCTTACCTCTAATCTGGTGTATGCCTTCCCAGTCTGATACTACAAAACCCTTAAATCCCATTTCTCCCTTTAGTACATCCTGTATAAGGCGCTTGTGTTCATGCATTTTAACTCCTTCAAAGCTGCTAAAGGAAACCATTACCGTTTTGGAGCCGGCTTTTACAGCGTCCTCGTAGACCGAAAGATGAATTTTTCTGAACTCTTCCTCTGATACTCGAGTTTCTCCCTGATCTATTTTATACCCGCTGTCACCGCTTCCCCATGCTGTACCGCCATCCCCTGCATAGTGTTTCGCAGTAGCTGCAATCTTATTGTTCTGCATTGCCTTTATATAGGGTACAAGTAGTTTTTTTACAAGCTCCGGGTCTTCACTGTAACTTTCGTATGTTCTTCCCCACCGTTCGTCACGTGAAACAGCTATACATGGTGCAAAGTTCCAGTTAACACCTGTTGTAATCATTTCCCTTGCAGTTATATTTCCTATCTGGGCCATCAACTCCGGGTTAGCAGCCGCACCAAGCCCAATGTTATGAGGAAAAACCGTGGCACCATAAATAGTATTATGCCCGTGTACTGCGTCAATCCCGTAAATAATAGGGATACCCAATCTGGTTGATTTTGCGGCATCCTGGTACGCATTGCACATATCTATCCAGTCTTCTTTTGAATTACTTCCAGGTGCAGATCCCCCTCCGCTTAAGATTGAACCTACAAAATACTGTTTAACTTCCGCAGGTGTTATATTTCCCCTTTCAGCCTGGATCATCTGTCCAACCTTTTCTTCCAATGTCATACTGGCAATCAGGGAACTTACCCTTTCTTCAATACTTCCCCCTGTACCTGGACTTTGTGTACTCTGTACTACATCAGGACTCTGTGTACTCTTTGGTTCCCTGGATTCCTGGCAGGACACAGTCATAACAAGAGTCAGGATTAAAACCAGGACTTTGACACTGATACCTCTAAACTTTAACAATACTCTCACCCCTTAAATAATTATAAGCTGTACTATGTAACTTTCATCCTGTTATATATAAAGAGATCGAACTGTAAAAGTAGATAAACAAGATGAGCAAGCCATTTGAATCAAATAGGCTTAAGCGAGTCATATGTTTATCTTTACAGTTCGCTATCTCTAATATAATTATAAGGGGTAAAAGCATCAAATTGGTTACAGAATGGTTAAATAACCGGTACTATTTAAGAGGATATGCTTTTAGATGCAAATGATATTATGAAGTATGTGGTTAAAATGCTGATAGAGGGTCGCTATTACACTTTTCCCAAAGATGCAATATATATAACAAACCCATTTTCTCCATCAAGCCCAAGAAGATTATTTATTTCATCATCCAGGTATGCTGCTATTGCACATACCCCACAGTCTATATCCTCTGCACTCAAATACAGATTCTGACATACATGGCCTGCATCAAGATGAATATACCTGTAAGCCCTCTCTGAATATCGCCATACTGCTCTGAATGGTATTGCTGCCCATATAAATGTTACAGCACTTGTTTTTATAAAGCGTTGGTCAAGGCACGCCTTAGTCACACGATCAGCAATATCTTCATCCATTTTCTCCGGTATAAGCTTGTGTTTTAGTGCTATATACCTGTAAAGCCCTGGCTCTAATCCATTAACGTTGTTTATAAGAAGGTATGTCTCAAAAGGATGCCGTGCTCCTGCTGAAGGCACCGTCCTGAAAGTAGCTTTGCCAGGTATGAGTTCCTTTACCCTCTGAGTACACCACAACAGATATGACAGCTCTTCCATTGATATAGGAATGTCTTTATATTTGCGAATACTCCTTCTATTCTCG
>JBMOLK010000057.1:0-2298 GCA_049325575.1 Bacillota bacterium | reverse complement strand
CCTTCCTGTTTATTATTATATCAACAGTGATGATACTTCTGTAGGACAGCTTACCTGCAGCATCTAAAACATCATCATCCGGGTTTAGTATACTGATAAGTTCAGTTACAGGAATACTGGAGATAAAATCGGTGCCCTCCTCAATATGCCTGTTACCCTTATCATCAATATATTCTACACTTTCAATTTTAAAATTTTTATGGTTAACCTTTACAACCTTTGAGTTAAGATTTACAGTGCCACCATTTTGTTCAATTTTATCTTTCATTTGGTTATACATCATCCCGGGGCCATGAGTAGGATAATCGAACTCATCGATGAGAGTTTTGATGTTTTTGTTTTTTGGTTTAAAAAGTGCATTCATTATTGCTGTTGTAAGGGATAGCCCTTTAATTCTCTGGGCGGCCCATTCGGCTTGTATGGATGAGCAGGGTATGCCCCAGACCTTTTCGGTATATGTTTTAAAGAAGATAGAATACAGTTTTTTACCGAACCTGTTTGAAACCCACTCCTCAAATGTTTCCTCTTCAGAATAAGGGTTTAGCTTGGAATTGAGGTAACTAAACAGAATTGATACAGTGTCAATGACTCCTACGCCCATAAGGGCATTTACAGGTGTCAAAGGGTAATTGAAGAACCTATTCTTGTAGTAAATTCTCGAGAGTCTTGGTGTTTTCCTGAAGTTTTCTCCAAGAACCTCGTTCCAAAGATTGTTAACATCATCAAACTTGGTAAAGAATCTGTGTCCGCCCAGGTCAAAATAATAGTCCTTGTATTTAATTGTCTTGCTTATTCCCCCTACCTGATGATCCGCTTCAAATAGTAAAGTTTCAATACCGTTCCTGGTAAGATGATAGCCTGCCGATAAACCTGATGGTCCGGCGCCCATAATTATAGTCTTTTTCAATTATTCCACTCCTTTTATCAAGCCTTAAAATACTATCTTTTTTCTGGCAATGAAGTTCCAGAAGAGTACTATCCCAATAACTGTAAGCTTTGCGACGGTTTTGACCAAACTGTCATTTGATGATGCAAGTAAGAAGTAAAGCATTCCAGTATCAACCAGAATAAACAGGAATATATTACTTATAAGAAGTCCTACTAACCCAATCAAGGAAAAAAGGAAGAAGTCCCTCTTTATATTATGTATCTTCTTGTTAAACACCCATTCTCTGCTCAATAAATAGTTTGTGACCAAACCAAGCATAAAGGATAGGGTGTTTGATAGAATGTGGTTTATTCCCATAATATTGGTCCCTATACTGAAAGCCGATATGTCAACAACTGATGCCAGACCACCCACAATTACATACCTTAGAAACTGATTTAACGAGTTTTGATTTTGGTATATAAATGTTCTTTTTAAAAATAGAGTTAGATTAAGACCTTGGGATAACTCGCCGTTTCCTTTAACTAATGCTTTGTTTAAGCTTCTATCCGTACTTTTTCTCATATATTCTCCTTGTATCAAGCCAAATGTATCAAACTGGTCCAAGGCTATTATTTGTAAATTAAACGGTTTTTATTATAGAAAAAAGTTTTCTAGTGCTTTTTAACATAACAAATTTCTTGTCATTCATAATGTTAAAAATGCACTTCCTATGTTTGTGCCTCGCATGCTCTAGAAAAGAATTACGTTACGAGGCACTAGTTGTAATATCCCAATGACAATATCAAAGCCACGGACAGAGTGCAGAAAGTAATCACTAGTGTAATAATTGGAAATTTCACCAGCCAAAGCCGTGAACGCCAAAAATGACTGGCAGCCTTTCCAAGAAAATAGGCGGAAGAAATCAGAACAGGTGCAATGTACCTGAAGTCCTGGGAACATGCTACAGGAAGGTCGGTTCTGAATTTAATTTCCAACAGGAAGGGGACTAAGAGGTTCAATAACAGAAGGTATCCAAGATTGTGGTTCACATTCTTTATATATAACATGGTGTATACCAGGATAATTGTAGTAATAATAACCGTCAATAAGATCATGGCCCTGGCAAGGGGTTCAAGTCCGGGATAACGCCACTCACCAAATAGGGATGACTTTAGAAGAAATTCCAGGAAAAATTCTCCTCCTTTTATCCCTCCGTTATTAAAAGGATTCTTTAGCATCTCACTTAAAGGAATATAAAAGGTATTATATAAACTTGGTGTAAAACCCCTTCCAAAGGATGGAACATATCCAAATTTTTGATGGAAAAGTACATAGTTGCGGATCGGATAACTTATTGACAGGGGTATATAAATAAACGCGAATACAGCAAATTGTCTAAAAAGAATCTTGTAATCCTTATAGCTGCG
>JBMOLK010000056.1:0-2310 GCA_049325575.1 Bacillota bacterium | reverse complement strand
ACAAAGACAAATAAAAAAGTAGGTGCATTATATGAAAAACAGGTTTACCGTTACTGATTTTGGGGAATCAAAAAGAAGTGGAAGAAAGATCAGTATGCTTACTGCATACGACTATTCTACTGCGAGAATACTCGATGAAGCCGGTGTAGACTCTATACTGGTAGGAGATTCGCTGGGAATGGTGGTTCTTGGATACGAAGATACTGTAAAAGTTACCATGGAGGATATGATTCACCATATAAAAGCTGCAGCAAGAGGTACCAGCAGAGCATTTTTGGTTGGTGACATGCCGTTTCTGTCCTATCATACCGGTAAGTACGACAGTGTAAGGAATGCCGGAAGACTTTTAAGTGAGGGCGGATGCAAGGCTGTCAAGCTTGAAGGCGGGGAAGCGGTTGTGGAAGATATAAAGGCTATTATTAGTGCCGGTATACCTGTAATGGGGCATCTTGGATACACTCCCCAATCTGTCAATCTTTTTGGCGGTCACAAAGCCCAGGGAAAGACGCTGGATACAGCAAAAAGAATTTACCGTGATGCAATGCTTCTTCAAAAGGCAGGCGTTTTTTCAATAGTTTTAGAGTGTGTTCCATATAAAGTTGCCGGCTTTATTTCAGAGAGATTGGAAATACCCACAATTAGTATAGGATCGGGTCCTTATTGCGATGGTCAGGTACTTGTGACCCAGGACCTGATTGGCATGTTCAGGGACTTTACTCCAAAGCACGTAAAAAAATATACTGATATGGGAAGTGCTCTTGATGAGGCTGTAAGAAGTTATATAGATGAGGTGGGCAGGGCTATTTTTCCAACTGAAAAAAATTCCTTTATTGTTGAAGATGAAGTTATTGAAGAGCTTAAAAAATTTAAAGCTGATATTTAGCCATAGTTATAATATTATTATTTTAGGAGTATTTGTATGAGAGTCATAGAAACAATAAGCGATTTAAAGGCTTTGATAAGGTCACAAAAAAAGGCCGGTAAAACAATTGGATTTATACCCACTATGGGATATCTTCACGAGGGACATCTTTCTTTGGTTAAGGTGTCAAGACAACACAATGACATAACTATAATGAGTATATTTGTCAATCCGACTCAATTCGGTCCTAATGAAGATTTTGATAAATACCCAAGGGATATGGAAAGTGATTTTTATAAAGCCGAATCTGCAGGAGTTGATATTATATTTGCTCCCGGCGTTAGCGAGATTTATCCGGAAGGATACAGGACTTATGTAAATGTAGAGGGTATAACTGAAGTGCTCTGCGGAAAATCCAGGCCGGGCCATTTTAGAGGTGTTACTACAATAGTAAATAAGCTTTTTAATCTGGTTGAACCTGATAGAGCATATTTCGGTCAAAAGGATGCCCAGCAAGTGGCAGTTATAAGGAAGATGGTCAGGGATCTTAACATGAATCTGGAGATAGTAACCTGTCCAATAGTACGTGAGTCCGACGGCCTTGCCATGAGTTCAAGAAATGTTTATCTTAGTGAAGATGACAGAAAATCAGCTGTTATTCTGTCAAAGTCGTTGTTTGGTGCAGAGGAACTGGTAAGAGACGGAGAAAGAAAAAAAGATAATGTTGTTAAATTTATTAAAAGCATGATAGAAACTGAAAACAGAGCCCAAATTGACTATGTAGAAGTAATCAATGCAGATACGTTGGAAGAAATTGAAATACTGGACGGAAGAGTTCTTATAGCATTGGCAGTTAAATTCGGTTCCACCAGGCTTATTGATAATGTTGTTCTGGAGGTGTAAGAAATGTTTGTAACACTAATGAAGTCTAAAATTCACCGTGCAACTGTAACAGAAGCAAACCTAAATTACGTGGGAAGCATAACAATAGATGAAGATCTTATGGACGCTGCGGACATTATGAAAAATGAGAAAGTTCAAATTGTTAATAATAATAATGGAAATAGATTTGAGACATATGTAATTCCAGGAGAAAGGGGAAGCGGGATGATTTGCCTTAACGGCGCAGCTGCAAGGCTTGTACATCCCGGGGACATAATAATTATAATTTCATATGGAATGCTTGATAGGAATGAAGCTAAATTCCATAATCCTAAAATTATTTTTGTGGATCAACATAATAAAGTTATTAATGTTAAAGACCAGGAGAAACACGGTGAAATATAAAGTTAAGAATTGATGGTGCTATTCGGCTTGTCAATTCTTAACTTCTTTTTGTTATAAAGTCAATCAGAAGTCCTCCGATTATTGCTTCAGCAAGAATAATAAAGCTATTCTTTATAATCAAAGTACCTACAAATTTTAAATAAGCATCATAACTAAGTAAT
>JBMOLK010000055.1:0-19442 GCA_049325575.1 Bacillota bacterium | reverse complement strand
AACCAAAACCTGTGGAATAATAACAAATGTATTATTTATAAGAATAACTTGTAGTGCTTTAAAGGCAACTGCTGCACTTATACCGACGAAAACTACATTACGAAACTTCGCTGTTTCACTTTTACCAAGGATTATCCAAGCAAACAGCGCCATCAGGAATTGTTCAGGCACTGAAACTGCTAGAAAGCTCACAACAGATGTCCACATAATAGGAACCCTCTCATATTGTTAAGATGAATTTATCATATTATATCATAATATTCAACCTTCATGCCAAACAAAATATTTTTCGACATATATTTTCCGGCATTCGACACAATAGCAACGATCTGTTGCTTATTTTATGCCAGCTTTTGTCTTCTGCTGAAATTAATGCTTGCTACAGCCTACATGCATTAACAAAGTTTTCAAAGAGCTTTAGAAATGCTGAATCTTTTTCCCACATAAGTTCAGGGTGCCATTGAACCCCTACCGCAAATCTACATTTAGGATTTTCAATAGACTCAATTATTCCGTCGTCACACCTTGATGTTACTTCAAAGCCAGGTGCCAGATCTTTAACAGCCTGATGATGGAAGGAATTTACGCACACAATCTCTTTGCCATGTGACTCATAGACCTTTGATCCCTTTTCAATATTAATATTGTGTGTAGGATACCACCTGGGAGCATCCTGCGAATGCTTGACCAGCTCCCTGTCCTTTATTTGGGAATAAACATCCTGGTATATTGTGCCCCCCAGCGCAACATTCAAGACCTGTATACCCCTGCATATTCCAAAGACAGGTTTGTTTCTGCTTACAACTTCCCTTGCTATGAAAATCTCCATTTTGTCCCGGTACGGAGATATTTCACCGGTATATTTATAGTTCCACTCACCAAAATAACTGGCATCCACATCCGGCCCGCCTGACAGCAGAAATCCGTCAAACCTCTCTATTATGTCAGACAACATGCCTTCATCCTCTGTGGTTGGAAGAAGCACCGGTAATCCTCCAGCCAAGCTTATTCCCTCATAGTAACCCCTGTGAATATACATCTTGTTTCCATTGTAGTCAAAACCAGGTGTTATGGCTATTAATGGCCTTTGATCCAACATTGTGTCATCCCCCATTTATTTTAGTCTAATTATATTATAATACTATATGAGCTTCTTATAAATGTGATGATTAACATTAACAAAAAAGCTATTGCTTTCCACAATAGCTCATACATCGTATGCAAGTATTATAGCCCTTGCAATTTCTTTCATAGGTATTCCTTTATCCATACTTTGCTTTTGAATTCTTTTAAATGCTTCAGATTCAGTAAGTTCCAGATGTTTCATTAAAAGGCCTTTAGCCTTCTCCACCTCTTTCCTGGTGTCCAAAGTGTTTCTTAACTCGTTTATTTCTGACTGAAGCTTCCTTATTTTTCTTTTACTTTTAACCATCAGATCAATTGTATTTATAAGGGTAGTCTTATTAATCGGTTTAGTCATACATACAAGTTCACTTTCTGAATTTATATCATCCAAAAGCTCTTTCTGCACTTCAGTAGCAATCAATATTACATCGCAAATGTCATCCTCCAGTACAATTTTGGCAACTTCATAGCCGTTTACGGATGAAACATTAAAATCCAGAATAGCTATGTCAGGCTTTAGAGTCCTTATTTTACGCATACAATCCTGACCGTCTTTTGCCTGTTCAATTACCTTATAACCGCACTCTGTCAAAATACCCCTTAGCTTTCCAATTGACGTGTCATTACTCATGGCTACTATTATTCTTACCGCCTCCATGTTAACACCCCAATACCATATAGTTTGAATTGATATAGTTTGAACAAATATTAATAACTGCAGCTAATTACAGTATATGGCAAATTATATAAAGATAGCCGAACCCGAGGGTCCGGCTGCGTCGTTGCTGCCATATGACTTTTAAAATTTTTTTATATTTAACATATTACTCTAATACTTTGTCAAATAGTTTTCTATCTCCCACTGACTTATTCTGGTCCTGTAGTTATCCCACTCTTCCTCTTTGGCTCTTATATACTTTTCAAATATATGAGGGCCCAATACCTTTTTAGCCAGTTCACTGTTCTTGGTTTCATCTACTGCTTCCTTAAGACTGCCCGGGAGTGCCATAATACCCTCCCTTAGTCTCTCCTGTTCATTCATCTGGAATATATTTTTATCGGTTGATGCAGGAGGCTGGGTCTTGTTCTCTATTCCATCAAGACCTGCAGTAAGTATGGCTGCTAGAGCCAAATACGGGTTGCAGGCAGGGTCTGGACACCTAAGCTCCACCCTTGTTGATTCTCCCCTCGCTGCCGGAATCCTTATAAGGGGGCTTCTGTTTCTTGCAGACCATGCAATATACACAGGAGCTTCATAGCCAGGCACCAATCTCTTATATGAGTTAACCAAAGGGTTGGTTATGGAAGCAATAGCTTTAATATGCTTCATAAGGCCCCCTATGAACCAGTAAGCATCCTGGCTTAACTGAAGCGGGCCGTTTTCATCATAAAATGCATTCTTGCCGTCTTTAAAAAGGGAGGTGTTGATATGCATTCCCGACCCGTTAATGCCGTAAATAGGCTTTGGCATAAACGCAGCATGTAAGCCATGCCTCTGGGCAATAGCCTTTACCACAAGTTTAAAGGTTACAATTGCATCTGCAGTGTTTAATGCATCGCTATATTTAAAATCAATTTCATGCTGTCCAGGTGCAACTTCATGGTGGGAAGCCTCAACCTCAAAGCCCATCTCCTCTAAAGCAAGGCACATATCTCTCCTTGCATTTTCGCCCAGATCAACAGGGCCAAGATCAAAATAACCGCCATTATCATGTGTTACTGTAGTGGGGTTACCCTCTCCATCTGTCAAAAAGAGAAAAAACTCGCACTCAGGCCCAACGTTAAAGCTCTCATACCCCATATCATTAGCCTTTTTCAAAGCTCTCTTCAATATATACCTGGGATCTCCCTCAAAAGGAGTTCCATCAGGATTGTAAACATCACATATAAGCCTTGCAACTTTTCCTGTCTGGGGTCTCCAGGGGAATATTACAAAGGTGCTTGGATCCGGCCTCAGATACATGTCGGACTCTTCGATTCTCACAAACCCTTCTATTGACGATCCGTCAAACATGCATTTATTGTCAAGTGCTTTTTCAAGTTGATCAACTGTAATAGCTACATTCTTTAAGGTGCCGAATATATCTGTAAACTGCAAGCGGACGAACTTTACATCTTGTTCCCTTACAATTCTAAGAATATCTTCTTTTGTGTACTTAGGCATACAACCTCACTCCTCCCAAAATACTTATAAATAAAAATATGATATCAGGCAGTAAAAAATGCAATTTGAACGTTTCATCCTGCAAAGAAATATCAAAAAAGCGTGCCCAAATCAAGCCCTTCGACCCAATTTGGGAACGCCATTGTCCCAAGATTACTACAAAAACTACCTATTCATTTAAATTCATTATAACATATCTATAGATTTAAGCAAGTATTTTATTATATTTCAAAACAACAAATTGCAATATTTATATCTCCAACTTGCAATTCCCAATATCTTTAAGGAATATATCTTTTATTTAGTTTACAGCTTACTTAAAGCTTCGTTTTCAGTCTCATATATCTCTATAAACCTGTTAAGTCTAGTTACTTCAAACAATTTCAAGATGTCCGGCATAAGATTACACAATACCATTCTTCCCTTTTTCTCTTTGAACTTCTTATAGGTATCGATAATAATGCCCAGACCGGCACTATTCATATATATTACTCCATCCATGCTGATTATAACAGTCTTCCCTTCATTTTCTCTTGCCAGGCTATCCAGTAGATCCTTAAATTCATTTTGAGTAGATATCCTGATCTGTCCTGTAAGTTTTATTATCTTTATGCCTTCTACCTCATTTGTTTCAACTTTCATGTCTTTAACCTCCTTCAGGTTTCATATTGATCAAAGCTTAAAAGCTACATGTTCAGAGACCTTACATTTAATTTACTATCTCTATTGACAATAGTCAAACTTAAATATTTTACAGTAGTTTTGTTATTGCACAATAAAGCTGAATTAATGCACGAAATTACAATAAAACACAAGACCTGTCAGATGGCCCAAATATAAGTAACTATTTGTACAGGAAACTACCAAGAATAGCTTTTATACCGCCTAAAGCGCTAAAATGCCATAATAATAAAGATAATAAATATTTAATGTAATTTGCAGAGTAGCGACTTATATAAACAACATTATATATTAACAGGGCATCTTTTTCAATAAATTTCTAAAGACTAAAAAATACTTGAAGCAAAGTATACATAATGTACTAAAGTATATTTCCCTTGTGCCGATATTTTATTTAAGTATAGTGTACCTTACAAAAGATAGGAGGAACTAACTATGTTTTACACAGGAAAAAAGGTTAAGTACCTTGATAACGATGTACTTGTATTGACATGGCTTGACAATGAAGTTCTGATCTTTATTGAAGATGATTATGTTAAGTGGGTAGACAGGGAGCTATTAGAAGTGGTTCAGTAATTCCTTTTTGAAATACTTTGTTGGGCGTAGTATATATAGATATTGCCAAACTATGACCTTTAACTTTCGGGTCGGACTTTTTTTCTTTTTGTAAAATAAATAAAAGAAATCCCAATACCCATCAGGATTTCTTTTTTATTTCTACGCCTTTTCAAACATGTCCTTACCTACACCACAGATAGGGCACACCCAATCATCCGGAATATCCTCAAATGCTGTTCCCGGGGCAATTCCACCATCAGGATCACCTTCAGCGGGGTCATATATGTATCCGCATGTCGTACATACATATTTATCCATTGTACTATCAACTCCTATTTCATATTTATAGTAATATTATATTACCAAAAATCAAAATAATAATAACATAAAAATTAGTATTACACAAAAATTATATGCATACTTTTCGGGTATTCCGCTTGTACTTTCTGTTGAAAGAAGCTTTAAAGTACCGTCTTTTATAGGATTTCCTGTGCTTATGGTATATGTGTTCCGCCTGGCCACGTTCTTGCTCTTTGCATTTGTCAGCTATCCAACAGCTGTTTAACTCATCCTCGTACAAATTTTCGTGCAATATTTTTTTCTTCAAATGCCTTATCTCCCTATACATATAGTTTTTCAGATGTTCCAACTTCTCTTTTATAATCTTATCCTCATTCATAATGGCCTTGACCCCTAACAAAACAAACAGTAGTAATACCTATAGTATTATATGGGAAATATCTTTATACCGTTCCTCAAGAATATAAATAATTAGGCGATATTCATGCATTAAGAAAACGGCTTATGAAGGCATATTACCTTCATAAGCCGTTTTCTTAAAACAGGTGCAAATCAAGCATTTAAACTGCATAGCATGGATGATAGTGCAGGATCTTTACTAACTTTCCACAAAACATATCTAATGCCCATGGAAATCACATCTGCCATTTTCATAACTATACTTAAGCGGGTATTCTGAAGAATCAGATAATCCATAAACCCGCCAAAATTTACTATACCTGTTATGTACATATCTCCAACAGGAGCCAGATCTTTTTTTACACCTGATCCAGGTTTTATTGAGCCCTCTCCCACAGTTATAAACCCCACATGGTCCATTTTGCCAAGACAAGCATCAATAGCTACTACAAAAGGCCTATCGTAGCAGGTTGAAATACGCTCCATTACTTTATCAATATTCTTGGCATGAACAGGTTCATCAAGGCTTCCATGAACATAAACATTCTTATAGCTCAAATCGTTCATTTTATACCCAATAAGGGGCCCTAAGCTATCTCCTGTTGATCTGTCGGTCCCGATACAGACAAACACAACTGACCTGTGGCCGTTTTTTAGGGAATTATGAATAAGCATATACAGGGTATCGGTAAACTTCTTAAAGGCCCAATCGCTGTTTATATCAATGTAGAGAGGCTTGTATGCTGTCTTTAAAATCATATTGAATCTCCCGATTTATTAGATCTAGTGCTCCGTCTCTTCATGTATATCTTATATATATCTCATAGTTTGGTAATTATGATAATAAGCACTAATATTATTATTGCCGCGAATAGTAATTTTATTACTTTATTTTTATATTTTGCCCATATTATATATGTTGATATTGGCAGTTTACTTTGTTATAATGTATAGGAAATTATGGATCTGACTTGATTTCCTGGCTTTTTTTAATGCATTTCGAAAGGATCTGCGCAAATGAACTCAAACAATATTGATTTAAAATTCATAAACAATACAAGCTATAAAAGCTTTATAGAATATATAATAAATGGGATGTATGACTGGGTCAGGGTTATAGATGTAAACGATAACCTTATCTTCGTTAATGATGCAATGTCAAAATCACTTAACGGTAGTCTTATAGGCAAAAAGTGTTATGATGCCATAGGAAGGGATAAGCCCTGTGAAAATTGTATCTCCAGAAGAGCCGTGTTTGATGGGACTGTGCAGCATAAGGAAGAGATAATTGGGGATAGGATTTTCTCTGTAATGAGCTCACCTATAAAAAACGAGGACGGTAAGGTAGTTGCAGTTGTAGAGGTTCTTCGTGATATAACAGAAATGAAAAAAATGCAGAGAAAAATCATCGAACATAGTGAAAAGCTTCAGAGCGAGCTTAATATGGCCAGAAAGCTCCAATGCAGCCTTCTGCCGAAACAACAACTGCCGGAAAATAAAATTGAATTCTCCTACGTTTACAAGCCGTGCGAAGCAATAGGCGGAGATTTCCTCGATATATTCAGGATAGATGACGATCATACAGGAATATATATTGCGGATGTATCAGGACACGGAGTTCCTGCATCCATGCTTACGGTTTTCCTGCGCTCGTCTATAAATAAATGTATACTATCTCCTGCAGCTGCTTTAAAAGAACTTTATAAAGATTTTAACCGGAATTATTATGACCAGGAGCTATATATTACAGTATTCTATGCAATCATAGATACAAAAAACTACAGTCTTGTGTATTCAAATGCCGGGCATAATGTTTCTCCGGTTTTATTTAACCTTGAGAGCGGGAAATTTGAGCTTTTAAGGGTCTCCGGCATACCTATAAGCGACTGGGTGGAGGAGCCCAGTTATACAGATAAGAGTGTTTCCCTTGAAAGCGGCGATAGCCTTTTTATGTATACTGACGGCATTGTGGAATTGAGAAATGATAAAAGTGAACAATTTGGCGAGGAAAGACTTCTTAATGTGCTGTTAGGACACAAACAAAGTCCTGCTGTTGCTCTCGACCGTATAATCAATAATGCTTCTAAGTTTGCACATATTGAAAACTTCAGTAAAATTTCGGATGATATCACAATGGTATTACTGGAAATTAAATAACGCTGTTGGTGCACAAAATAATGTAAAGTGTTGAGGAGTGCCTACAAATGATGAAGAAAAGTATATTACTAAGTTTTTTTATTGCCTTTTGTATAGTCCTTTCGGGATGTTATCAAGCTAATGTCAGTGACAACCGCCAATTCTATCAATCAGATTCGGCGCCAACAATTAAGGCAACTTCAGTAATAAATGACACTCCCTCACCAACCAAAAGTTCAATAGATAATACCCCTTCGGCCAATCCCACTAAAACTCTTTTGGAGAAACGAACACCTGCTCCCAAGCCTACTATCATAGCTACACCTGCTCCTAAACCTACCGGAGTAAATAGGGATCAAGACAATACGGATTCTTCAATTATGCTGCGTTTTATAGTAATGACAGACAGTCGAGGCTCTGATAAAGGGATAAACTCACAGGTAGTAAAGAAAATAATGGGTAGAATAAAAAGTCTTTCTCCGCAGCCGGAATTTGCAGTAATGCCAGGCGACTTGGTAGATGGAGCCAAGACCTATGCTCAACTAAAGGCTCAACTGCAGTATTTTAAAAATACCGTAACACAGTTCTATCCGGCTGACTTCTTCTACCCTGGGTTTGGAAATCACGAGGCCAGGGCCGGTACTGAAAGTGGAAAAGCCTTTTCGGAGGTTTTCAGTGACTTTAATGCCTCTGTTTTAGAAGGTTATAACAGGACTGTTTATTACTTTGACAGGGGCAGTGCAAGATTTTTTATGCTAAATTCAAATCATCCTGGCGAGAATCATATGGTATCTGAATCCCAGCTTGGCTGGTTAAAGTCCAATATTGACAATTCAAAGAAACATAATTTCTTCTTTATTCACGAACCTCCATTCCCAACCGGTTCAGGGGTTGGCAACTCTCTTGACAGAATACCCCTTTCACGAAACAAGCTGTGGAAGGTGGTTGACAGCTCAAAAAGCCCAGTGTTCTTTTGCGGACATGAACATTACTACACAAGAAGGCATATAGACAAGTCCTTCAACTCGGTGGTCGATGATATAAAGTTTGAGTTTGAGAAAACCGTGTACCAGGTCACCGTAGGAAGCTTCGGTGCTCCTTTGTATAACCATTATACCAGCAAGAAAAACGTGGATGTGCCTCCAATTTCTCAATATCACTTCTCTGTTGTAGATATTACTTCAGGCGGCATCTCTGTTAATGTATATAATATCGAAGGGAAACTTATCGACAGCTTTAAACAAGGTAGTTAATTTTTCTAAAACCCTATTGACAAATATGTGAAAAAGTATTACTATTTAATTAGAATATTTCGGTTGTCGAAATATTCTAAGGAGGAATCAATATTGAATCATAATGAGCTGCTGGACTTTTTTATTGATAATTTAAAAAAATTCTTTTATCCGGAGGAATGGATTAATTTAGACTTATCATTTTCAAAGTCCGAGCTTTTTACCATGCTTCTTATAGAAAAACACGGAGAAATCATCATGAGCCAGATAGCAGATTATACCGGTGTTCCCATGAGCACTGCCACCGGGGTAGTGGATAGGCTTGTAAAGCACGGTTATCTTATAAGGGAAAGAAGTGAAAGCGACAGGCGGATTGTAGTGATCAAGCTTACTGCCAAGGGCAAAGGTCTGGTTGATGAACTGAAAAGTACTGCTATGAACTATATAAAGCTTATTTATGATTCTCTTACGGATGAAGAACGCCTCCTTCTCGGTAAAATCTTCACTAAAGTAATGAGGGTATTTAATGAAAAGAACCTACACGATGGTGAAGAAGAGGAAGAAGCAAACAAAGTAAAGAAAATTGAAATTGAGTAGAAAATTAATGCCCATAAATTTGGGCTTTAAATAAATCAAATATTTCGGCTTTCGTAATATTTAATAAACGAAATTTCAGGAGGGGTTATTATGAGAATAATGCTTTATACAGGTAAAGGCGGAGTAGGTAAAACAAGTATAGCAGCTGCTACTGCACTCAAATGTGCAAAAAAAGGCTTGAAAACACTGGTAGTAAGCACCGATGCCGCACACAGTCTTGGTGATTCACTTGATATAAGACTGTCCCCCGAACCTAAGGAAATTAGAAAAAACCTCTGGGCACAGGAAATTGACTCCATACATGAGGTGGAGCAGGGTTGGGGCAAGGTCCAGGAATACCTTACAACGTTATTCACTGCCAAGACAGTTAAGGATATCACTACCGAAGAGCTGACAGTATTCCCGGGCATCGAGGATCTTTTAAGTCTTCTTAGAATCTTAAAGTACTACAAGGAAAAGACTTTTGATGTTATTGTAATTGACTGTGCACCAACCGGCGAAACCCTTGCCTTACTAAGCTTCCCCGAAATGCTAAGATGGTGGATGGATAAGCTTTTCCCAATAAAAAGAAAGGCCATGAAGCTTATGAAGCCTATAGCAGAGCCCTTATTGGGAGTACCGATGCCCTCTGACAATGTCATGGGTGAAATTGAAAACATTTATAACCAGCTGGATGAGATGAAGCAAATTCTTTCAGACAGGGATATAACAAGTATCAGGATTGTCGTTAACCCGGAAAAGATGGTTATCAAGGAAGCCCAAAGGAGCTTTACCTATCTAAACATATACAACTTTAATGTAGATGCAATAGTGGTAAACAGGATAATACCCGATAATGTTTCAGATGAGTATTTCAAGGTATGGAAGGACATCCAGAAAAAATACAGGGAAATGATAGTAGACAGCTTCACTCCTGTACCCATATATAATGCCCCGTTATTTGAAAAAGAAATTGTAGGCCTTGAAATCCTGGAAAGGCTCGGGGATGAAATATTTAAGGATGAGGACCCAAGCAGGATTTTCTATAACACAAGGACCCAAAACGTAACAAAGGAAAATGATGAATATACCTTGTCAATATACATGCCCTTTACCGATAAGAAAGACCTTTCGCTTAACCAGAAGGCAGACGAACTCATTGTCAAGGTGGGCAGCATTAAAAGAAATATCACTCTCCCAAGGACACTTTTAAACTACACGGTTAAAGGAGCTAAATTTGAGAATGAAATACTAAAAGTAAGGTTTGGTGGTGAGTCTAATGAGTGATAATTTGTTAAAGATACTTCTTAAAACCAAGCTATCTTTGATAGACAGCTCCTTAAGCCTTCTTCCTGATGGTGCAAGACATCATGCTGAAAGCCTTAAAAAGGAATTTCTTAAAGCTTTAAACGAGGTCACCGGTGATTATCTTAAAACCCACCCTCAAAAGAAGGAAGAGAAAAGTGTCAGGGCTATATCCATCGAGTGAAGTGACGGGGTAACACATTTTTTTTCGAGTGCCTCGCAACGCAACTCTTTTCTAGAGCGTACGAGGCACATACATAGGAGGTGCATGCCATGCACCCCTCTATTTATGTAGAGTCAATGCCCACAATGCAGTAAGATTATCAAAGGAATAGAACTCTCCCGTGTCTTTGTTTCCAAAACCGCCATAGTATCTTGACTTCTGATCTGTCACCATAAATTCCAGCATCCTGTCAAGAAGTTTTTCTGAAAGAATTCTATCACCTGTGTGTTTTGCATAAATAGACCCTAGAGCATACACTGCTGTACTTTCCATTTTTGAAACCGGCTTTCTTGTATATGGGTTATACCAGGCATAGAGCTTCCCCTTCCCCATCTCACTTCTTAACCAGGTACCAAAATCTTTGGTTTCAATACCCGCCTCTGCCATGTGAAGAGCAGTATAAATGCTGTAGGTGAGGCATATGCTTTTATTCTGTTTATACTCTTCATCAAGAGAATACTTTTTATTGCTGTAGTCAAAATATTTATAATAAAATGGCGAACTTCCGATCTTTCCTTCCTCAATTACCAGTAAACTATTATCAAAAACCTCTTGCCAGTTTCTATTAAAGTGTTTTAATTTATCTATGGTGTGTAAATCCAGGTAGCATAAAGGAGTAGACGATTTACTGTCTTTATAATTCCAATCGTATATCTCATAAAGTTTATTATCTATAACCTGGGTATCGTATATGCTCTTTTGAATAGACTCTGCAGTATGTAAATAATCTTCCTCTCTCCAAACTTCATAGCCCTTAAGAAGAGCTCCTGCTATTCTTAGATCGTCGATAGATGCATTACATGTAACATTACTGCCGGTTTTCCATTTTATATAACAGTCATTTACTAGAAGCTTACTTTTAAGAAAAGCAAATTCCTTGTCAAACAGCTCCTTATTGTTATTTATTACGGCATAGTCCAGTAAAATCCCCACCGATTCGGAAAGAGTACCGGAATCTCTATTCTTTGGACTGGTATTGGTTATTACTCCCCCATCTTCATGCATTAGGCGGCTCTTTATGAAATTCAGCAGAATGTGTTCCTTCTCTTTATATACACTTTTGGAGTTTCTCTCAATGAATACGCTGGATGCGGCGGTTGGTAAAGTCTCTTTTTCGTTTGCACTTCTGATGCAGGTTGTGTATCCTAGAAAGCAAGCAAAAACAACTAACGAAGCTGTAATTATGCCCTTTATAAATCTTTTCATGGACTTCCCCCTTTATAAGGCACGTTTTTGCTTTTGAAGTCACAAAACCTACCCTTTATAATGTATCCTTTATAATGAATTTATGAATTTCTGAAATTTAATATTCAATAAAAAAACGGAAACTCGCCTGTTAAAGTTTCATAAACCAAAACAGCGGCTTCCGTTTTTTAAATTCCTTATATTATTTGGAATTATCGTATATTCCACCCTTTAAAATCTCCAGATACTCTCTCATTTCATCAAGTATTTTATCCATTTGAGAAATTGCTTTGTCTGCCTCTCCCTTATAAAGCTTCAAATACTTATTGTTTACACCTTCCAGGCACATAAGTATCAGTTCTATGGCTTTATTGGAGTCAACACCTTTTCTGAACCTGGTAGTATCAATATCTTTTAAGAGTAGGGGCATATTCTGCTTGTATATTTTCTGCTGTCTTTCCATCATTTCCTCCCTAAGCTCATCGGGTATATCGGTAAAAGCATTCATTATAACCTTCGACACTACAGGCAGATCATAATATACTTTTAACTTCTTAAGACTCCAGGCCATCAGCTTTTCAAAAATATCGGTAGGCATTTCGGTATTATCATTATAAAAGTGTTTTAAGATGCAGTCTATTCCATAGTCAACTATATATAAATAAAGATTCTTTTTGTTTCCAAAGTAGTGAAACAATATGCCTTTTGAAATACCGGCTTTTTTTACAATGGCATTTGTAGATGCCTTTTCATACCCGTTTTGAGCAAATTCCTCCATACTTATATCAATTATCTTCTTCCTTTTCTCTTCCGGAAGACTCTCAAAGGTAGCGTTCAATCACATTCCTCCCAATTGCTTATTATACAGATATATTTTTTCTATTGTAGAATAAATAAGTCAAACCTACTGTACTTACTATTATTATAAAAGTTACAGCCAAATACAATCCCTTAATCTTCTCATCCAGTATCAAGTCTGCAGCTTCAAAATACTTAAAAGGCGTAACATATTTAATATTGGCCAGCTTATCAGATACCGATGCTGCGATACTAAGAAAGTACGCTCCAAGTACTGCCCCTATTGAAATAGGGTATACTGCTTTGGCCTTTACTACAAATACCGATATCAAAAGGCCTATTGATGCAAATATTAGATGGAGGAGAAGCGGTCCTACAGATACCAGAATAAAACCTGTCATATCATAGCCACCGGGTTTCACAGCCTGGAACATAATAAGGTTGGTTAAAGCAAAAATGAGATTGAAAAGCACAATATAGAAGAAGGCTGCCAGAACCTTTGAGGTTATGATAGTATTTCTGGTTACAGGCTTTGCAAGCAAGAATTCTATAGTCTTATCACTTTCCTCTTTGGAGATAATACCAGCTCCAAGGATCATGGCAAAGATACTTCCAAAAAGAGTAATAAACAAATACGCTTCTGTTCCATAATAGTGCAGAATATTGCCAAAGCTTAACCTATCCATACCGAAGGCCTGTACAAGCCCCTGAGGGTAATTCTTTATCATTTCATCAAATTTCTCGGCCTGTGAGGCAATTGAAGGGTACATCAGTATCATCAATGCATTTAGTGCCACCAAAGATACCAGCCATATAATAAAAGATTTTCTGTTTCTAACCAGTTCTCTTAAGAAAATAGTCATATTAATTCGCCTCCTTCACATAGTAGTGCATAAATACTTCTTCCAATGATGGTTCTTCCACCCAAAGATTCTCAACCTGCACCTTGGCAAGTTTCTTTAGCAATTCATCAATTTTCCCGCTGTACAAAAAGTCTACAGACTTGCCCGCTATATTGGTGTTCATCATTCCATCAGTATTAAAACTTTTTGCGTCACTATCATGTTCAAACTCAACACTGATTTTCTTATAGTTGTTAGCCCTAAGCTTTTCTATCTCTTCTACCTTTAGTATCCTGCCTTCTTTTACAATGGCAACCCTGTTGCACATCTTCTGCACTTCACTTAAGATATGGGATGAGAAGAATATTGTAACACCCTTGCTGTTTTCCTCTTTCAGGACTTCAAAGAATCTGTTTTGCATAAGTGGGTCAAGACCACCTGTTGGTTCATCCAATATTAGAAGCTTTGGCTCATGAAGAAGTGACTGCACAATTGCCACCTTCTTTTTATTTCCGTAAGATAGAGAGTCTATGGTTTTGTTAAGGTCAAGCTCAAATATTTCACTAAGTTCATTTATCCTTCTTGTACAGTCCTTTTTGTAGAACCTGGCGGAATATAGCAACAAGTCTTTTACTCTCATGTCGTCATAGTAATTTACCTCTGAAGGTAAATATCCAATATCCATTTTTATCTTCGCCGGGTCTTTCAAGCAGTCCATACCGAAGATTCTTGCACTTCCGCTATTAGGAAATATGAAGGCCAGCAGCGTTCTTATTGTGGTAGACTTTCCGGCACCGTTAGGCCCTATAAACCCGAATATCTCTCCTTCTTTAATATCAAGGTTAACATCAATTATGCCCCTGGACTTTCCGTAATACTTAGTAAGGTTCCTTATTTCAATTGCATTCATATTTTTCCCTCCTCGTGTTGACTACGTGGTCAATTCTTAATTTTATTATACACCCCATTGACCACCCAGTCAATAGAAAGTTAAAAGTTTTTTTTGAGTAAAATAGCCCCAGAAAAGATTGGTATTTAACGAAGTTTATAATATATAATAGAATTATTAGTTTAATGCGGAAGGAGGCATGTTGTAAAAATCAATTTGAGGAACAGAAGTACAAAGGTTCTGAAGTAATCTATAATTTTGTCGTGGAGGTAATATGATGATTAAAAAGCTTTTTATTGGTAAACTAGTATTTCTATTTTCACTAGTTTTACTTGTTGCTGCATTTTATGGTAGTGTTAATGTTTCAGCATCTACTTTATATGGTGATCTTGACGGAAATGGAAACGTGGACTCTACAGACTATACTTTAATGAAAAGATACCTACTGCATATAATAAATGCCTTTCCCGGTACTAACAGCGAAACAGCTGCTGATGTAAACGGAGACGGTAAAATTGATTCAACAGACTATACATTAATGAAAAGATTCCTATTGAAAATTATAGACAAATTCCCCGCTGAAGGATCCCCTTCAGTAACTCCTACACCGGTCGGCACTACCCCGGGAATTCTATATAATGGAAGATTCGATTTTTCAGATCTACAGGGTCCAAAATGTGCATGGTCTGGAAGTAATGTGGAACTGAATTTTTACGGAACAGAAGCTAGCGTAACTATCAAATCTACCGGAGAAAACTGGTTTCAAGCTATTGTAGACGGTAATGTTCTAAGTCCTTTTATGGTAAACAGTACATCGACTATCAACCTTGTAAATGGCCTTCCAAATGGAAACCACAAGCTTGTTTTATGGAAACGAACAGAAGCCTCCCAGGGTGAAGTCCAGTTCCTAGGGTTTAATTTCGGTCAGGGAAAACTCCTTGCGCCACCTGCTCCTCTGGAAAGGAAGATTGAATTTATTGGCGACTCTATCACATGCGCCTACGGAAATGAAGGAACAAGCAGGTATCAGAATTTTACGCCTAAAAATGAAAACAGTTATTTGTCTTATGCTGCCATTACTGCACGTTCACTTAACGCGAGTGCAAATATTATTGCCTGGTCGGGAATAGGGCTTACTATGAACTATGGCGGTGCAGGAGGCCCTCTTATTCAGGACCGTTATCCCCTTACACTTCCACAGAGCGGAGTTCAATGGGATTTCAAAAGTTATATACCCCAGGTAGTTGTTATTAATCTTGGTACAAACGATTTTTCAACTATTACCCCTGATAAAACAAAGTTTATAACTAATTATAATAATCTTGTTGCGAAGGTCCGTACCAACTATCCGGATGCGCATATATTCTGTACTGTTGGGCCAATGCTTTGGGGAACAGGTCTGGAATCATGCCGCAGTTATGTTACGGAAGTTGTAAACGGGTTTAAATCAAAAGGAGATTTGAAAGTTCATTTTGTTGAGTATCCAGGGCAATCCGAAAGTAATGGGTATGGGGAAGACTGGCATCCAAGCTTAATTACTCATCAATTAATGGCTGACCAGCTTACTTCGGAAATAAAGAGTAAGCTTGGATGGTAAAAAACCAGAGCTAATTTCACAAACATAATAACCATTATAGTAGTATATCTTTTACAAAAATAGCCTTCAAGCATACTGGAAAAAAGCGTGAAGGCCATTTTTATTTTTCAAGATAGAGTTATAAAAATTTATTTGTTGAATCTTCAATAAGGGAAATTAACGGGAACATATCATTATAATGCTTTTGGATAAACATGGCACTCCTCTTTTTATAGAGCTTGTTTGCCAGCCTATCTGTGATGGGCAGAAGAATCCTTTCGTGTGCACAAAGTACAGGTGAGACCCTATCTATCCTTCCGGTTGCCTGTTTGTTAAGGCATCCGCAGTAATGGTTGCAGCGTGCCCTTACGGCGCACTCTCTGCAGCTTTCTTTTTCCTCTTCATTTATATTATAAAGCTCCTGACGCCTTGCTTCATCTGTCCCTGTATCAACATTCCCTATGGAATAGTATTTGTCTCCTACAAACTGTACGCATGGATAAAGCAATCCATCAGGACCGACAGATATTTGCTTTTTTCCAAGCTCGCATCTTTCATGGCAGTAGGTATCCTTGTTGATATGGGAGCTTATCTTTACTTCAAAGGGGCTAAGGTAGAACTTATCTTCCGCAAGGGTTCTTTCATAGTAGAACTCTGCAAGCTTTTTATACTCTTCCTCCAGAACTTCCATCAAGCTGTCAGTCCAGTCACCTGCATAGTTTAACGAGCAGATAAGGTACTTAAATCCCCTGTTATAAAGGTATATAACGGACTCCGCATAGTGCTGCACTGTATTGGAATCTACCACCATCATGACAGGAGCATAAGGCCTCTTTGAAAGGAGAAGGTCTATCTTGTCATCAAGCCTTGAAAATGTCCCGCAGCCGTTTTTGTCTACTCTGTTCATGTTATGTGCTCTCTCAACACCGTCATGGCTTAGTGCAATAAAAACATTTTCCCGGGAGGAAAAATCCATGAATTCTTCGTCAAGAAGAAGCCCGTTGGTAGTTATCTTGTAATGAAAGAAGTTGCTGCTTTGTTTTTCCTTCCACTTGCAGTACTCCACGGTTTCATAGATCAGGTCCTTATGAAGTAATGGCTCCCCTCCAAAAAAAATAATTCCCACAGAACTGCCATCATTTGCTGATGCAATATCAACAACCTTTTTGGCTGTTTCAAGGCTCATATTACATATGTTTTCACCATTTACATAGCAGTATTTGCAGGCCATGTTGCAGTTATTGGTTAAATGCAGTGTATAATGCATGTTATTTATCCCTCCATAGTATACTCATATTATGCCTTCAGCCTTAAGCCAGTTAATGAAGTCTTTGACTTGCTCTTTGAGCTCCTTTTTTGCCCATGTTTTGTTAAGTATGGGATCGTAAAACACCGCAACATGATTGTCGCCGTTTTTGTCTTTAATACCTTCCCTCAGGGACTTAGCCGCCTGTTTTACATCGTACGTTGCAACCGAAGACCATATTCCCGTATTTTGGGCCCATCCTTCAAAGTCATCTGTAGATACATACTCAAAGGCTATATTCCTTTCTTCATCGTAACCATCCAAATCTATATTCCCCTTCTTTGTCTTATACGGATTCTTTTCAGTTCCGAAAGACTCTTGCATTCTTTCCGGGGAAGGATATAAATCTGTGACAGGAAGTTTTACATCAGTAAGTTTAGGTCCTCCCATTGTAAAAACTATTCCTTGTCTTTTAGCTTCCTCTTCTATGACCTCAAATGCTTCCTCTTCTGACAAGAACGACGGAGGTGCAACAGAATCACATCCAAAGGCTCCTCTTCCATCTCCATGCTCAAAAATAGGAGCCACTTTTCCTTCCGCATTATTTTTTGAATTGGATCTTCCCTTTGAAACACTATCTATATTATCCACATTTACTGTACTTGTACCGGTTTTTGAACCGGTTTGACCACAGGCGGTAAGAGTCAGGAACAGTAGAGATGAAAAAGCCATACAGGTTCTAAGACTACTTCTCCACCTTTTAGGGACAGATGTAAGGATTCCAGGGTTTCTTAATACATTTTTCTTTTCAGGGTAGCCCGGTATCTTATAACCACGGACAGTTGTTACCTTCATAAAGCACCTCCTCATTTCCCAAGTGCCAGGTATATATGTATGTTCTAGAAACACTCAATTAATACAAAATCTCTATATTATATCCTGGGCCTTGAGCCAATTAATAAACTCCCTAACCTGTTGGCGTAGATTCTCTTCAGACATCTGCCTCTTCTTAGCACTTAGTTCATCTCTATCTTTTTTTGCAATTTCATCATATGAGGGATAATATATCGGATCATAAAAAATCCCTATATGCTTATCTCCTGTTTTATTGTCAATACCCTCCCGCAGTGTCTTTGCTGCTTCTAAAACATTATAATCCTCATAAGAAGTCCGTACCTTAGTTTCCTGGACCCAGCCCTTAAAGTCTTCTACAGATACAAATTCAAATCCGATTCTTTTGCTATTGTCATAACCATCCAACTGGATTCTTCCGCCTTTAGTCTTAACGCGGCCGGCTTCTCTGTCATTATCCGGGTTTTCAGGTTCGGAAAGTATTACATCAGAGAAAGTATAGGTCACCGGGACCTGAATACCTTTTAACTGTGCATCGTCCCTTTTAAGCTTTATTCCCTCCTTCTTTGCCTCCTCACTTATAATTTGGAAAGCCTCTTCTTCAGATAAAAATACCGGCGGAGATACGGAGACGCAGCCAAATCCCCCTCTTCCCTCACCATACTGGAATATAGGTGCTGTTTTCCCTTCCTGGTTCTTTGCCTTGTCCTGGCCCTTATTGCCATCCGGTGCCTCATCCATAACACTTTTCATTGTGCCTTCCTTCATATTACTGGAATCGGAACTATCAAATCTAGAGCCGCAAGCTGTAATGGTTAAGAGTAATAGTGATGAAAAAGCTATCTTTACACGTAAGTTCTTCATCCACCTTTGGGGAATAGAATTTAAAATATCAGGGTTATCAAGTACAGCATTCTTTTCGGCATACTTTGGCTCTCTGTAGCTTCTTAAAGGCTGAATATTCATAACTTCACTCCCTGTACGTTTAATCAATAATATGCTTAATTCTATAAGACGAAAATTTTTCCTTCAAGTTCCATTAAATATAGAAATTTCTTCCCATTAATGTGGAAAGAGTCTTGAAACCCTGTTAAAACTGTTTTGCATTGAAGCCTGGAATGTTATATTGGTAAATATAACGCCAAAAAATAATAAAATTTGATAGATTTTAGAGATATCCTGCGTAATATTTGTGAAAGGAGGCAAAAGGATGGAGATTACTGAACAAAACTTTATAAAGGAACTAAGAAGAAAAAACCCTAAAGCTTTGGAGTATATTATAAACCTCTATGGCAACGACGTTTATGCTCTGGTTTATAACATAATGCAGGGATTAGGGTCTAAGGAGGATTTTG
>JBMOLK010000054.1:0-19812 GCA_049325575.1 Bacillota bacterium | reverse complement strand
TGCCAACACCTTCATATATAAATCCATGCTTCTTCATATTATCGGGCTCGTATACATTCCTAAAGTCAAAGAAATATGGCTTCTTTAAGCCCGCTTTTATCCTGGAAAGGTCAAGGTTTCTGAACTGATTCCACTCCGTTAGAAGTACCAAAGCATCAGCTTCATTAACACACTCATATTCATTATTACAGTAAACAACCTTACAGCCGTTTAAAGCAAATTCCCTGGCGTTATCCATGGCGATTGGGTCATAAACCCTGATACTTACATTATTTTCAATCAATTTCTTAATTACATCAACAGCTGGAGACTCTCTTACATCATCCGTCTCCGGTTTAAAGGCCAGTCCTAATACTCCAATAACCTTTCCATGCAAATCACCCAGGTGATTCTTGATTTTACTGATCATATAGTCCCGCTGAAGCTTATTAATACTGTGAGCAGCTTTTACAACAAGCATATCAACGTCTGCATCTTCACCTATTTTAATCAGAGCTTTTGTATCCTTGGGAAAACAACTGCCTCCATATCCTGGGCCTGCATGTAAAAACTTGCTGCCAATACGTCCATCTAACCCCATCGCCTTTGCAACATGGTGTACATCTGCCCCTACCTTATCACATAACTGGGAAATTTCATTAATAAAACTTATCTTTGTTGCTAAGAATGCATTTGAAGCATATTTTATTAATTCCGCTGTCTCAAAGTTAGTAAATATAAATGGAACATCAATCAAATATAAAACATTATATATGTTTTTTAAAATTTCTCTTGCCCTTTCGCTATCAGTTCCTATCACAATACGGTCTGGGTGTGTAAAGTCCCTTACTGCAGCTCCCTCTCTCAAAAACTCCGGATTCGAGACCACATCAAACTCATAGTCTTTTCCTAGCCTGTCTAATTCAGACTTAACCAACTGGGTCACCATTCTGGCTGTACCGACAGGAACTGTACTTTTATTTACTATAACCTTATATTCATTAATATATTGTGCAATATCCTTTGCTACCGCTTTTACATACTGCAGGTCTGCAGACCCGTCTTCTTGAGGAGGTGTTCCTACTGCTATAAATATAGTAGTTGATGTTTCAACAGCTTCTCTCATATTAGTCGTAAACTTAAGTCTACCCGACTTATAATTCTTACTTAATAACCTGTCAAGTCCAGGTTCATATATAGGGAGAATGCCTTTATTTAAGTTTTCAATCTTATTCGAGTCCACATCCATACATGTTACATCCATACCAAACTCTGATAAACATGTACCGGTTACAAGTCCCACATAACCTGTTCCAATTACTGATACTTTGTTCATTTTTACCCCCAAATTTAAGTATAAGATTTTTATAATTATAATCAATACTAATATTTTCAAAACCTGGATATACAATAATCTTCACAATATTGATCCATGGGAACTACCTGCTTTATTATACTATTTACAAATTACAATCTCCAATAAATAATATCATCAGATAACCTATGTCTGTCCATGATTCCCTTTACATCTATTAATACAGATTTTCCTTTTGAAAGTTTTGATGTTATTTCACTCTGATCCATTTCCAGATACTTTTTATGAGCCACAGCCAGTATAACAGCATCCACATTGCAAACCTCATTAAAATCTGTCAAACTTACATCATATTCTGCCAAAGACTCACTGCTGCTAGCTATGGGGTCTGATACTATTATATCAACTTCATATTCTCTAAGCTCATTAACTATATCGAAGACTTTTGAATTACGGATATCAGGTACATTTTCCTTAAATGTACATCCCAATATTAACACCTTAGACCCTTTTACATTTTTGCCAGACTTTATTATATTTTTTACTGTCTTTTCTGCTACAAACTTACCCATACTATCATTGATCCTGCGTCCCGCAAGTATAACTTCAGGGCGATACCCTATTTCTTCAGCCTTGAAGGTCAAGTAATATGGATCTACGCCTATACAGTGTCCCCCAACAAGGCCTGGGTAGAACTTCAGGAAGTTCCACTTTGTTGATGCTGCTTTTAATACTTCTATTGTATCAATCCCCATTTTATCAAAAATAATGGCGAGCTCATTCATTAGGGCAATATTTAAATCCCTCTGTGTGTTTTCAATAACCTTGGCAGCCTCCGCAACTTTTATGGAAGAAGCCCTGTGAACACCCGCAGTCACTATTATCTCATAAACTCCAGCAATAATCTCAAGGGTCTTTTCGTCTTGACCAGACACAATTTTGACTATCTTATCTATTGTGTGTTCTTTATCCCCGGGGTTGATCCTTTCCGGTGAATATCCAACAAAAAAGTCTATTCCGCACTTAAGTCCAGACTCTTTTTCTAAGACAGGAACACATATGTCTTCAGTAACTCCCGGATAAACTGTTGACTCATATACAACTATAGAATCTTGAGTCAAGTTTCTTCCAATAATTGTAGAAGCAGATAGCACTGGTTTAAGATCTGGTTTATGGTTTTTATCAACAGGCGTTGGAACAGCAACTATATGAAACTTTGCTTTTCTTAAATCTTCCGGGTTGCAAGTATACATAACATTAGCTGCTCGCATTTGCTCTTCGCTAACTTCTCCACTCCTATCAATATTTACACTATATTCTTCTATCTTCTTCATATTGATGTCAAATCCTATCACAGGAACCTTAGCTCCAAATGCAACTGCAAGAGGGAGCCCTACATAGCCTAGTCCCACTACCGAGATAGGCTCTTCCCCTTGTTTAATCTTCTTTAAAAAGCTCATAATATCACCCCGCAAGGAAATCTTATCGTTAATTCTTATTACCTGATTTCAACTGGTAAAGCTTATATATTTCTTCCCAGGTCTGTACAGCTGAGTTGCTCCATTTATATTTCATAGATTGTTTTAGAGACTTATTTGAAAGCTCAGTCATAAGATCACTGTTATCAATAACAGCTTTTAATTTTTGTGCAAAATCTGTCGGCGAAGAGGGATCAAAATAAATAACAGCTTCCCCCCCAAACTCAGGCATTGGAGGCCTGTTTGATACTATTAGAGGCTTAGCAGATGCTAATGCTTCAAGAAGAATATTTGGACAATTTTCACACTCTGATGCAAAAATATTCATTTTAGCATGCTGGTAAACTGCCGGCAAGTCTTCATACGGAATTTCACCAATCACCAGGGCTTCCCCTTCCAAGCCTAGATTCTTGATTTCATTGCGTACACTTATGCCATATTCACTGGAATCCTTACCTCCTATAAATATGAGCTTTTCATTTGTTTTCCTTTCCTTCTTTAACAGTGAAAATCCCCTTAATACCTGTATATGTCCCTTATAAGGTTCAAAGGTAGAAACATATAACAAATATTCTTCTTCAGGCAGCCATTCTGGCCTATCAAGGTTTAGATTATCTACAACTCTAAACTTCTCATTAATTCCATGAGGTATAACTATCGATCTCTTCAAACTATTTCCTACATGCTCGTCTATTACCTGTTTTGCAAACTCTGATATAAAAATAACCAGATCAGCGCGTATAAAACTCTTTAAAAACGCTCTTTTAAGAATCCACAGCCTTATTCTGTCATATAGTCCTGAATACTTACGTACTTGCACAGGATCAAAGGGTAGCATATTTCTGAACATAGTAACTGTTTTACATCCACTGGGTGGAACAGTATTGACCAAACCTCCAGGACAAAATAAAATGTCTGCCTGATGCTTTGAAAGTATTCCGGGTAATTTGTACTTCTCCCAAAACGAACGAAAGAAAGTGTTTTCAATATACCTTTTATCTATTTCGAGCCTTTCAACGCAGCTATATTTCGCTGGAATATTAAGTGTGTCCGGGCCTGCTATAGTTATTTTTACATCCATATGGTCAGGTAGATACTGCAGTAAATTAACTATATAGGTTTGTCCACCACCCAATCTGGCAGAAATTGCATTAATAAAAACATTCATCATCTTAGTTCCCCTTTAGATTACCAACCTGTTTTGAGTAAATGCTTAACTTATACTTCTCGTATTTGAATAAAAGTCTAAAAACATTAGTATAGCCCATAACAAAGGATGAACATTTCTTCTTCCTGATTCATGAAGCTCTAAAAGCTCGATTACTTTGCTCTGATTTAGCGGAATATTACTAAATAACCTACTATCATTACACCTTTCATAAGCCCAGTCTTTTAATGGACCCCGAAGCCACTCGTCTATAGGTACGCTGAATCCCTGCTTGGGCCTGTTGATTATAGATTCAGGAACGTAACGGTACGCCAACTTTCTTAAGAGATACTTGTTTTGTCCCTTGTATAGCTTCCACCGTTTAGGAAGCTTCATAGCCCATTCAACCAACTCCAGAGAGAGAAGCGGATCTCTCGATTCTAATGAAAATGCCATGCTTGCAACATCAACCTTTTGAAGATAATCGTCCGGAAGGGTATATAACGCATCAAGCCTCATAGCACTCTCGCTCGGACTAATATTTTTTGTGAAGTCTTTACTTGTCATAGAAAACAGATCACTTAAGCCTATTGTTTTTCCTAACACTTCTGGTACCAGTACACTACCAAAGTCTTTGGCAATACTTCTTGAAAACGCAAAAGCCGATGCCAAACTTGGCTGCTGCATGGCTCCTGCCAGAAGTTTAAATTGATGCTTTGGAATCATACCAACAGCACTAGCAAACCCTTTGCGAACTAATTTCGGTAGTTTAAAAACAGGGCTAAGCTGCTCTGAAATTAAATAATAGTGGTATCCACCGAACAATTCATCTCCACCATCACCACTTAAAGAAACTGTAACATGCTCCCGTGCCAGCTTTGAAACCGCCATAACTGGAAAGGCAGAGCTATCAAAAAAAGGCTCATCAAACTCTTCAGAAAACATTGGCATAAAACTTAATAAACTATCTACCTGCATGTATTCACAAAAGTGCTCTGTTCTAAGGTAGTCAGAAACTACTTGAGCATGTGGACTTTCATCATATCTTTTTTCATTGAAACCAATAGTAAAGGTTTTAACCGGCACTTTGCAGTGCTTAGACATCATAGCAACCACGAGGGAGCTATCTATTCCTCCAGATAAAAATGCACCTAATGGAACGTCACTTACCATCCTTGACTTTACGCTCCGCGAAATAATCTCATCCAACTCGTCCAAAAGATCCTCTTCACTACGATTTTCCCAGGATACCTCCGGACTTATGCTCTTAAATTCCCAATAAGGTTCTATACGAAGCCCTTCCCTGCTGAATAAAATAAAGTGAGCCGGGGGTAGCTTGTGTATATCTTTATAAATCGAGTATGACCCGGGAATATATCCAATTTCCAAATAAAATCTTAATGCCTGCTCATCAATGTCTTTGGAGATATTCTTACTTAGGGAAAACAAAGGCCTTGGCCTTGATGAAAATGCAAAGCAGCTATCAGACGCGTAATAATAAAACGGTTTTACACCCATTCTATCACGAGCGGCAAACAAAACCTCTTCCTTCTTGTCCCATATCACAAACGCGAACATCCCGTCAAAATACTTGAGGCACTTAGTGCCCCACTTGGAATATGCAGCCAAAATCACTTCCGTGTCACTATTACTTTTCCATTCATATAACCCTATCATTTTTCTAACTTCTTTGAAATTGTAAATCTCTCCATTAAAGACAATAATATATCTACCATCCTCTGATATCATTGGTTGGTGTCCTGCTTGTGTTATGTCTAAAACCGAGAGTCTTCTATGTGCCAAAATAGCAAATTTATCTTCCCATAATCCTTTGTCATCAGGACCACGCCTGGATAAAATGCTTGCTGCATATTCAACACTTTTTGATTCAATTTTATCACTGTGATAATCAATAATACCTACTATACCGCACATTTAACCACCTTTAACCATTCTAACAGTCAAACTGTGTATTTTGAATCTTTTTCTTATATGAATCAGGTTGTCATACCTTATAATAATTTCTATACCAGTCTACAAATCTTTTGATACCAAGTTCAATATCAGTAGAAGGTTTAAAGCCCATATCACTAACCAAATCATCTACATCTGCGAAAGTGGCTACAACATCACCGTCTTGAAGAGGAAGCAATTCTTTCTTAGTGGTTTTCCCCAGAGTGCGTTCCAAAGTCTCAATAAAGTACATTAAGTCAACAGGATTATTATTACCTATATTGTAAATGCGGTAAGGAGCATTGCTTGTACCAGGATCCGGCTTATTTCCATCCCAATCCGGATTCGGTTCGGCTGTCTTATCAATAACCCTTACAACACCTTCTACTATATCATCAATATAAGTAAAATCCCTCTTCATTTTACCATAGTTATACACTTCAATGGGCTCACCATTTAATATCGCTTTTGTAAACTTAAAAAGTGCCATATCCGGCCTACCCCACGGACCATACACTGTAAAAAATCTAAGGCCCGTACATGGTAACCCATACAATTTAGCATAAGTGTGAGCCATTAGTTCATTAGCTTTTTTAGTTGCTGCATACAGTGAAACAGGGTGATCAACATTATGGTGTATAGAAAACGGAAGAAGCGTATTTGCTCCGTAAACCGAGCTGGAGGAGGCAAATACCAAGTGTTTAATTCCATGGTGTCTGCATGCTTCCAGTACATTTATAAACCCTACCAGGTTTGATTCAACATACACATGAGGGTTTTTTATAGAATACCGTACACCCGCTTGAGCAGCCAAATTACAAACTCTATCAATCTGATACTTATCGAATATATCTTTAATATTTGAGTAATCAGCTATATTGCAATATTCAAAATGAAAGTTAGAATGTTCTTCAATCTTAGATAAACGTGCTTTTTTTAATCCAACCTCATAATAATCATTCAGGTTGTCTATTCCTATAACAGTGTCTCCCCTTGATAAAAGCCTTTGAGTTAAATGAAATCCTATGAAACCAGCGGCTCCTGTTACTAAAATATTTGCCATTTTAACCTTACCCCTCACTTAATCTTTTATAAACTTCTACTATTTCCTGTACTCTTGCTACTGAATCATGTTTACTATCCAATAACCTCCGATATCCTGCTTCTGCTATCATCTCTCTCTTAATATCATTTTCTAAATAAAACCTGATTTTTTCAATTAATTCTTCTTTGCATCTAAAGTAAACTGCTTCTTTATCTTCTCTAAACATATTATTTAAATCATCTGTATATTCACTTAGCATTAATGTTTTAGCTGCCGTAATTTCAAAGCACCTTCTGGTATAGGTATCGTTGTTGATCTTTGATAAAAACACTAAAGCAATTTTAGCACTATTTAAAGCTAAATTATAGTCTTCATACACTGGTAATATTTCTCCAAATCTTTCTTTAAAAAAGCTGTAATATTTAGACCTTCCCCAACCCGTACCATATAGCTTTAAATCTATGCCATTATCTATAACGCTTTTTATATATTCATCCCTGCCATCATCTTCATAATGACCAATAAATAAAACGTCACAGCTATACTTATTATCCTCTAAATTATCAATATAAAAGTTGTTTTTCTTGATATAGTACGACCTTAGAATACTTGTATTTTGCACTCCAGCCTTTAAATATTCCTCAATATTCTTCTGTCTATATGCAAATATATGATCATAGTGACGAATGGAATTAATATAATGCCTCCAAGTATATTTAGGATAATAACTACTAAAAATATCATCATTATTATATCCAAAGACTATAGCCCCCAACTCTTTCAGCTTCATTACAGTCTTAGGGTATATATGGCTTCCCTTATAAATAAACACTAAATCCGGTTTTATTTCATAACAAAACTTAACCAAATCTTTATTTATCTTATTAATAGCCGGCCCCATTACATACTTATTTTGAAATCTGTAGTAGACAGACTTAACAATATTATTATCCGTTTTAAACCTGCCTGGATACTGATAATATTTAAAGTATTGTATCCAGGAGAACTTATATGTTTCATATCCCAATTCATTAAAGCCATCATATAAGGCTTTTTCATATATTTCTGCCAGCCAGTCACCAACTACTATAATTTTAATCATTATATACCCTCTATTTACTGTAAATATAACCCTGCTACAATAGTGCTGCTTATCCTTTGGCTTATAGATAATTTTTAAAAGATATAATATCCTCAATAACTTTTTCTACGTCTACCATACTCAAATTTGGATGAAGCGGAATGTTTAGCCCCTCCTCATTCAACTGTTCACAATTAGGTAGTTTTGCGTTACTATTATAAATTGGGTTCATATGAAGAGGATGATATCTTAACGTAGTATAAATTCCCTTCTCAAACAGGTAGCTTGCAAGTTCATCCCTCTTTGGAACCCTTATAAAATATGTGAAATAAGAATGTTTATCTGTGCTTCTAGGGTCTTTCGGAGTTTTTATCCATTCTATATCTTGAAAGCTTCTTTGATATAACTCCCATATTTTCTTTCTGTATGCCTGCAGTTCATCCAACTTTTCCAATTGAGCCAGACCAATTCCGGCAGAAATATCCGAAGGATTCATTTTAATAAATGCATCAACTATATTATATTCCCACCATCTTTTTTTGCCCTGGGTTGATGCCTCAAACCCTGATTTACCAATACCACAGTACCTTAATATTCTCGCTCTTTCAGCTAGTTCAGGTTTTCTGGTTATAATACCTCCGCCCTCCCCAACAGCGAGATTTTTCACTGCATCGAAACTATAAATTCCTACATCTCCAATGCTGCCACAAGCCTTACCTTTATAATAAGAGTCTACTGCATGTGCGGCATCTTCAATGACTGGAAGGCCTAATTCAAGTATTGGATCCATATCTACAGGCAGCCCTGCGTAATGTACGACCATTATAGCTTTTGTATTACTGTTTATTAGCGGCTTAATGTTCTCAACAGTAACATTACAGCTGTCTATATCTACATCGCAAAAAACCGGTTTATGTCCTGCAAGTAAAATTGCCTGTGCGCAAGACACCCAGGTAAACGATGGAATAATTATTTCAGATCCCTTAGGCAAATCCAACAAAGTGACAGCTAAATAAAGGGCATTTGATCCGCTATCCACCAAAGCAAAATTATTCAAACCAAGTCTTTGTGAAAATTTCTCCTCAAAGCTTTTAACTTTTGGCCCCATACCCATCCATTGTTTATTTATACTTTCAGACACTTGTGCAATTTCTTCTGCTCCTACTTTAGATCCAAATACTGATATCATATTTACCTCCCATATATATATTATGAATACGTATATCTTAAAATATATCGAAATACCCATTTGGGTTAGGAATAACTCTGCAGCTATTAAATTATAGCTAATATTCAAGTAATTTCATATTGTATATCACATTCTTCAAAAAATCCATCCTTTAGTTGTAAATCATAATATGTTCCATTATCACTAATGATCTCAAAACCATTTTTTTTATACCATTCAACTGCCGGATTGGATCTAATTACTTTACAGGTAATCTTATAGTCATAATTCATTTTAATATAGCAGCACATCATCTTTAGTGCATCCTTGATCTTGCCCTTTGATTCCCCTGTCTTATTTCCTCTTATAACATTATATATATCTACTACATTGTCTATCAACCTAAACCCTAAACACCCCAAGCTCTCACACCCGGAGCCAATGTATTCCTCAAACATAAACATGTAATCGTTATCCCTGCCCAGGAATCCCTCAAACCATTTCTTTTGCTGGATTTCCGTTATTTCTTCCTGATAAAAAAATGAACTTGTATTTTTGTTTTTCCACAATCTTAAGTTTTCCAAGTCTCCTTCATTAATGCTTCTTAGACATACATCCGGAAAAATTTCAGAAGTTATCCTGATTACTTTATTACTCATATTAAACCTTCCTTTATTGTAATTACTCCATTTACAGGAGATAGTTTTTTTGAAGCTTTTACTGCTTCGGAGGACATTCCCTTTAGCAGTTCCCGATTATCAAATACATATTCAATTAACCTAGCAAGCTCGCCGGTTTCCTCTGAATTATATAAAAAGCCGTTTACTCCGTTTATAACCAGGTCATTGGCTGCCCCTGCCTGAAAACTTCCTATAACAGGCGTACCTAGACCCATTGCATATATTGTGTTACCGTAAGCATCAAACCTTGCAGGATGTATAAAAAAATCACTATTTGCTATACATGCCTTAAAGTCTTCAATATCCATCCATTCCTCAATAAATATATTGCTCTTTAGTTTGTATCTACTTATTAACTCAAGCAAATTTTCCTTTTCCTCACCTTTTCCAACTATAACTGCTTTAACTTTTGATTTTTTATTTTGAGGTAAAAGGCTTATTGCTTCAATTAATAAATCAAAGCCTTTCTCATGGATCAATCGGCTCCCTGATAATAAAAACAAATCCCCATCATAAATACAATATTTTTTCTTTATATCGTCTCTATTAAAACCATAATCTTCTCTTATTTTATCAATATCAATAAATATGGGTAAGTTTAAAAGCCTATCCTCACTAAACCCTCTTTTCAAAAAGTATTCTATAGTAGATTTTCCAACACAAAAGATTTTTGTCCTTGAGATCTTAAGCATAAAGTAATAAAACTCTCTTATAATCTTTTTAGCAATATTTCTTTTTAAATTATCATTTGGGAGGTCTGTCCAAATATTAAATGGTCTCCTCAAAAGCCATAGAATTAACACCAGAGCTCGGGTAGTTGGATTTCCCCACCCAATTATTATATACTTCTCATCTCTATTCTTCAAAGCATATCTGACCAAATCCCAACTAACCTTATCATATCCATATATATTAGATTTGATTATCTCATCGGAAAGGTCCTTACTCCAGCCATACTGGTTATGGCTTCTTGCTGCATACCATAGCTTCAACTCTATACCGCTGTCCTTAACCAGTTCTTTTATTAAAACATTATTATGTGGTGTTGGTATATCCTGTATGAGGTTGATAATCATTTTAACCTGTACTCCTTATCCTTATTCCTTAGAATACTCATAAGATATTCCCCGTACTGGTTTTTCATCATCGGTTTTGCCAGCTTTTCCATCTGCATATCATCTATATATCCAAGCTTGTATACAATTTCTTCAAGGCAAGCAACTTTTAAACCCTGGCGCTTTTCAATTATTTCAATAAATGCAGATGCTTCATTAATACTCTCATAAGTGCCTGTGTCCAGCCAGCTGAACCCCCTACCCAAAACCTCCACTCTTAGCAGCCCTCTCCTCAAGTACTCCTTATTTACATCTGTTATCTCAAGTTCTCCCCTCTGGGAAGGATTAATGCTCTTTGCTATTTCAACAACTTTATTATCATAAAAATATAACCCTGTAACAGCATAATTTGACTTTGGATTTTCCGGTTTCTCTTCAATGGATAATACCCTTTTTTCGTGATCAAATTCTACTACACCAAACCTCTCAGGATCCTTAACATAATATGCAAATACTGTCGCCCCACTCCTTATAGACGATGCACTCAATAGTGTATCTACCAAACCATGACCATAAAATATATTATCACCGAGTATTAAGGCTACACTATCACTCCCAATAAATTTCTCACCTATTATAAAGGCTTCGGCTATACCTTTGGGCTCCTTCTGTTCTGCATATGAAAGGGAAATACCGTAATCACTTCCGTCCCCTAGAAGCTCTCTGAACCTATTAAGATCATAGGGTGTAGAAATTATTAAAATCTCCTTTATACCTGCAAGCAATAAGGTACAAAGCGGATAATATATTAAAGGCTTATCATAAACAGGCAGTAATTGTTTTGAAACAACCTTTGTCAATGGGTATAGTCTTGTTCCGCTTCCACCAGCCAATATTATGCCTTTCATATTAGATAATCTCCTTTTAAATATCAAATTATTTTATACCATTTAGCATTATCAACGAAAATATTCTTGCTCCATTACAACTACCAGCCATTTCGTCTCTAATTAAGTCATTTATTGTTCTTTTATTAAACAAGTTGTTATCTATAGGTAAATACTCTTTATATTTTTGTGTTTTGTCGCTTCTGAACCATTCATCCAGAGGTATTGAAAATCCTTGTTTCCTATTGGTATTAAAATCCGGTGGAAGCATCTTTTTAGCAAGTTCACGCTCAATAATTCTAGTATTGTTTATATCTGCCTTGTAGTAATGAGGAACCTTTTTAAATGCAAATTCTACTAAACGATAGTCTAAAAAAGGTGCTCTCACCTCCAAGCTATTATACATACTTGCTCTGTCAACTTTAAACATAATATCATCCGGCAGATAGCTCAAAATGTCTGCCCTGGTCATTGCTTCTACAGGCTCCTTTGATTGTAATAAAAGACTACTCTTCCATAGTTCCGGCGCAATTAGTTTATCCCCTAATTGGCTAATTACTTCCTTAGACAGTATTTTTTTTCTTGCGGCAGCATCAAAGTAAGGAGTATACCATGCCAACATTTTAATAGGGTTTCCACCCATTAACGACTGAAGTAGAGTCCTTCCTTTAAAACCAACAGGTAACACTTCAGATGCCAGTTTTCCAAGTCCTTTCAGGATTAACTGTGGTACCCAACCAATCTGCCTCAAATACTGCAAAGTCTTCCTATAATGAGTATAGCCGGCAAATAATTCATCACCGCCATCCCCACCAAGAACAACTGTAACATATTCCCTTGTAAGCTTTGATATCACAAACGTAGGAATAATACTTGAATCCGCTATAGGTTCATCTGAAAAGTGAAGTATTTCCTCTAAAATACTCAAATCCAGTTCAGGAATATTTAAAACTTTATGATCAGTACTAAAAAAATCTGACACCAAACGTGCATGCGACGCCTCATCGTACTTCTTGCTTCCAGGAAATGAAATATTAAATGTCATTATATTTTTATTAGCCCTTGAAGCAGCAGCTGTAACCAAGCTGGAATCAAGCCCTCCACTTAAGAAAACACCTAAAGGAACATCGCTAATCATTCGCCTTTCTACAGCATCTTTAAAAAGCCCTTCCAATTCGTCTACCAAATCATTTAGACTTACATTTTTACCACCAATTTCAGGAATATATTTTGGTACTTCCCAGTAGTTCCATGCAGTAAACTCAAAAGTATTAAGCTTTAGTATTGCAGCATTTGCTGGAGGAAGTTTTTTTATACCCTTAACAATACATTTTTCCCCAGGGACATATCCTAAAGCAAGGTAAAAATTTAACGCTTCTATGTCTAGCTCTTTGTTACAATTTATAGCTTTCATTTCCGACGAAAATATAAACTCTTTGCTATCATGCTTATAATAAAAAGGCTTTTTCCCAACCCGGTCTCTGGCCATAAAAAGTATAGGTGGATTACCTTCATCTCCATGGTCATAAATTACAAATGCAAACATTCCGTTAAAAAAATTAACACATGAACTGCCCCACTGGATATAAGACTTTAAAACAACTTCTGTATCACTTGAACTAACAAATTTCTCTCCTAAATTTTCTAATTCTTTACGTAATTCTTTAAAATTATATAATTCACCGTTATATACAATAATAAACCTTCCATCTTCGCTAATCATAGGCTGGTGTCCAAGGGGTGATAAGTCAAGAATGGATAAGCGACGTTGTGCTAAACCAATTTGACCATTTTTCGATACCCAAATACCGGCATCGTCAGGACCCCTATGATACAATAAGTCTCTTGATTTAACTAATAAATCAATATCAATTTTAAAGCCATTACCAACCATCCCAAAGATTCCACACATAGATGAAGAGTACCTCTTTTCATTCATTTTTTATCTAAATACTAACAATATTGATTCAACAAATTTTCATAAATGTTTTGTGTCTCATATATCATTTTATCTATACTAAAATTATTTACTACTTTTTTTCTGTTCTCAACACCAATTTTTCTCAAAGAATCTTCATCACTTTCATACGCTTCAAGTATGGTTTTAGCAAATAGTTCTATATTATCTGTCTCAAATATCCACCCGTTCAAACCATTCTCTATAAGATCATCACTATTTCCACCAGTAGAAATAATTATTGGCTTCTCACAAGCCATTCCCTCTAAAGCTACATTTGGAAAGCCTTCACAATATGACGGCAAACATATTGTATTAGAAATATTATAATATTTCTCAATCCTATCTACCGCATCTTCAAATAAAACATAATTACTCAAACCATAATCAAGAATCAAATCACTGCATTTTTTATAATAACTATCTTCTGCAATACTTCCAATGCATATAAAAACCAAATCTTCCGGTAGTTTTTTTATTGATTTTAAATAGTTTAATGCACTAATTATTGAAAGATGATTTTTCTGTTCTGCTACTCTTGCAGCAACCAGTATTATAAAATGCTTTTGTTTTAAGACTTCGCAGTTTTGTTTTCTCCAATTAAGTATATCCTTATCTATTTGATGATCAGGCTTAAAACGCTCAACATCTATGCCATTATATATTACTTTTATAGAATTGGGCTTAGCACCTACATATTGAATAAGTTCTTCTTTAGCCTTATTAGAATTAGCAATAATATATCTGTACTTAAAAACTCTACTTAGGAGTCTCATTACTTTATATTCTTCGTATTCATTAGAACACCTTACAGATAAAATTATATTTCTAAACCTAAATATGAACCCCAACGCCATAGCAAACCTGTTAGTTCTTGCTATGCAACTTTGAATTATATGTGGTTTAATTTTAAAAATAGCATAAATTAATCCAAATATAAACTTAAAGTCAAAAATACCTCTTCTCTTTTTCACTACTATTACTTTTACATGGTCTTGAAATTCATACTCAATTAAATCGTCAAATAAAACCAAAAAAACTTCAAATTTATCCTTATTTAAGTTGTTCAGTAGTACTGCCAGTTGTCGCTGCATTCCAGCCTTAGCCATATTAGGAGATATAAACGCTATCCTTTTTTTTGTCTGGGTCATTCATATACCACCTTAATTGAAAGTTGTATTTCTTGATGTAAATCTTTTGTGCAATTTATATAGTTAAATATATTTTTTAAACCACATTTGAAACATTAGCAATGACCAAATTATTGGTGTATAATCTTTTCTACCCTCCATATGTTCCCTCAAAATGTTATTAATGCTTTTGTCGTTGAAAATTCCTTGTTGTCTTATCTCATTTGGTTTAAAGTACTCTGTGATTAGATAGGACAGATCATTTCTCAACCACTGTCCGATAGGAATTCCAAAGCCCTTCTTAGGCCTTTCAAACAGCTTGGGAGGTACATATTTCCCTAGCAGAGTTTTTAGTGGGTACTTTAAAATACTGTTCTTAAACTTAATATCTGAAGGTACCTTCTGGGAAAATTCAACTAGTCTATAATCTAAAAAAGGTACTCTTGACTCTAACGATACTGCCATACTTGCCCTATCTAACTTAGTTAGTATGTCATCTAAAATGTAAGTTCTTATATCTACTAGCATTATACTTTCCAAAGAATTATTTTTTGACTTATAGGACTCTTCAAATGTTCTATCAAATAAGTCGAAACGTGAATTATAATCGTTTCTAATTAACATCTTTCTAACAAGTGACTCACTACATATATTTACAGTTTCCCTATATAAAGACGAAAGATTCTTTTGTGTAAACCTTTGAACCCCGAGCTCTTTATTCATAACCTTTCCAATTAACTCAAATAAAGGCTTTCTTATTAGGTAAGGTAATTTGTATAGCTTTTGAGTTTTGTTAAAAAAATCATATCTTGTATATCCACAAAACAGTTCGTCTCCTGCATCTCCGGAGAGAGTAACAGTAACATGCTGTTTTGCCATATTTGATACAAGCAGAGTAGGAAGAGCAGAGCTGTCGGCAAATGGCTCATCATAATATTCCGTAAGTAGAGGTATTGCGTTAAATACATCTTTTGGACTAACATACATTTCATGATGATCCGTACCTATATATTCTGCAATTGCTTTTGCATAAGATGCTTCGTTGTATTCCTCCTCTGTAAAGCCAATGCTAAATGTTTTTACAGAGGAATTAGAAATACTTTTCATTATTGATACTATCAGTGACGAATCTATACCTCCGCTTAGAAACGCTCCTAACGGTACATCACTTATCATTCGGTACTCAATAGAACTTTTAAGCAATTTTTCAATTTGGTCTAAATATTCTTTTTCAGATAAATCTTTCTCAAATCTAGAATTGCAATAAATATCTAATATTGACCAATATTCTTTCTGTTTAATTTCGTGTCTTTTTAAATCAAATTCCAGATAACTCCCTTGATATAGTTTAAATACATTCTTATAAATAGAGCGGGGTGTAGGTATATATTGATAAATCAAGTATTTATATATGCTTTCGCTATCAATCTCTTTTTTAAAATATTTATAATTTAATATGCCTTTTAGTTCCGATGAAAAAACAAAATCTCCATCATCATAATAATAGTATAACGGCTTTTTACCCATCCTATCCCGTGCAAGATAGATAGTTTCTTTTTGTTTGTCCAGTATAGTTAAGGCAAACATACCATTAAACTTATTAAAACAGTTTAATCCCCATTCCTTATACGAATAAATAATTACTTCTGTATCACAATTAGACTTAAATTTGTATCCCTTGTTTTCCAACTCTAGTCTTAAATCTTTGAAATTATATATTTCCCCATTAAATACTATTACTATATTTGAATCGTCACTAAACATAGGTTGATGTCCCATAGGTGAAAGATCTAAAATGCTTAGTCTTCTATGGGCTAGACCAATATTCATACCGTTTACTACATCTAAAAAAACCCCAGAGTCATTAGGTCCCCTGTGAATCATAGTATTATTCATTTTTATTAGATTTTCTTCTTCTATGTTTTTAGCTGTGACAAATCCACATATACCGCACATCAGCTTCTCCTCAAAGTTTTTTCTAAATTTTTTGACCTATATAAATAATATTTCCATGTTTAATTTTCTTCAATTTTGCCAGTACTCCCCTAATAGTATTTATAAATTTTTTCTTTCTGATTGTGTAGGCTTCGCAGACCACAGTTTTATAGCCATTCTCACCCATTAGTTTTTCTACGCTCGCGGTAGACCAGGATGACATATGTTGAACCATATGAAATATACAACCACAGTCAGGACACATTATTTTAGCGGAATCAAGGTCCTCATCATTTGGTGTAGTCAGAACAACATATCCTCCCTTTTTTGTAACCCTATTAAGTTCTATAATTGTCGGTTGTATTTCTTCCGGCATTAAATGCTCTAAAGTCTCTATAAAAAAAACAACATCATATGATTCTTTATCTAAAGGAGTAGGCAAGCCTTCTGATAAAGTTACTCCTTTAAAGAACTTGTTATTTGCACCTAGTCTTTTGACTACTTCCTCCAAGGATTCTTTGGAAAAGTCAATTCCCTCACACACAATATTCTGATTTGCTAATTTCTCGATAAAGAAACCTTTTCCACAACCAAAATCAAGTATTCTTCCATTTAGAGGAATCCTAGACTTGGTATAATTAATTATTTCATTACCGTATTGTTTACTGAAATAGGTGTCTTCGTATGTCTTCTTTGTTCCATAGTAATCCCAAACTCTTGATGCTTTTTCTCTTGTCCAATTTATATCATGCTTTTGAAATTTAAAATCCATGTTAATATAATTCCTTTCCTGTAAATTTATTTAATTTATTAATAAACGCAAATCCTTTTTTAAGGTAATAATTAATGCTTGTAAATATATCCCTATTATCTTCAATTCTATAACTTATGACTAGCAATATTCCTACGTAGACAAGTGTTGAACAAGCACCAACAATTATATTTAGAAAATTCTTATAATCTTTCACTATTATAAACTGTAAAATGAAATTTAAAGTAAAAAATATACAAAGATTAATAACTAAATTATAAGATATAGTTTTAATTATTTTTGGTAAATCAATGTATACAAAGTGGACTTTTAGTAAATAATATAAAAGTGAAATTGTGTATACACTATATGCAATCAGGTTACCTATTGGATACCCGCTATAGCCATAATAACTAATCAATAAATATAAAATCCCTGAAAACAATATATTGTATAAGGATTGCCACAAAAAGGCCACCTTCTGTATTTGAGCAGCCACTATCATTTTTACCAGAAATCCATTAATCAGTAACATAGGTACCGACATAATAAAATACCTGAAGAATTTGCTGACTAAAACTACTGAATCGTGTCCAAACCTACCCCTTCCAAAAACAACTGAAATAATTATCTCTGAATTTAATGACATAATAAAGCAAGCAGGGATTATGAAAAACAAACTCTTTTTCAAGTATCCTATAAACATATTATTTAAATTTCCATAATCTTTTTTTGTAAATAATTCGATAAAATTAACTCCAACAACTGTTGTTATTTGTCCAATTACAACGGCTGCAAAAAGGTTACTAATTTTTTGTCCATAGTCAACAGCCGTGTATATTCCAGCACTAAAGCCTGATAATAAATACATAACAACAAATCCGTTTAGAAAAGATGTAACTTGTCCACTAAAAACGTAAATCAAATTCCTCTTCACTAAACTTGATATTCTATACGGTTTAAAGGAGACCTTAAGCTTAATCTTTGCAAACATAAATACGTTTAATATTATAAACTGAGCTGCATTACCTATAAGGATACCTATAGCCAAACTTAGGACATTAAATTTATCTTTAAGAACCAGCACACAAACTATAACTAGAATATTCTTTGCCATATCCATAAGCATTGGAAACGAAAAATACTTATAAGCAACAAAAATATCAAGCATAAAAGAATTAATCACTATAAATATAAAGCTTAACAATATATATCTTATTACATTCAAATTCCTATGAATTGACTCAATTTCAAACTTTGAAAAAATGCTAATAGTCTTTACAGGTTCCAATAATAATATAAAGGTGAAAATAACTCCTATAAAAAAGTAAATTAAATATACGTAAAATATAAATCTTTTTGATTCATCCTCTGATATATTGTTCCTTATATCAATCGATACCGGAACAACTATTTGCTGATTTAGAAATAAAGGAAAAGAAGTTATCAAGAGGATAAATGATACAGCATAAAACAGAATATCAGTGCTTTCTTGTGTACCAAACGCATATGAAATTATAAGTGACTGAACAAACGTCAAGACCTTGGCAATAAGGCTTAAAATTAGTGACAATGCTATCGCTCTATTTGTGCTTTCAGGTCTTAGTATATTAAACCCCATAAAATAATATGCCTTTCTTAGTATTTAGTGTTAAAGTTCTGGTTTATACTTTACTGCTTCAACTAAAAGCCTTCTTTTATTTCATCAAATAGCTTCAACTTCTTATCCTTTTCAGATATTATTAGATTTTCTATGCCTTCTAAAGGCCACTCTATACCAAGTGATTTGTCATTCCACAGTATACCGACTTCATCCTCCGGGTGATAAAATTCTGTGCACTTATATGCAAACAAAACCTCATCGGATAGTACCAAAAATCCGTGTGCAAATCCTGGAGGGATGTAAAGCTGTTTTTTATTATCTGAGGATATTTTTATACCAAACCACTTTTTGTATGTTTGTGAATCTTTTCTTAAATCTACTGCAACATCAAATATCTCACCGGATATAACCCTTACAAGTTTACCCTGTGGGTACTTTTTTTGGAAGTGCAACCCTCTAAGTACACCCTTTTTTGACATAGATTCATTATCCTGAACAAACACCATGTCAAGACCGGTTTCTTTAAAGTCATTACAGTTGTAAGTTTCCATGAAATAACCTCTATTGTCACCAAAAACCCTTGGTTCGATAACAAACAAATCTTTTATATATGTCTCTTTGAAATTAAATTTACTCAAAATCAACCCA
>JBMOLK010000053.1:0-19877 GCA_049325575.1 Bacillota bacterium | reverse complement strand
GTAAAATACAAAAATCTGTTTTGATGCTTCGTTATGACGGGGCAGTGCAAATTGGGATTGGAGACTTTTTGGGAACACCAGCGTATAAGATAGGTCTTGGTAAAATTCATTTTATCCAGTATATCAACTGATCTTCTGTTAAATCCGTTGACTCCATGGACATAAACCGAATTGCCGCCATAGAAGTTTGTAATAACATCAAAGAAAGATATATCTCCTATATTAAGCATTATCTCTGTATACTGCTCTGCCATTTCCTCATCATTCTTACTCTTTATATATCTGAAAACTTCAGATATCTCATCTTTTAGCTTATTGGAAAGAGAATTGAAATCCATCTTGTCAAACTTATCAAGAAAACTTGTATTCTCCAATTCACCGCTAAAATACATGGCGCAATTATCTACTACTTCAGAATTGATGCCAAGATTGGTAAGCAGGTCAAGAACTTTTAACACAAGCTGATTCCTGTCTGACTGATTCTGCATATAAATACCCCCTATTTTGCCAAGTTCATATCAATATTCTCCCATATAAAACAAGATAGGTCAATTGGAGAACAATTCCCTGCTCACAAAAAAACCTTTGACAGAATCGTAATATTCGAATATACTAATATTGTATTAGTACCCCTGCGGGGTATATGTATTTTAATAAATCTATTTAGGAGGTTGTTTTTGTGAAATCCTTTTATATTAAAACTAATCGAACTTTTACTTTTATAAGAAAAAATGCGTGGGCATTTACCGTTTTAGTAGCCATTGGCGGATTGTGGTTTCCAAAGCTCGGATTATTAGTAATACCTATTATGCTTTCCCTTGCAACTCTCTCCTTTTTTAAGGGCAGATACTGGTGCGGCAACTTCTGCCCTCATGGTAGCCTTTACGATTCTCTTATGATGCGTATAAGTCTTAACAAGAAAATCCCGGTTTTCTTCAGATCCAAAATTACCGCCATTCTTTTCTTTGTATGGTTTGGTTTTAATCTGGCAAAAAAGTTTATTAAGGTGTATCCTACATTCGGAACAGACCAGTTTTTAGATAAGCTTGGTTTTGTATTCGTAACCAGTTATCTTATGGTGTTAGTTGTCGGAGGAATATTAAGTCTTTTTATATCCCCAAGAACCTGGTGCCATTTCTGCCCTATGGGAGTATTGCAGATTCTGTCCTACAAGCTGGGCAAGCTTATTGGCGTAGCTAAAAAGACAGACGAGAAGATTACCATAGCAAGAAAAGAAATGTGCCACAACTGTGCAAAGTGTTCAAGGGTATGCCCTATGCAGCTGACTCCGTATCTTGAGTTTTCGGATAACAACCAGTATAATCACGAAAGGTGCATCAGGTGCTCCACTTGTGTAGTAAACTGCCCGGCCGGTATTCTATCTCTCAACAATGAGATTACAGCTGCTAAAATTAAATCGGGAACCAGCATTGCAGGGTATGACAAAAGACAAAGAATCGCTGCAAAAGTCAGTAATATAAGAGAACTTAAAGATGATATAACCGAGTATACCTTTGAATTTGTAGGTCCTAAAATAGTAGATTATAAGGCCGGTCAGTTCATCCTGGTAAAAATACAGGATAATCCAAGTATGAGCCGGGCTTTTTCAATATCATCCTATAACGAAGACGGTAAAAGTCTTACTGTAACCGTAAAAAAGATAAAAGACGGATATGGAAGCAGCATATTGTCCGGCAGCTTTAAGATCGGTGATAATGTAGAATTGGAAGGACCTATGGGAAAAGAGCTTGTAGTAGATAAAAAGGCCAAAAAGGTTCTTTTGGTAGCCGGCGGTATAGGAATTACTCCATTTCTGCCTATTGTAAAAGACTTACTTAAGTTCTCGAATAATATAAGTGAAATCAAGCTAATATACGGTGTTAACTATCAAAATGAATTTCTCTATGATGAGGAGTTCAGAAGGCTTGAATATGAAAATAACAAGTTTGAATATATCAAGGTTGCAGCTTTTGATGAAAACTGGGAAGGAAGAAAGGGCTTTGTCACAAACATAATCAGGGAAATGAACCTTGATGACTATAAAGTCTACATGTGTGGCCCCAAGCCTATGATAAACGCTGCTTTAAAGGTATTAAAGGAACTTGAGGTTGATGAGATAAATATTTACCTTGAAAGTGCGTAATCCGCATAACATCCCTTTATGTTGATCCAGGCTGCCCAATACCGGCAGCCTGGATTTTCTCTCGTAAGTTTATGCACTTTTACTGTTGGATCCCTTGCACACGGTCCTTAAAGATCAACAGATGACATACCTTTGTAGAAGACATGAACTGTACTTCCATTATGTAGTGTTACAGTCCCTAAAAAGTTATATCCACTAACTTCTACGTCAATATTTGAATTTGTACCGAATATTTTGAACTCAAAGGGTCTTCCTTCCATATCTTCCGAGTCCACCAAAGCATATACAACAACATCGTCTCCCAGACTTGATGCTGATAAAATCCCATTACTTGGTATAAGCACTAAGCCTTGATCCGGTTTAATAATATACTGGTTAATTGTTTTCATTTCATTATCTCCCTTCATACGTAAATACTAAAGCATAACTTGAGGCTTTTTCCTAATCCAATATACATTACATTATAACACTTGCAGATGTTAAAAAGGAAATAAAGCCTAAAAATTTATTATTCTATTATCTTGTATTTAAAGTTTCCTATTCAATTCATCTTATAGTCTATTTTGTCATCATCAGAATTTAGGTCTACAGAGAAAGTAAATATTCCTCCATATGCGCTGTATACAGCCCTGCAGGCCACATGTCCTTTAACCTTATCCTTGTACCTGGCTTTAAGGCTTCCCAGAATTTCCTTTGGGGACTCACCCACACTTACATCAGATTCACTGTCATAATTGATTGTAATAATATTATCATTATCAGGTTCACTAATCATAGGGTGCTTAATCATAAAGTCCTTTGAGCCCTTCCAGTTAAGCAAGGAACGTATAAGACTCTCCTTACTAAGCATCTCCTGGATAAACACATTTTTCGGTATTTTAATATAACCGCCAACAATATAAAACTCTATAACCATTACTTACACTCCCTATGAATCAAATGTAACACTGTGTCCAAACTCTGCCGGTTTTTTACCGTCCTTGGTTAAAACCCATAAAACCTTTTGTTCTGTTTGCTCGGGTGCTGTGCCTTCACCATCGGTAAAAATTACGACTAAAGGTATGCGCATTTTATCAGCTAATTGGAATACAGGCCTAAAGTCGGTTCCTCCGTTTTTTACACGTTCCTTTTTTCTAATATATTTTTCTAAGGAAACAGGCTGCGTACACTCTGTATCAAACTGTGTAACATTTATTGAAGCACCGGTAATTTTCTTTATAGCCAGCACTTCATTATAAAACTTAGTAATTTGTTTTTCTGAAATTGATCCGCTTTCATCCAAAGCCAGAAGTACATTTGTTCCAACGGAACGTTTATTACCCGGTAGATTTTCAAACCTCCTGGATTCCCTCTTACATGTTTTCCTTTTTGTCACTTTCCCTTTTCCGGATAAAAATCTCTTTAAAACATTTCCCCAATTTATTTCATTGGCTTTATAGATTTCACCGATAAGCATACTTATACTGCCAGGTATTTCACCTTCAGCCTTTGCTTGATCCACTAGATCGGAAAGCATACTTTTAACGGCATTTTTGTTTATCTCTGTTGAATCCCCTTCTGTTGAATTGTTTGCTTTAAGTTCCTGCCCGTTCTTTAATACTACCTTTATTTCCTTGTCATTTTCTGTAAAGCTGACCTTGCTTTCGGACTTGGAAATAATATCATAATAAAACTCCGCACTTCTTAGCCTTGGTATTGTTTCTTTTATCTCCTCTGCTATCTTATCTACAGTAATGGCATCCTCGGTAAGAAGCCCAGGCTCAATGTGCTCATTAACAGCCATATCACATGCTATCATCCATAAATGCCGTTCCCTGTTGCCCTTTCTAAAGGGATGAAGCAGAATAAGGTGTAAAAGCTCATGTATCAATACTCCTACAGCATGGTCATCCTTTAGAGCTTCATACCAATCCCTGTTATAAAGAAGCCTCGGAGTAGGAGTCATTATCATGCCGGTTTTGGATATATCTTTGCTTTCTGTAGGAGTAATTGAAGCAGCAATATAACCGTAAAAGGGTTGTTTTAATAACATATGAATTATAACATCCTGAATACGCATATTATTCTACCTCTATTTATTATGCCATCATTATTTCTATTATCTTGTCTGAAACATTCTCGAATACACTAAGACGCTCAACAATATTCTGGAACTCTTCTGCACGTTTTGTCGCCAAAAGCTTAAAGAACAGTATGCTTAATTCTTCTGGAAGGTACCCGATAAAAGCATTTAGGTTCGCAAGATGCCTTTCATTTATCTCAAAGGTTATAACCACCTTCTTAATGATTAGGCTTATAATATCAAGTCTATACTTCTCAAGGATCTCCTGTATAACAGGCTTTGCCCCTTCAAAGTCATTTAAGATACTCTCTGTTGAGGGAATTTTAAAGTCCTTGTTCTTTAAGAAGCCATAAAATGAGGATGTCGTTTCCGGCCCCAGTATCCCCGCAATAAGCTCCATCATCAGCTTATCAGAGAGCCTGCAATTATTAAGAAGTTCCTGCACTTTTGTCCAGCCCCTGGGTGTAGGAGATTTGGATAATGCTGTTGCATCTGCAGACTTCTTAACAATTAGAAGCATGTCGGGGCAAGCCTGTAAAAAAGCTAAAACATCATCATTTGGCTCATTGGTCACTGAATAGTCAATATAGTCATCCAGGTTTGCGGTAACCTCAATTGATACAAACCTGTCAAGCATAGCATCGTCCAACGAATTTACCGAATAGTTCATTGTATCCGGGTTCATGGTTACACCGATTTTCCATCCCGTGGCCAGGGCATGCCCGTTAATTTTCCTTTCCAGAAGCAGTGGATATAGTACTGAGGTTGTATCACTGGGTACACGGTTCAGCTCTTCCAGTACCAGCAGACCTTTAGAAGGGAACAATTCCTCACTTACCGCTTGTTCAGTCGGAAGAAACTGTGGTGCAAGGTACCTGGTTATTCCCTTCTCTCTGTCCTTGTCTGGAAGTCCCATAAAATCAGGGCCTTCAAGTGCTGCTGCATAAAGTCCCATATATCCAATCCCAAGTTCATCAGTACACTGCTTATAGGCTGAAGTCTTTCCTACGCCTCTTTCACTTATCAGTGCAGAAACACTGTTTGTATGTAGATATAGTTCTTTTATACACTGCTTCGCCTCACTGATTCTCAAATAACACCCTCCTAACTTTGTATACTACTATGACAAATTATATTTATTAGATTGATATTTTTTTAACAATGTTTATATTCTCATTATATATCATTAATACCATAATGTAAATGTATAGTTTCTTTTTTCCTTAAAATAAAAAACGCCGGCTGTACCGACGTTTTTTATTTGGCCTTTATTTACCTTATACCGGCGCTGGAATAATTTTAAGTACTACTCTTTTAAGAAGCGTATAGTCAGTAGAGTTTATCAATCCGTCTTTATTAATGTCTGCCGGAGCCGTATTACTTAATTTGGCTATACCCAATATATCTCTTTTTAGAAGTGTCAGGTCTGTTGAATTTATTGCTCCATCGCCATTTATGTCGCAAAGCTTGTATGTTTGGACATCCCCGAAGTGTTTTATCATTCCTGCCAGGGCACCAACCAGACCGGCATTATAGTCGATTGCAACTTCAGTATACTGGTACTCGTGAATATTGTCCTTGTATTGGTCCGTAGTATTTGGTCCGCCTACAAGTGCACCAGTCAGCACGTATGTAGGATTTCCACCCTGGTCAGGATGAGCAGCCCTGTGGTGATAATGCTGCGGCCACTTGGAGCCGAAACCGATCATATAGGACATATTAAGCGGGTTGCTTCCCAGGATATAGTCTATCTGTGATTTTGCAAAAGTCTTTAATGATTCATCCTTTGTTTGCCTGTAATAAAGCAGGGATATCATGGATTGGGCTGCTGCATATCTTAGAGCACCCCAGTAGTGAAGAACCTTAAGTCCGCCCGGAGTGGTATCTACATTGGTTTTCCACTGATTAAAATTATATTCTACAGCAGCTTTAAATTTTGGATCTCCTGTAATTTCAGTGAGCTTTAGGGAAACAGCCAGATACATGTCATCCCAGCATACTGTCCATCCCTTGGCATATGGGTCTTCATTATACATTGTCTTATAATTGTAGTACTCTTTTATTTCCTCAAGGTAGGCTTGATTACCTTCTACAACATATAACCATAAGGCAGCCCATGCCAGATCATCATAATATGAACTTGACTGGTAGAAGTGCTGCCCATCCCCTTTACCCTTGTAGGTCTTTCCTAAAGTATATAATTCCTTGGCTGCCTTAAGACACCGGTCTGCATATGCCGGGTCAATATCTTTATAGTTTATGTACATCAGTGTTAAGGCACCTGAAGTATTGCCCAAGATATCCGATGCAGGTTTTGACGGATTTGCCACACATACTGTAGGTCTTGCACCCGTTTGTGTTTCAGGAGAGCCCCAATACGCGTGATCCAAAATGCCATCCCCTACCTGGTAGTAGAAAGTGTTAGGATCTGGATGTGATTTTAAGAAATAGTCTGTAAAATACTTTAGTGTAGAAAGCAGCTTTTGAGTATTTCCGGTAGCATCCAGAACATCCCTGAACTCGTAAAGTGACCAACCCAGCACTGACGCAGTATAAGCCTGTGCCAAGCCAAATTTTACATGGTCACCTGCGTCATGGAAACCTCCTGTGAGATCCACCCCAACATCGCTTCCATCGGTAGTATGGCATGCTTTTCTCCAGCTGAAATAATTATCCTTGTCCACATCTTTTCCGCATTTATTGGCGTCATAAAACAGGATGGAGTTCTTTAGGGCAGCCGAATAATCATAATTCTCTGCCGCCAAAGGGATAGATGCAGGCATGGCACATACAGCCATAATTGATACTACCAGTATCAGTGCAATAATCTTTCTCACTCTTCTCAATTTTGATTCCCCCTTTTAAAACATGTAGGCAATTATATTATTGCGTATAACCGCAATTTTTTCATGGGGTAGAATTTTGACTAAGCTTCTCTACCAGTTCACGGAAATAACGGCTGTTTGCCACCAGGTCAGGGCCATGCTTGAAAAGTCCGCCCCCTACTAAAAATATTACATCGCTGCCATACACCTTAAGTGACTCCGGTATGCTGTCAAGGCTCATCCCACCTGCAGGACAAGGGAACACCGGTTTCAGATCACCCATTGGAGCACTTGCTCCCTCTGCAATACTTTCACACTCCTCCCTGCTAAAGGAGAAGCGGCCTCCAAAATTCGGATAGATTGTACCGTCAGCACCTGAAATCCTCATTATCTGGCCAAATAATGCATGATGAGATATACCGATATCACTCATCACATATGTACCCAGGAAAGCAGGGTGACTGAATAAAGGCAGAGCTATACTGTCATCTTCTGCAGCTTCCCTCATTACATCAAACCCGGTTAAACCTGGAGAAACTAGAAGTCCACCTGCACCCAATTCTTTTGCCTTCCTTGCCCTAACAATAACCTCACTTGCAGGGGCAGTAATATTAGGCACATAGATGGAGTTTTGTCCTGTTTCCCTGTTTGCCTTGTTGACAGCCTCAACACAAAGCTGTACCCTTTCTTCAAAGGGTGAAAAACATTGGTCCGATAATCCGTGATCATCCTTGATTATATCTATACCTCCAAGGGCAAACTTATATGCCAGCTCTGCCAGGTCAGCAGATGATAATCCCATTGGCTTTAGGGCTGTAAATAACAAAGGGCGTTTATCTACCTTAAGGAGTTTTCTAATACCTTCCCTGCCAAATCGGGGGCCCTTAAATTTTTTAAGAAGGGATTCTGGCAGTTCAAGCTTTTCAACACGGATTCCAGGCTTTATGCTTGAATTTCCGAAAACAACATTAAGAAGCTGGGTAAGCTCCCCTGATGCTGTCTCTACAGCATAGCTGATAACTGCCCTAAAGCTCTTGGAATCATACTTTTCAAATGATTCAATACTGCCTACAATATGATTACGGATCACACCCTCCGGCACAAACTCATCCGGAAACTCCACTGTCTGTTCGAAACAAATGTCCTTTGCCCTTAAGTATGCCTCCTTCTCATCACCAAACACCTTATATACAACAGAAAACCTTTCGCCTGACAGCTTATAACTTATACTATCTGAAAAAAACATCTCTTTGCCTCCTGTACCATACAAGCTTTAAAGTGCCTCCGGCTTTGCATCACTGTGAACCGGAGTTATATAAATCTTGGATAACTCATCTTCCTTAATATGGAACCTATCATCTATTACACCCTCTATCCTCTTTATAAGGGCCATGGCATCAATGCCATATTCCCTCATCAGGTAATGCTTGCTTGCTCCATGTACATAGGTATCATTTAGTCCAATCCTTATAAGCTTTTTACCCAGCCCTGCCTCTGCCATCTTTTCAGCAACAATGGTTCCAAGCCCTCCTATAACTGAATGGTTCTCCATGGTTATGACGCCATACTTTGACTGAGCTATTGCATCTAGAACTGAATCATCGTTAAAGGGCTTAAGGGTAGTCACATGCATGTGTTGAACCGATACACCGTGTTTATCAAGGGCCTTAACCGCCCTCATTGCCTCTTCGGTACATATACCGCTGGTAAGTAGAACAATATCCTTACCCTGGGTTATGGTACGTATCTTTCCAAGACGCATACGGTCTGTAGCATCAAACAGTCTTGGAATTTCACCCCGGAGCATTCTTACATATACTGGACCATTTACTTCACTGGCAACATCAAGCACTGATTCTACATCCGTCGCATCTCCACACTCAAGTATTGTCATGTTGGGAAGAGAGCGCATAACTGAAATATCCTCTATTGCCTGATGTGTTGCTCCACCTGGTGTTGTGATACCGGGCAAAAAGCCAAACATCTTAACCGGAAGGTTCGGATAGGACACAGACATGGCGATCTGGTCATAGGCCCTTCTATATATAAACACTGCAAATGTATGAACAAAAGGTAAAAACCCTTCACGGGCAAGCCCGCCGGCGAAGCTAAGCATATTCTGCTCTGCAATACCCATTGATAAAAAGCGCTCTGGATAAGTATCCCTGAATAAATCTATCTCCGTTGAACTTGTAAGATCTGCCGATAAAACTAGAACATTTGGCTTGTCCTTAGCCCAATCCACAAGATTCCTTGCATGTACCCTGGTTAGTATCTCCATATGCTAAATGCCCTCCTTCAAATCCATTTCACTTAAAACCGATTTATACTGTTCTTTCTCATCTTCACTGCCAAACCTTACATAATGGAGCTTTGGAACTCTTTTTTCAAGAATTCGGATTCCAGCACAAGCATTTGTATCGCACAGTATAAAGGTCGGTCTTCCATCAGGCTTAAGATTCCCAAGTGCAGCCAGGGTATCGATATCATGTCCGTCAATCCTGAAAACTCTGGCACCAAAAGACTCCAACCTCTTATCAAAGGGCTCTATATTCATAACATTTGTCATTTTTCCGTCACATTGATACCCGTTTACATCTACATATGCAATCATATTATCCAGCTTGTGAAAGGACATTTCCTGGACTGCCTCCCAGAACTGTCCGGACTGGCATTCACCATCCGACAGGAATAAAACAATCCTACCGGTTTCACCCTTGAGCTTGCGTGCCATGGCAATACCAGCCGCCTGGCTTATACCCTGACCCAGGGAACCGGTCATCACTTCCATTCCCGGAGAGTGCTCTGCACCTATCATTTCAACTATACTGCCATCCTTATTGAAATGGTCCAGACCATTTTCTGCCATACGGCCTGTCTCAATAAGTGCAGCATAGAGAACAAGTGCATATTGAGCAGGTGATAGAAAGAAGCGGTCAAATTCACTACATTTGGGACCATTATATAATGCTCCCGTAGAGTAATGAGGGTTTTCCGGCCCGGGTACACCGGTAAACTGTGCAGGTACCATAGGTCTTTCGACTTTCCCCAGTTTCATAACCCTGGTATATAAAGTTGCAAAAATTTCGGCTGATGAACATGCCTGACTCAAATATCCGCCATTATTTTTTATCGTATGCTCCAATACACGCCGCCTTATACCGGCTGCCACACGCCTTGCATCATCCTGCCATGAACCGTTATAGTCTTTTAAATTATCTGTTTTCATATCTTACCTATATCTCCTTTTAGTATCCAATTTATATACTTTTCAATTTGCCAAGCCTGTCTGCAGCTGCCTCAAGGGTCTCCATCCTCTTACAGTAACAAAATCTCACCATTTGTAACCCGTCTGAATCATTGCTTCTATAAAAACTGCTGGCAGGCACAACAGCCACACCTATATCTTTTGTAAGATATTTTGCAAACTCTACATCATTTTTAAAGTTAAATCTACTAATATCAGCCATGACATAGTATGCTCCCGATGGTCTGTTGCATTTAAATCCTACATCTTCCAGGGTCTTGATAAAGTAGTCTCTTCTAACTGTATAAAAGTCATTGAGTGTTTTATAGTAGTCCTCACAGCTGTTCATAACCTTGGCTGCTGCTTCCTGCAAAGGTGCTGCAGCACCAACAGTGAGAAAATCGTGAACCTTTCTTACAGCTCCCGTGATTTGGGCAGGTGCAACAACATATCCTATGCGCCAGCCCGTTACACTAAAGGTTTTGGAAATACCATTTACCATAATTGTTCTTTCTCTCATTCCATCGATTGAAGCTATTGGAGTATGCTTAAGGCCGTCATATATAATATGCTCATATATCTCATCGGTTATAGCTATCACATCATGTTCTATACAGCACTTTGCTATAACCTCCAGCTCTTCTTTTGTAAAAACCTTACCCGTTGGATTGTTGGGGGTATTAATGATAATTGCTTTCGTTTTATCTGTAAACGCCTTTTTAAGCTCATCTTCGTCAAAATTAAAGTGTGGCGGATAAAGTTTCACATAACGTGGAACTGCGCCGCAAAGTATTGCATCAGGCCCGTAATTCTCATAGAAGGGTTCAAAAACTATTACTTCATCACCAGGGTTTACTACTGCCAACAATGAAGCAATCATTCCTTCTGTAGAGCCGCAGCAAACTGTTATCTCCCTCTCCGGGTCTATATCCAGACCGTATGTTGATTTAAGTTTTTGCGAGATAGCATCTCGCAGGGATTTTGCTCCCCAGGTTATTGCATACTGATTATAGTCCTGGTTTATTGATTCTACTGCAGCCTGCTTTATTATTTCAGGAGCAGGAAAATCGGGAAAGCCCTGGGCAAGGTTTATTGCCTTGTTTTCCAAAGCCATGCGCGTCATCTCTCTTATGACAGATTCGGTAAAGCTTGCTGCCTTATCCGAGACCATATTTTTAATTGCTTCATATTTCATGACTTCTTACCCTCCATAACACAAATACATGTAATTTATAATATCATTGTACTTCATAATATTCAATTATATTTGCCAAACAACCCGTCAGAAAATCAATAGTATTTGTTAAGTTATTATGGAAACTTTTCCTTTCTAGATACATATGATGTACTATACCTGGAGATAACGAACCCTAAAGATAAACATATGGTTCGCTTAAGCTAATTTGATACAAATAGCTTGCCTATCTTGTTTATCCGCTTTTATTGTTCAATCTCTATAAACAAGGAGTGATTTAACATGTATAATGACTTTGATTATAACCGGCAAAATGAGCCCTTTGAGCAGGAGGAAAATCAATTCACACCACCCTTTGGAGTCCCTTTCGGTGGGCCCTTTGGTCAACCCTTTGGTCAACCCTTTGGTCAACCTGGCAGTCAATTCCCGCCTTTCGGTCCTCCATTTGGTGATCAATTTGGAGCACCATTTGGACCCCAGGGAGGACAATTCGGCCCTCCATCAGGCCCTCCTCCAGCCTATACCCCACAGCAGGCCCAGGTGGGTGTTTACGCCGTTGACCCTGGAGCCATCAGGCGCTGTCGTTTCAGGTTCACTTATATATGGCTTACGACAGGACAAAGCTTCTGGGCATGGTTGGTGTTTGTTGGGCGGCGTTCTGTTTCCGGATGGCGCTGGACAGGATATAGATGGGTTTACTTCGGAATAGATTTAGACTATATTGCAAGCTTCCAATGCTATTAAAGCCTTTTCTATAAAGCCCTATCCAAAACTATCAGAAAGGAAGATCACTTAAGTAGGATCTTCCTATTTTTATGCCTTTCCTTTAATCCATAACGCAGCTAATTTATATGACAAATGTCATATTGAAGTGTTGACACATGTCACTTAAATCTTCTACTCATACCATGTAGAATATAAATAGAGTCTAGGAGATTTATAAGTATTTATAAGGTAATAACATCCGATACATTATAAAAGGAAAGGTGATATAAAATGGTTGTTGAGGTAAAAGACCTGGTTAAAAGATATGGAGATAAATTAGCGGTTGACAACATGAATCTTACAGTAAAGAAAGGTGAAATACTCGGCCTTCTGGGACCTAATGGTGCCGGCAAAACCACGTTAATAAATTCTATTATAGGAATAACAGAAATTCAATCCGGGCAGGTTCTGATATTCGGTAAAGACATAAGGAAAAGCAGCCTTGAAATAAAAAGAAATATAGGGGTTGTTCCACAAAACCTTGCCTTATATGATGAAATGACTGCAATAGAAAACGTCACTTATTTTGCAAAGCTTTACGGCCTAAACGGAGAAGATCTGAAACAAAGAGTAAGGGAAGCCCTTGAATTTACAAACCTCTGGGAGAGGCGAAAAGATTATCCCAAGAAATATTCCGGTGGTATGAAAAGGCGCCTGAACATTGCCTGCTCTATTGTACACAGACCTGTTCTGATCATTATGGATGAGCCTACAGTAGGAATAGACCCCCAGTCCAGAAATCATATTCTGGAATCTGTAAAACGCTTAAATGAAATGGGAGCCAGTATCATATATACCTCACATTATATGGAGGAAGTTGAAGCACTGTGCACAAGAGTAGTAATAATGGACAACGGAAGGCTCATTGCCGAGGGCACAAAAGAAAAATTAGCTGAATTTGTTCAGCAGGAACAGATTGCTGAAATAACTATATCAGAGCCTAATTATTCAATCGTTGAAGCTGTTAAAAGCTTGTATGGCATCAAGGAGTGTACGTTATCCGGAAACAGAATTACTGCCATATTGGATAAAAGCAGCAGCATTTCCAGGGTCATCAATGCTGTTACAGAAAAAGGCGGCATGATAACAAAAATAAACATGGAAGAAGCAACTCTTGAAGATGTATTTCTAACCCTTACGGGTAAAAAATTAAGGGATTAGGAGGAAGGCGGGTAAAATGAAAGTCTTAACAGTGGCTTATTATGAGATATTAAAATATATAAGGGATATAAAACTACTTCTAGGCTTAACCCTTTTCCCTGTACTGTTGATCTTAATTCTGGGTAATACAGTGGATGGTTTCCTCTTACCCAGGGATGCAAAAAAAATCCCGACAGGATATATAAACGAGGATGAAGGTATAATAGGCAGTGAATTTGAGAATCTTATAAACTCAAAGGAAGTTAAGAAGTTGCTGGAGCTAAAAAAAATCAGCAGTATGGATGAAGGTCAAAAAATTCTTGATGAAGGTAAGATTGAAGTTCTTATTCACATTGAAAAAAATGTCTCATACAATATGGCATCGGGAAAAGAACAGGTCATACACCTTTATGGCAGTAAGAATGTAGAATTTGTTGAGAGTATTATTAAAAATTTTACTTCTTCATTTAATACTGTTAACGCGCTGCTAGAAGTAAAGGGCAGACCAACTCAAATCAATAAGAATGAAAATATTGAAAGAGTATCCTACCAATCTAAAGGAACCATGCCAAAAGCAATTGATTACTACTCTGTTCTTACAATGCTTCAGATTCTACTGGCAGGCGCAATCTTCGGAGTTTTTATAAAGTCAAAGAAATATGAATCAGACCTTAATATAAGGCTTTATTCCTTGCCGGTGCCAAAACAAATCATAACTACCGGACGCATATTGGGAAGCGTAATATATGTATTTGTTTCTTCCATAATAACAGTTCTGTTTTCAAAATACGTATTTGATGCAAACTGGGACGGCAATGTACTAATTATTTCGGGGACACTTCTTTTGTTCTCTGCAATTGCTGTAGGTATGGGCCTTGTAATAGGAAGCTTTACCTCCGATATGTCAACTGCAATGGGCATTATATTCCTGATTATGTTCTTTTTTTCAGCAGTATCGGGAAGTATCTCTCCTGCAAGCACAATAGCTTCACTAAGCTTTATTTCACCCAACTACTATGCAAAAACGATATTATTCGGAACTATTTATGGATATCCCAGTAATGTTGTTATCAACTCTGCTCTTATACTTGCCATATTCTGTCTTGTTATTTACAGTTTGGCTGGATTACTTGGAAGGAGAGAAAACTATGATAATATTTAGAGAATCAATTAAAAGAATATTAAAAAACAAGGTTAAATTCTCAGTATTATTACTGGCACCATTCATATTCATAGGTATGTTTGCAATGATGGATGCGTTCTACTTATCGGTGGGTGTTGTTGATAAAGACAATTCTTTAATTTCTAAAAGACTTACCGAAAATCTTGATAACGCATACAAGATTGTCAAATTAAACGAAGACCAGATCCTTGACAGCACAGTAAGCTATAATGTCAGCTACACAGTTATAATAGAAAAAGGATTTGGAGAAAAACTTATAGCGGGTGAAAAACCGAAGCTTAAAGAGTTTTATATGACAGAAAACCCAAAGATCCATAGTGCGCGCATTCTTATTAATAATTTCATAGACAATATTAAAATGCTTGCTGCGGGTACAGACTATAATAAAGAAAAATTTAAGGAAGCCTTCCAAAACTTTTCAGAAGGAAAACTGGTAACAAGGATAGAATCAAAAGAAGAAAGCGAATACTACAAGACAGGTACAGCCCTGGGCTTTCTTATACAATTCATGCTTTATATGTCCATTATAACAGCAGGGCTTATTCTTGAAGACAGGGCTAAAGGGATATTTTACAGAACCTTTTATGCTCCTGTCAGTTTAAAGAGATATTTGCTTGAAAACATGGCAGCCTTTATAGCAGTAGCTCTAATACAGGTTATAGTTGTCTTTTCAGTACTTAAAGCAGGCTTTGGACTAAATTTCTCGGCAAACTTTATAAGTATGCTCCTGCTGTTTTTTGTTTTTGCTGTTTGTTGTGTCGCTTTCGGCCTTTTTATCATATCACTGTTTAAAAAACCTATCCAGGCTTACACCAGTGTTGCTCTTATAACAACTCCATTAGTCATGCTTGGGGGGTGCTACTGGCCAAGGGAAATGATGCCTGACACAATGCAGAAAATATCAGCCTTCGTTCCTACTACATGGGTAATGGAAGGAGTCAATAAGCTCCTATCCCAGGGGAAAAATATCTCGGCGATAGCAACCGAATTAGGTATGCTGCTGCTTTTTACAGCTATATTTCTGGCAGCAGGTTTGCTTAAAAAGGTGGATGTTGCAAAATAGTTTTCTTTGCTATAAAGTAGAATTATATAATTATTATGGTGCGGTGAGAGAATGAAATATGCGTACGGCGCATTAATTTTCATATGGTTGATAATTGACCTAATTCAAAAACCAAACATTGGCATAGCCGGCATAGCATCTGTTCTAGGTGCCCTATGCCTTTTTATTATTAAAGAAAAGTATTATGACAGTATTCTTCTTTCTTTGCTGTTTCTGGCAGGAGCAATAGCATTTACAGCAACTTATGATAATATGCTGCTTCTTGCTGGAATAACTTTATTGGATTCTTCGTATAAAAAGAATTATTATATATTTGTAACAAGTATTTTAGTGATATTGTATTTAAGTACTGCTACAGCAGGTTTTAGTTTATTTCTTCCCATAATGCTTGGAGCTTTAACAGGCTACATTACAGGAATAAAGGATGAAAAAGAAAAAGAATTCCTGTCAGTCCTTGATAAGGAAAGAAGCCTTAGATATCAGCTGGAACAAACAAAAAGTCAGCTCATAAACTCCAGAAAGGAAATTGAGCGTATTACCGAAATCAAGGAAAGGAACCGAATTGCCCGGGAGATTCACGATAATATTGGGCACAGCATTGCGGGAATACTTTTTCAAATGCAGGCTGCTGTTAAATTATTGGATAAAGACAAAGATAGAACTAAGGGTATAATGAAATTATGTGTTGAAAAACTAAGTGAAGCTCTGGAGATGACCAGAAAGACCGTTTACAACATAAAAACAGAACAAAAAATGGGGATAGAGCATATCGAGAACATTATTAAGAATTTTGAATACTGCGATGTAGAATTTGAACATCTTGGCAACTTTAACAGCCTTTCAGCCTCAAACCTTGAACTGTTGGAAGCTAACATAAAGGAAGCCCTAACCAATACAGCAAAGTATTCCAGCGCCTCCAAAGTAAAAATTAGAATTGAGCAAAATGAGATTTTTACACGGCTTTATTACAAGGATAATGGAAAAGGCTGCAAGAATATAAAGGAAAATCTAGGCCTTTCAGGAATGAGGGAAAGAATGCGTAATGCCGGTGGGACAATATCTATAGATGGAAACGACGGATTTCTGATAGTTTGTAATATACCAAACTCAACAGGCAATTGATGTGAAAGAGAGGGATATCTTTGAAAGTTCTTATTGTGGATGATGACGCTCTAATAAGAGATGGCCTTAAAATACTTTTAGAGTTTGAAGAAGACATTGAAGTAGTTGGAGCAGTGGCTAATGGTTATGATGCCGTAAAAATGTGTGAAAAAGCGCAGCCCGATATAGTTCTGATGGATATAAGAATGCCTGTCATGGACGGCGTTCAGGCAACAAAGCAGATCAAGCAGCAATATAAGGATATAAAAGTATTAATGCTTACCACCTTTAAGGATGCGGAATACATAAGAAGTGCAGTTAAATGCGGTGCTGAAGGATACATCTTAAAAAGCAAGCCCTCTGAAAGTATTATAGAAAGTATCAGGGCTGTGTATGGAGGAAATGTAGTATTTGAAAAGGAAGTAGCAGGACTTATTTCCGAAATGGTGGAAGAAGAGGAAAAGAAGCAGTCTTTGGATGAGCTTAATATAACTCAAAAAGAATATGATATTTTAAAGCTTATAAGCCTTGGCCTTTCCAACAAGGAAATAGCAGAAAAATTATATATGAGCGAGGGAACTGTCAGAAATTATGTATCCAATATTCTGGTAAAGCTTGACTTAAGGGATAGAACCCAACTTGCCATATTCTTTATACGAAACCTGGAATAGTATATAATCTTATAATCGGGGTGGATTATGAAAACAAAATCAATACTATTAATTTTCTTATTGTCCATGTTGTTTACGTCATGTTCAAGGACTGAAAAAAGTGAGATTACCGGAAGCACTCAAACTCCGGTGCATATAACTTCTTCTCCTCTTAGTAAGGCACTGGAAGAAACACAGCTTCCCACTCCTTCAAAAGAGCCAAACACTACAGAACCTTCTCCAGTAAAAACACCTGCAAATTCACCTTTACCAGAAGCAGTTCAAAAATCAGGAGCTGTTTTTGAATATGAGGACAATGTATACATATATGATGAATCCAGCGGTAAAATAAGCATTGTGGGAGACAAGTCAATAAACAAGCGTATTTACGGGTTATCTCCCGATAAACAAAAGGCGTTATTTGAGTATATCTCTTATACTGATACTTCCATAGGAATACTAGACCTTAAAACAGGCATAGTTAATGATATAAAACTTGAGAGTCCTTTGACTGTTCAGTTATCCTATTGTAAATGGATAGATAATGATACTATTTTGGTTCAAGGCCATGTGAATCCGAATGTCCAAGGATATGTAATCTATGATGTCTCTACAAGAACAGAAATTAATAGCTGCGCAGGTACAGTCTGCCAGGTGCTTCCTGATGGAAAGTCGTTTCTATACAGGATTACTCCCCATATTTTCCCTCCTGAAAATGACAACATTAATATAAATAGTAATGAAATCTACCGGGTCAAAAACCCTCAAGACGTTATATACAGTCCGTCTGTATCTTACGATATGACTAAAATCTGTTTCTTTGAATACGTAAGTACAGATAGAAAACTATACTTTGTAGCAGCTGACCTTGACAAAGAAAAAAGAGTAAAAGGAAGCTTTAAGAAATTTCATGTCTTGGATGACCTAAAAATCGAACCTTCATATGAAGGTGACAATGGCATAGACGGTAAGAACCAGCTTGTAAGTGAAGCTGTATCAGGTGATTTCTCAAAGATTGCCTTTCTGGTAGAAAGTGAAGATGAAGGCGGCTCATATCTTGGTGTTGCATCCTTTAACCCCGAATATAGTAAGCGTCAAATACTTTACACATAGTAACCAGTTACTTATCATGAGATAATTACTTCAAAAAAAGGAGGTGCTTATCTCATGACAAAAGAAGGACAAAGACAACAGTGGATTGATAGAGTTGAAGAATACAAGGCAAGTTGCCAAAGTCAAGCTGCTTGGTGTAAAGAAAGGAACATAAACTTAAGAACTTTTAATTACTGGTATTGTAAGTTAAAGAGCGCTGATGATGTGCAAAACACTACAACCAATTGGCTATCAGTGAAACTCGAGAAAACATTAAAAAAACCGGAAGTATCAGTAATAAACATAAAGATTGGTAATGCAGCTATTGAAATAAATCCTGGGGTTGATTCTGATCATCTATTAAAAGTATTAAGGGTTCTTAATTCACTATGTTAAACAGAGGATCTTCAGTTCAAGTGTACCTTGCTACAGGAAGTACAGATATGAGGAAAGCAATAGATGGCTTAGCAGCCATAGTTCAGATGAGTTTTTCATTAGACCCTTTTTCAACAAGCCTGTTCGTGTTTTGTAATAGAAGTCGAAACAAGCTTAAAATATTACAGTGGGAGCACAATGGATTTTGGTTATATTATAAGAGACTTGAAAAGGGTAGGTTCCATTGGCCAGAAGAGAACAATTCAGGCCCAATAAACATAGGTCAACGGGAATTGAATTGGTTGCTTGACGGATTGGAGCTTGAACAGAAACATGCACATGGAAAAGTGACTGCAAATACAGTAATATAAGTACATTTAAGACAAAAAATATTTTTGTTTTCTATGGTAAGAATAGCACATAAATGATATAATAAGCCCATGGAAAACACAGTGAAATCAACAGTTACAATAGAAAAACTTCAAGAAGAAAACGAAATGTTGAAACAAGAAAAAGCTGAGCTTGAACTAAAGGTCAAATGGTTTGAAGAACAGTTTCGTTTACATCAACACAAGCTATTTGGGCGTTCCAGTGAAAAGATGGAGATGCCTGAACAGCTTTTACTTTTTAATGAGGCAGAATCAGAATTTAAGCCTGATGTTCAGGAACCAACTATTGAAGAGATCAACTACAAGCGCAGAAAAAGAAAAGGTCATAGGGAAGAAATGTTGAAAGACCTTCCTGTAGAAACCATGGAATACATCCTATCTGATGAAGAGCAGATATGTGATTGCGGTTGCAAGCTTCATGTCATGAGCAAGGAAGTGAGAAAAGAGCTAAAAATAGTGCCTCCTCAAGTAAGTGTTGTTGAGCATATCCAATTTGTATATGCTTGTCGCGATTGTGATAAAAATGATATAACCACAACCATCAAGACGGCTCCTATGCCCAAACCTGCATTGCCAGGAAGTCTGGCCTCAGCATCTGCCATAGCACATGTAATGACAGAGAAATTTGTAAAAGGGCTTCCTCTTTA
>JBMOLK010000052.1:0-2369 GCA_049325575.1 Bacillota bacterium | reverse complement strand
CTACCGGAGGCTTTTTCATGTACTACTTTCCAGCGGTTTACTGTTTTAGTTCCACCAAGGTAGACTCTAAGCCACGAACCGTTTCCATAGCCAACACCGGTACACCATTTATCCGCATTATTATCGCTGGAGATTATTCCGTTAACAGCATTGCTTGCTGGCTGATATGGAAGCTCTCTGCTGGCAGTAACAGGCTTTTGTTTTGCGATATTTACATTGGATGTAGAATTGTTTACATTTACAGTAACACTGTAGCCTGTATATTTTGATTTATTTCCGTAAATGTCTGTTGCAGAATCGAGATAAAATAAAAGCTTACCTTCTCCTTTTAATGTTTCATAATCCTCTGGAAAGAAAACAGCCTCATATGTATGATTTCCAATGGAAGATTTTGAAGATAATATAGCATACACAATTTCACTGCTGTAAGATTTTGTAACTTTAAAGGTCACTTCAGAAATTGGCGCAATGTTTTCTTTTAAAACAGCCTTCAAATTGACAGATTCACCAACTGCAATTTCATTTGTACTTGCAGTAAAGGAACATATTTTAGGCCCCTTTTCATTTGTATCTATATAAATTTCCGGAGCTGTTATTCTAACATTCATTGAGTGGCTACTGGTACTTAAAACTTCCACCTTTATTCCTGAATTCGAACCATCATTAAGCTTTGCCGTATTAAGGGTATTTGCCTTATCGGTATCATCAAATAAGGTATAATCAGATCCTTGAGCATAGAAATGATATGGCGAAACATCCTGAATCACAGCCCCACTTTTCGCCATTTTCGCAACTTCCAGATCAACTCCTCCCCTACTCAAAGGTTTAGTTTCATCAATATGCCAAATGGCAATACCTCCATATCCGCAAGTTGGATATAAAGCCGCATCAAATCCACTTAATTGTCTATTTTCAATAAGAAAATATTCTTTTGCATTTTTGGTATTAATACGTAATATATTTTTCCCTGAAGCCGCTTTAAAAGAATTTACAGTATATATTCCTAAACGGTTTGCATTTGTCGGCTTTATATAACCAAGCTTTATCTTACTATAAGGATCAAGATGTTCAGGTGATTCTCCAGCTTTTTGTCCAGGTATTATTCCATCACCTGCTCCCATAAGACTGTGAAGTTTAACCCAAGGGTATAAGTCTTGCAACCCTAGACAATGACCAAATTCATGGCAATACTTTCTTATGGTTGCCCTGTATGTACCGTATTTATTACTTTGATGAATTTCACCAGAATAAACAAATGTAAACCCATCAAATGTTACTCCATCAAATGCAGTTGTTAAACTTCTTATATCGGTGCACGCATAAACACAAGGAAACAACTTATCATATGTGCTTGCTTGTTCAAATCCAGCAAAAACATATGTTATAATCAGTTCATCTGGCGAAATTTTACCATCATTATTCTTATCAAAAGATTTGAAATTTATATAAGAATCTAAATTATCAACTAACTGAGTTTTTAACATTCTGATTTCCGTAATCTGCTGATCTAAACTTACTCCTTCAGTACCGGGATGATTTGTGTTCAAATGGACTTTTATAACACCATCATTTGCTGTTCCATAAGATTCCTCAGCCGGTCCAAAAATTGTTTTGCCTTCCGACTCTTCATCATAAAAATTCCTTAGAGTTGCACCGTTTTTCCCAAAAAAGTCATTACTCCATTCCTGATCATTTGTGTATGTAAGCGCCCTGTCGTTAAAACTTACAAGTACAACTAACGCCTTTCTGTTTACTGCTGCATTGGGATTGGTCTTAAAACTGTAATCAATAATGGGTGACGGTACAGGACCTGACGCATGTACACAAATTGAACCCGCAAAAGTCATTATAATACCTAAAATCAAAATCAGCATACTTTTTTTAATAATTATTGTATTTTTCATTAATTTTCCTCCCTTATTTAATAAATAATATTCTTTTTTATTTTGTAATGATTATATCGTCTATGTAGGCTGAGTATTGGCCACTGACATTCGGTTGGTCATAGGCTGCCATTATACTCTTAATTACTTTGCCTTCACACCAATCACCTATTTTTGAACTTATAAAGTTCCACTGTCCCACTGTACCGCGTCCACTAACAACACCATTTCCGGCATAAGGATGCATAGATGTACCGTTCTGGTCTGTGGCAGCTGTTGCTCTTAGTACTGAACCATCAGTAAATTCAATGTCAACTCCAACATGCCTTCCATTTTCATCCTGTGGCAATATCCAGTAAGACAGATTTGTTGTTGCGGTAACGGGAATATTCAAGTTGTCATACACATAAAAGTAAGCATAATGAGGAACATTCAGCACATTACTTGCAGTTCCTTTTACAATTAACGCACCGTTTCCTGTATTGC
>JBMOLK010000051.1:0-20294 GCA_049325575.1 Bacillota bacterium | reverse complement strand
CTGTGCGGGATTCATAATCTGTTTCTATATCTACCGATAATACTTCATTCTTGCAAGCAGCATCCGAAAATACCCTGACATATCCGTACACAGTGAGGGGTCCCTCAAACAGATTAGAATTAAACTTTAAGATAAACTCTTTATCTTTTGGTACACCAATTAGCGGATTTAAATTGGTATACCTTGACATATATTTTTCATCGCCACCTTCTATTGTGTCAATATCCTGTGACTTAATTATAACTGTTTTTGACTTGCCATCCCAGTCTACAGAAGCTCCAAGCCCTTCTGCTATAAACTTTATGGGTACAAATGTTCTGCCACCCTTAATAATGGCTTTTGTATCCATAGCCTTATAACCATCTTTTGTACGCATATAATTACTATCAATTTTAAGCTCTAGTTCCTTATCTCCTCTGGTTATTTTTATTTCCCTTGTGGATTCATTCCAGTCAACGGTTGCACCTAATTTCTCTGCAACAAACCTTAGAGGAATCAAGGTTCTTCCGTTACTGTCTATAAAGGGCTTTGCATCGGGAAACGCCACAACTTCACCGTCTACAGTTACCCTAACCTCCTGTGATGCAAATACACCAAGAACGGAATTCAGAATAAAAAACACAACTAATAAAAGACTTACTGCTTTTTTCATGTTTTGTTCTCCCCTTTAAAATGTTCATATTAATTGTCTCTATTTACTACTGTAGTTTATTATCTCAAAGGCAGTAAAGTTTTTCAAGTAGTATTTCCAATTCTATGCAAATCTTTATGATGATTTCGATAGAATAATCCTGACTTTTGGCTCTCTTTTCTATTTGGATAAGTATTCAGATATAATCTTTTGTGCAATTGGCGCTGCAGCTTCCCCACCGGAGCCTCCATACTCTACCAGAACTGCCACAGCTATCTTTGGATCCTCCACTGGGGCAAAGCCTATAAACCAGGCATGTTCCTTGTTTTTATGCTTTACAGACAACTCATTTTCTGCCGTTCCGGTTTTTCCAGCTACACCTACACCTTTAATTGCAGCATTTTTACCAGTTCCTTTTGCTACAGCTTCCAGCATCATCTTCTTAGTTTCACCTGCAGCATCCGCCTGCATCACTTGATAAAGCTTTTCAGGCTCCATGCTTTCTATGATTTTTCCTTCCGGTGATATAATGTTCTTTACCAGTGCAGGCCTCATCATGATACCTTCATTTGCTATACATGACGCAAGCATTGCCATATGAAGGGGTGTAACCAGAATCTTACCCTGGCCTATAGCCGCAGCAGCCATGTCATTTTGACTCATATTATCGTATGGGAAAATGCTTCTATTTACCGGGATATCAAAAGGTATATATCTTTCCATTCCAAACCTGTCAGCCAGCTGCATTAAGCTTTTACTCCCAAGCTTTACACCCAGCTGGGCATAAACTACATTGCTGGAAACCGCTAATGCCTTTTTAATATCTATATTCCCATAGGCTTTGCCTCCGGAGTTCCTTATTTTCTTGCCGTCTATAACTACAGTTCCGTTATCTTCAAAGGTCAGAGCATGCAAGCCGTTCTCCATTGCTCCCACTGTTGTAATCACCTTAAAGACTGAACCTGGTGCATAGAGCCCCTGGGTTGCCCGGGGCAAAAAAGGATAGTCCCGGGAATCAACCATACTACGCCAATTTTTAGAAAGCTCCGTACTCCCAGGATCAAAGTCCGGCTTACTCACCAGAGCAAGCACCTCTCCAGTATTAGGGTCTATAGCCACAACAGCACCCTTTTTACCTTTTAGAAGCTTTGCTCCCAGGGCCTGAAGTTTATGGTCTATAGTAAGGTAAATGCTATTTCCCTTCTTTTCCTTATGACCTGGCCTGTTTACTATCCCAAACACCTGGCTGTATTTATCCATTCCAAGCAAATAGTTGTTATATGATGCTTCAAGCAGTGATTTTCCGTATACCTTGGAATTATAACCAATAACCTGGCTGTATAAAGGACCATAAGTATATACACGCTCCTGCTCTTCCCCTTGTTTATTACTTTTAGTCAAAACAACACCGTACCTGTCAAATATGCTTCCCCGTATCGTATTCTCCTCTACCTCATACTGCCTTCTATTATATGTATTGGTCATCAGTTCTCTGCCTTCAAATAACTGAAGATATGTAAGGTAGCCAATAATAATAAAAAACAAAGCACATACCGCTATGAGCACTCTTATTATCTTTCTGTTCTCATTCATCAGCTTCACCGTCCACGCTGTCAATATCAACACTTGATACTGCCTGTAAAATGCCTAACGTAATAAAGCTGGTTGTAAGAGAGCTTCCCCCATAGCTGATAAAAGGAAGTGTTATCCCGGTTAAGGGTATAAGCTTTATTACTCCTCCAATAATAATAAAAGTCTGTAATCCTATCATTACGGTAACTCCTGACGCCAATACCTTCAAAAACCTATCCCTCACATTAAGGACGATTTTAAAGCCTCTATAAGCAAGCAGCATATAAAGCAGAACAACTGCTGCCCCTGTAAAAGTCCCCATTTCTTCACATATTGCTGAAAATATGAAGTCAGTGCTTACTGCCGGCACCATATCCGGTCTGCCCATACCTATGCCGGTGCCGAAGAAGCCCCCCGAACCTATTGCAAACAGCGACTGGGTTATCTGATAACCCTTACCTGTAATATCTGCCCATGGGTTTATCCAGGTCTCAATCCTGACCCTTATATGGTAGAAGAACAGGTATCCAGCCAAACCAACCGGAAGAGTTAAAATCAAATTTGCAATAAAGAAAACAGTATCTTTTCCATAGATATAAAGAGTCAGAAGATATATTAAGAAAAATAAAACAGCTGTCCCCCACTCTCTTTGCAAGATTAGAAAACCAACATTTAAATATGTAACAAGCATTAATATGGCTTTATTAGCCATTGTTTTAGTTTTGTCACTATAGTGTGAGTTTTTAAGAAACAATTTATCCCGGTCTTTAAAATAGCAGGCCAAAAACATGATATACAGAATTTTGGAAAGCTCAGAAGGTTGGAAGCTGTAACCGCCAATGACCAGCCAGTTGGTGGCTCCGTTTATATTCCTCCCTAAGGCAAGGGTTGTCAGATAAAGCAGAACAGGTACGCCAATATAGAAATAAGTAAATCTGTGCCATTTTCTAATCTTTATAAAGGTATAGCAGCTAATCAAAAACAAAAGAATCCCGGCCGCAGTCCAGATAATCTGCTTTAGACCCAGACTCCGGTCAAGGCGGTATATCATCATAACTCCCAGACTTATAAGCATGGAAATAATCAGGAACAGATACTCATCCCCCAGCTTCCTCTTTATAATTATGTAGTAAGCTGTACAAATCAGCAGTATAGTGCTAAGCCCTATTGCCAGGGTATGCCATTCATAAGGTTTTATTGTAAAGAAAAGAAAAGCGTAAGCAATAATATTAACAGCAACAATTAAGTTCACAGGCCTTTTATATGTTATTGCTCCAAACATAAAACACACCTCATTTACTGCCTTTAACAAACAGGAATTCAACCTGCCCGGTTCTTATTTTGTCCCCATCCTTTAGTAAAGATTTACTATTGTTGTCCAGCCTGTTACTATTGATAAAGGTACCATTCTTGCTTCCCAGATCCTTTAAAAAAATCCCTTCGTCCCTAACAATAATATGTGCATGGATACCAGAAATACAGGGATCCTTTATAACTATATCATTTTTATCCTGACGTCCAATGACCACACTCTTAGACAGTGTATATGTCTCTTCTACCCTAAAATCAAGAAGCTCCCGCTGATTTATCAGTTTAAGATACGGAAGACCCGTATTTATATTGGTCCTGCCTGCGTTCATGGACTTGATATCAAGGTAAATAAGCCGTATGATGCTATAAATAAACAGATATATAGTTATCGTAAAAGCAACTTTAACTAATAATAATATTATTTCAAACACTTTTTATACCACCCTTATAGACGGTCCTCTCTTGATACTCTATAATTTCTATCTATATTATACCTTTATTTCATTTATATTGTAATATATTATTCAAAAATAGTGTTTGGGTAGTGCAACTAAGAGAAAAAAGTATTTATATCGAAGTAAAATCAATGGACATCCAGATATGCCGTTAAAAGTATATTATCTCAATTTTTATCCATAATAAGTTTATATTTCATTGTTCGTTAAGGAGGAGAAACTATGCCTGAAATACATGTGCCAGACATTTCTGAAATACCCTCAATCGCCGATTTAGGTGAACTGCGTAAAACCAAGGGGTTCCCATCCCCTGAAACATGGAGAGATCAAATTCTATATTTCTTATTACCTGACCGCTTTAGTAACGGAAAGGAAGACCATGTACCTCTCTTTGATCCAAATAACCCCCAACAGTTCAAAACTCAAGATAAACGCTCCTGGATGGAAAGCGGCAAAATATTCCAAGGGGGAAAAATAGAAGGAATCAGATCAAAGCTTACTTATTTAAAAGGACTGGGAGTAACCACCTTGTGGATTGGTCCCTTGTTTAAACAAAGAACAGACCTGCAAACCTATCATGGATATGGCATTCAAAACTTTTTTGATGTTGACCCCAGGTTTGGAACCCGGGAAGAATTAATAAAACTGGTAGAAGAAGCTCATGAATTGGGTATCTATGTTATTCTTGATATAATATACAACCATACCGGTAATAACTGGTTCTATGATGAGAATAGCCTCAAAAGTGATATTCCTTATAGGTATCAACCACCGGAGGAAATTGCAGCCTGGCGTTCAGAAAACGGCCACCCCACTGATAACATAAACTCTATGGGAGATGGAGTCTGGCCAAAGGATTTTCAAAAGGAAGAATGGTATACAAGAGCAGGAAGAATAGGCAAATGGGATTCCGAACCATGGGAAAATCCTATGCATAAAGATAATGAATTCAGAAGAGGTGACTTTTTTGATCTTAAAGACTTAAATTATGATAACAATCAGGTACTTGATGCAGTTATCAGGGTATATCAGTATTGGATTGGATTGACAGACTGCGATGGTTTTAGAATAGACACTGTTAAACATATCCCTTGGGATGTTTCCAGAAAATTTTGCGGAGCCATCCACGAATATGCAGAATCCATAGGTAAGGAAAACTTTCTGCTGCTTGGAGAAGTAACAGGAGGAGCTGAGATGGAAAAGAACTACCTGGACATTTTCGGAAGAAATATTGATGCTGCCCTGGATATTGGAGATCCATCCAGAAGGATTGAAGGATTGGCAAAAGGGTTGATGGCACCTGCGTTCTTCTTTGAGCAATTTACATCAAGTGATATTCTTGGCGGTCACCGTGAAACAGGAAGATATCATGTCTCTATACTTGATGACCATGACAAGGTAGGAAATACCAAACAACGGTTTTCTGCAAATAACAACATACCAAGGCGCTTTGAACAGGTAGCCCATGCAGTAGGTATTCAATTGACTACATTAGGTATTCCATGTATCTATTACGGTACAGAACAGGCTTTTGATGGAAATAGAAACATGCATGATGCCAATATTGAACAGCCTGACCAGTTTGGTAACATACCTTTTGAAGACAGATATATAAGAGAATGCATGTTTGGAGCAGAATTTGGTGCTTTTGAAACAAGCGGGTGTCATTTCTTTAATACGGATCATCCCACTTATTTGAGAATCTCTGCTATTGCTGCCATCAGGAACCGTAATGACAGTATTGGACTTGCCTTAAGAAGAGGAAGGCAGTACCTTAGGGAAACATCTTATCTAGGAAGACCGTTTTCCTACCCGGTTCAGGGAGAACTCATCGGGTGGTCCCGGGTTCTTGTAGATAATGAAGTTCTGGTTGTGTTCAATACAAATGGGACAGAATCCAGGGGCGCAGAAATAACCATACATTCTCCGTTTCACAAGGAGGGGTCGGAAATGAAAGTACTATATAATGGAGATTGGAGTGATTCCAAGCTAAAAAACATATTTAACAGCTCATTTGAAACCGTACCGGTGAAAAAGTATGGTGATGGAAGGACAACAGTATATTTAGAGCTACCTCCAGCCGGAATGGCTATCTTAGCATGATTACCATAAGTAAGCAATATACCTGTTATGATTATTGAAACCAAGGGCTTAGGCTGGAGTATTTTCCCTCACCTTTGCCCTTTTTCAATACGATTAAAAATTAACTTCTTGTGAAAACATTTAGGTGCCACAGACAGGACAGGATTTATTTCGTCCTAGGGGTACCTTTATAAGCTCCGGAAAAGCTAGGTCATACATTAGCCTATATCCTGCCATCATATCACCTATACCTGTCATATGACGTATGGATGCAGCAGCCATGGCTATTCCTATAATGCCGCTTGCCACACCTATAACAGGAGTTTCCGGCTGCTCCGGAAAGCTCTCATCCATAATACAAGACAGGCAAGCAGACTGTCCTGGAAGTACCGTAATAAGTTCTCCGCTGAAATTCTGTACGAACCCGTAGGAAACAGGAATATTCATTTCAATACACCGCCTGTTGACGGGAAAGCGGCTTTCATTTTTATCAAAACAACATAGGACAAAGCTGCAGCCTTTAACAAGGGGCTCTAACTCCATTTCTCCAATATGTTTGACAACTGCTTCAACCTCCATACAGGGATTCAGCTCCAGGAGTCGTTTGGATGCCAGCTCGGCTTTATATCCTCCAACATCCTGGCTGTTAAAAAGTATCTGACGGTTTAAGTTGCTAAGCTCCACCACATCCCTGTCGGCAAGCACCATACTGCCTACTCCTGCGGCAGCAAGGTACAGAGCCGCTGCACCTCCAACAGCTCCTGTTCCCAACACTGCTACTCTGCTTTTCTTTAACTTATACTGTGCCTCTTCGCCAAACTGAGGAATCTCAATCTGGCGCTTCCATCTTAAATATTCATCATTGTTAATCATACCATCACCTGTTTATGCCGCGCCTCCTACAGCGCCAAATGTAACAATATCCCCTTCACCCACCTTGGTATCAAGGCCATGGGGAAAAATCTTTTCATTGTTAAGGTCCTGGGTATTTAGGTATATGTTTATATAGTCTTTCTCACTATATAACGGCCTTATGAAACAAAGCTGCCTGAACTTATAACCGTATACCTGCGTCAGCCCGTCAACTAAGGTACTGACGGTGCAGCCATCATTTATATTCATCTCTTCATTTAGTTTCTTTGTCAATGAAGAAAAAAATCCATAATAACGAGTAGTTAGTTTCAATTCATCCACCCCTTGTACATCTTACACGCTCTCAATCTTCTTCAGGTACTGCTCCCTGAATGGTTTTAATTCCTCTGCCAAATGTTCAAGTCCGTACTCATTGAGGGTCTCCGGAAGTGGAAATCCCGTCTCCTGGTCCCATCCCCTGACTTCATAGTATAGGGGAATTAGCTCACCCTCTGGAAATACCATCCCCTTGTTCGGGCCATCAGGCATAGGCTCTTTTGTAAAACGCTTTGGATTCTTATCCTCCATACGTCCCACCAGCAGTCGATTCCAGTAGGCCCTCTCAAGGTGCACAATACGTCCTCCTACTTCCAGCAGTTCTTCGGGGGTATATCTTGTGCCTGTTGCAGTATACAACAGTTCAACCATATCTTCCGGCTGTTCGGCAAAGGACCAGCTGTGAGTGAATGTACACTGTGTAAGACTGTTGCCCACTGCTTTAAGGTCTTCATGGTATCTTTCCATTTCAGGCTTCTTCACCTTGGACAGGCGGTCTTCCGCCTCCCTTGTGCCAAGGATCTTTTCAACAAGCCCTGGGTAAAATCCTCCGGTAAGCTCAAGACACGGCAGACCCTGTAAGTGGTCACCGCCTCTTCTTCCCGTTGCAAAGCCTATACCAAATGCAAAACCAAGGCCCCGGGGGTCATCCTGTGACATGTCATGCCCTTTGACACTTATGGAATAATCATACCCTCTGTCAAAATGCCGGGCAGCTCTGTATGAGCCTTCGGCCAGGATGTCACCAAATCCCTGACGGTATGTAATCATATCTATAAGCTTATCTACCAGCTCCTGGTCTCCCCATTTAAGTTCTAAGCCTCCGGTATCTTCCCCGGTAAGAAGGCCCTTCTCCCAGCATTCCATTGCCCAGGCAATCGCACCACCGCAAGAAACGGCATCCATGCCAAGCTCATTTACACGCTTGTTGTTATGTATTACTGTAGAAGGGTCTAATAAGCCCATTCGTGGTCCTATTGCCGTCAAGGCTTCATATTCTGGTCCCCCAGTAATCTCACCGGCATATTTTCCGCTGCGTATTTTACTGAAGCGGCCGCAGGAGATGGAGCATGCAAAGCATCCTTCCCTGTGAGCCAGGAAATTGTCACGGTGATTTTCCCCGCTTAAGAGCTTTGCATCAGGGTGGTTTCCCTTCTGGAAGTTTCTCCAGCAAAACCATCCCTGCTCATAGTTTGCAGGCATGGTGAGAAGCATTGATCCCTGATCGTAAAGCATCTGTACCATTAAATCCTGTTTTAATCTTTCCCTTATACTGGAGCAAACCTGGTAAAATTCCTTGGGCTTTGCTATATTAACAGCTCCAGTCCCCTTTATTGCAATAGCTTTAAGGTTTTTAGAGCCCATAACGGTTCCCATACCCATTCTGGCAGCAGCCCTGTAGACGCTGCAGAATATTCCCGCATACCTTACCAGATTCTCTCCAGCCGGGCCTATTAGAGCAACTTGAGCGTCAGGACACCCCAGTTCATCCTTTATTATGGCATCTGCCTAACGTAAATACTCTGGAGATATAGACAATTTTAAATTTTTATATTTGAGGAAGAAGAGGATGTTTGGGGCAGACAAGAAAATAGAAAACCGACACCCAAATGAGTATCGGCATTATAACCTTTCCTCATCTCAGCTCTTCTCATCAGTCTATTCTAAAACTCATCTCATGCTAACTGTTAACTATGTACCTATTAGTATACTACACTCAATTATTTAGCTAGATTATACCATTGTGCTTACAGTAATGTCAATTATGTGCTTTAATACTAAGCCCTTCCCATGCCTATAAGTGCAACAAGGGTCATGTCATTAACGTATGAGTCCACATTTAATACCCTTGAAATCTTTGAAATGTCTTTGATAGCAATTGCATACACACTAGAGCACCTGTCTATCATGTCTTTTAATACACTATTAAGCTCCTTGTAAATTCTTCTGGTAACCTTAACAAACTTTGAATCAAGCAGTATATAAGAGCACCTTTTAAGAAGCTCTTCAGGTGTCCCCTTGGAGACAATCCTCATTTTCTCGTTTATCAAGTGGGTTGATACTTTAAAACTGTTATCATACTCAAAGGTAAGTTCGTTTACCTTTGGAGCTATACTTTCAATCAGTTTCTTGTCAAAGCCTTTAGATGCTGCATAGTGAAAGATAGCTTTTTCATATTCATCACCCACTACATTTATCTGATTACTATTAACCTTCATTACTTCAGCATAATTACTTAAAACAAGAGAATGCATGAATATTCCGAAGCTTTTTTCATCTTCATCAACACATTCTGCCTTCATAAGCTTTCCATCAAGGTAAATTACATCTACCTTATAGCCTTCCGGGCTCTTCTTGGCAAAAACATTTGACTTGCCTGTCCATCTACCTGTCTTTCCAGGAACTATGTCCATAATACTCTCCTTTCGTACCCATCATGTAAATAAAACTCCGCACCCATACCGTCAAGGCAAGATGCAGAGTCTCACGACTTATCAGACATAACCGGGCTCCAACGTAGCCGTATTGACGGTTTGCCTTCTGTATAGCTTATACAGACCGTTACTCCCTCTGTAATTTACATGATATTAAATCTGTTAGTTCCATTCTATATTTACAGTTATAACCTATTAACTATTTTAATTTTATAATAAATAATATTAACTTGTCAATTAATAAATTGTAAATAATTTATTAACAACTTTAACAATTCAAAAAAAACATAGGACTTTCATTTCAAAACACCCTTTGCAAAAGCCTATTCAAGCGACGGCCCTAAACCATCCCTTCTTATAAAATCTCTAAATCTGCTGTCATCTTCCCCTTCAGTCCACAGTATATCAATATTGCTTCTATAAACAACAAACAGTGTGTCACTCTTTTTATCGATAAGCTTAAATGCCCCAACTCTTTGGCCTGTACTTTTGTAATAGTTCCTTAGCACCTCCTGCGAAAGCTTTACGATTATGTCCTCCAGCTGTGCCAAGCTCAATTCACTTCTTTCCTTATCTATATAGATGTAAATTCCGGCATCTACTATGCTCTCTCCTTCTACCCTGTAGCTATTTCCATCAGACATTAATTTTCCCAGGTACTGCTGGAGAGCTTGAGGGTCTAGAGCCTTTGGATCTCTTACCTGGCTGCTTTCTTCGTTCTTAAATGTACTGTTAATGTATTTGTCAAACAGCACCTGATCACTTTCATGTGAATTACGCCACTTTTCATAATCCTTCCTGTCAAGAGCAAAAGAGTCTCCTTCAGGAAGCTTTAAATGAACCTTCAGATAGTCTGTTTTAAAACCGGCAGCCTCCTGGAAGCTCCCAAAAACATATTGGCAGATCTTTCTTGCAGCCCATTCCTTTGCAGCATAGCTCATATTGGCAGTACTATCAAAACGCAAGAGTATTATATTTTTGTCGCCTGCTGTATACTCATCGGACGACAGAACAAACCCGACAGGTTTTAGTGAGGTATCACAATACTCTGCCATTACTTTGTGGTATAGTTCTTTTTGAGGAATCTGTTCCTTGTCTATGCTATTGGCGGGCAGTGGATTTTCAATCTGCTTTGGTTCCCCTATATCACTCTCAAAAGCATTCTGCATGTAAGAATTAAATAGTACTTTGCTGCTCTCACCTGATATAACCCACTTTTCATAGCTCTGCCTGTCAAGAGAGAAAGAGTCGCCTTCCGGAAGTTTTAGATGAACTTTTAGATAATCTGTTTTAAAGCCTGTACTATCCTCAAAGCTACCATAAACAAACCTACTGATCTCTATTGCAGCCAGCTCCTTTTTAGAATTGTCTACATTCTCATCTCTCTCAAAATAAAGAACTATTGTATTCTTATCACCTGTTATGTATTCATCGGAAGCCAGATAAAAGCCAATAGGCTTAAGTGTATTCTCACAAAACTCTGCCATTGTTTTGTGATATAGCTGTTCCTTGTTCTTATCAGCTTTGATCTCACCAGGTTTGATTTCAGATATATCCCTTACTCCAGGAGGGTTTTCAAGATCAACATCCTCCTGTTTTTGAGACGCCATAAGATAATTGCTTGATTGATTGTCGTTTTCAACCCCGGATACCGGGGACGTAGAACTCTTTGCATTGTTGTTATTTTCGTTTAATAATAACTTTGTAAAAGAAAGTGCGGCAAAAAGAATTATAATCCCTGCGATAAAGCCGCCAATCTTTAGAAATTTCAATGCTGTTTTCACTTTGAAACCACCCACCCCTATTTATGAATTTTCATTTAAATAATATTATACTTGATAGTAATCCTTGCTATTTAGACTAGTATTCTATTAAAAAAGTTCCACTATCCTTTGAATTCTTAAATAAATAATAGTCATTAAATTATAACGGGTGCATTCTTTATGAAGAATTTGCACCCTAATGGAATTCACCTATGCACATAAGCTCTTATCTAATTTACATGATCATGGTCCTTCAAGTGGTCCTGGCAGTACTCATAGTCACTTCCACATTTTAGACAATACCCGAATTTCAATTGAGGGTAGTCTTCCGAAGTTCTTCCACACACCCTGCATTTGTGTTTCAGCCCAAAGGATTTGGCAGGTGCTACAACCTTAAACTTTTTGCGTTTGTGCTTCTTAACCAGGGCATTGACTTTGGGCATAACTCTTTCATTAATAATATCCCTTCCAAAAAACACAAAGAAATTTGCAAAGGACAACACAGCGGCAACTTTATGTGAAAATGGCATAAACAATACTGAAAACAGTATGAAAATTATATTGAACCAGGCCAGATACTTAACCTTTACGGGTAAGATAAAGAACAAAAGCAGTTCATAATTGGGATACAGGTATGCAAAAGCAAGAAATATTGATAGATTTAAAAACTCCGCTGACCCCCTGCCGCTGATAAAAGCAGCTGCTATCGCTGCAGCAATCCCAATCATATAGTAGAGATTGAACCTGAAGCTTCCCCAAAACCGCTCCAAAGCATTACCGAATACATAGAAGAGGTATAGCACAAAGATAATAAATATACCAAGAGTCTGAGGTACAAAAATAAATGTTATAAGCCTCCAGACCTGACCTTTTAAAACCATTGAACGGTCAAGCTGTAATAAATCAATGAGAAACCTGGAATTGGAGAGGTAGGTCAGGGCAAAGACAAAAGCAGATCCAATAACTAAATACTTAACCAGGTTTTTTATTGCATATCGTCCATACTTTCGTTCAAGCTTATCTATCCAGTTCAATAAAAACAACCCTTTCAATAAAAATTTATGTATGCATAATATATTGCTTTATTCTACATATTTATGAAAAATCCTTTCTTTGAGATTATTACCTTTTAAAATAAACAATAATCACTTAAGTTATGCTTTAAAATTCACCATAATATAAACCAGGAATGAGTGGGATAATAGTTTTAAAGCCGGCTATAATTGGTTTAAAGGAGATATTTATGGTATCTGTAAATGGGAATACTTTGGAACATGGCACCCTAAAAGATATAGTGGCACCAAACCTTAATGTCCTTTTTGTAGGATACAATCCCGGAATGGAGTCAGCCAGGACAGGTCACCATTACGCAAGCAGGAGCAACCGGTTCTGGAAGCTGCTATACGAATCGGGTCTTACCTCTTTTAAGCTTGAGGCAAAAGATGACCAAAGACTTTTGGAGTTTGGTTATGGTTCTACCAATATTGTAAGCAGGCCTACAAGGTCAGCCAAGGAAATTACTCACGATGAATTTAAAGAAGGCTCAAAAATGCTGGCAAGGCTAATAGAAGATTTAAAACCAAAAATCGTTTGCTATGTAGGTATTGGAGTATATAGAGTTTTCGCCTCACATATGCTGCAAATTCCTCAAAACAGGATAAGTGTATCCGTATGTATTCAGGAGAGAAATATAATAAAGGGAGTAACCGACTTTGTCTGCTCGAATCCCAGCGGGCTGAATGTCATACCGTACAACCAGCAGCTTCAGTGCTTTATTACACTTAAGAGTTTAATATCAAATAAACACAGCGGGTAAGCATATTCAAATCTATCCAAGGGAGATAAACAAATGGTATAATATACTGTAGATTCGTTACTTTTTTTGACGTATAATAGCCTTTGTGCGTTTTTTTGATATTTAGGTAAATTAGGGGGAATTGGGATGAATAACATTAATACAATATATGATATCACAATTATAGGCTGCGGAACATCAGGTATCTTCGCAGGCTTTGAACTGATAAAAAAAAGGCCGGATTTAAAAATTCTAATGATAGATCAGGGTAATGAAATCAATAAAAGAGTTTGCCCCATGATTCACAGCAAAACCGGTGATTGCATAAAGTGCAGCACTTGCAGCATTATGAGTGGTTTTGGCGGTGCCGGAGCCTTTTCGGACGGAAAATTCAACTTTACCACCCAGTTTGGGGGGTGGCTCAATGACTACATTCCCAATGAGAAGGTGATGGAGCTTATCAACTATGTGGATAGTATAAATGTGCAGTTTGGAGCTACCAATGAGCTTTACTCAACCGGCAGCGACAAAGCCAGGCTTATCGAGAAAAAAGCCCTGGAGAATGACTTGCACCTGCTTAAAGCTTCGGTCAAGCATCTTGGAACTGAAAACAACCTGGAAATCCTAAAAAAGATATATAACCATCTTAAAGATGGTATCGATTTTCTTTTCAATACTCATGTAAATGAAATTGTACCTTTGGACAAAGGATACAGGCTTAATTGCAGCAATGGGAATTCCATTGATTGCAAATACCTGATAGTTGCCCCAGGGAGGTCAGGTGCAGAGTGGTTTTCAAAGCAGTGTAAAACACTTGATTTACCCCTTATTAATAACCAGGTGGATATAGGGGTAAGGGTAGAACTTCCTGCAAAAATATTTGAGCACATCACTGATGTGGTATATGAGTCCAAGCTATTGTACAGGACAAAGCAGTATGGCGATATTGTCAGAACCTTCTGTATGAATCCTTACGGACACGTGGTAGCTGAAAATGTAGAGGGTATTATTACGGTAAACGGACACAGCTATACTGATAAGAGTCTTAGAAGCAATAACACCAACTTTGCCCTGCTTGTAAGCAACAGGTTTACCAAACCGTTTAATGAACCCTACCAGTATGGAAAAAGAATTGCATCACTTTCAAATATGCTTGGCGGTGGAGTTTTGGTGCAAAGATTCGGGGATTTGGTAAAAGGTGTAAGAACAAACGAGCACAGGCTAAACCAGAGCTTTACAAAACCGACTCTCAAGGCTACTCCTGGAGACTTAAGCCTTGTCCTGACCAAACGTCATCTTGATAATATTATAGAAATGATTTATGCCTTGGACAAAATAGCACCTGGCACAGCAAACCACGATACCCTGCTTTACGGTGTAGAAGTCAAGTTCTACAGCTCAAGGCAGGAATTATCCAACGAGCTTGAAACGGGCCTTAAGAACCTGTTTGCCATTGGTGATGGGGCTGGTGTTACACGGGGACTTTCACAGGCAAGTGCAAGTGGCGTTCACGTGGCAAGGGTTATTCTTGACAGAGTGAAGTAATTATACGTTATCATATGACAAAAGAGGATTATACGATTTTATGGCGAATTATATAAATACACAAACAAGTCTTTAGAGATAACGAACTGTAAAGATAAACATATAATTCACTCCGCTAGTTTGATACAAATGGCGGGCCTATCTTGTTTATCTACTTTTACAGTTCGATCTCTATAGTTCCTCTAATGAAATACAATTTAATATAAAATGGCTGTGTGCCAATGAGGTGCATATGATGATTGTTGATGAAAAATTCAGGAAAAATAAGCTTCAATATCTGGGGCAATGCGCTCTTGCCATGATTTCAATTTTAGTTGTACAGATTTTTCTCGATGTGGTACTGGATGCAGCAGTTATTGCCTCACTCGGAGCAAGCTGCTTCATAATTTTCCTTCTACCTCATGTAAACTCTTCAAAGTCACGGTTTATAATAGGCGGTTATATCGTTGGGATATCATCCGCCTTTTTATGCAGCAATTTGTCTAAAATCCAGTTTTTTACAGAATTTGGCCTTAACCACCGGTACTGGATAATCATGTTGGGCTCCATTACAGTCGGACTTAGCATGCTGCTTATGGTATTAACAGATACCGAGCATCCCCCAGCCGCCGGTATGGCTTTGGGGCTTGTCATAGACGGATTCAACTACAAAACCGTGGTAATAGTTTTAGTAGGTATTGTATTACTCTGCTTTATAAGGTTCTGTCTAAGAAAACGTCTGATAAATTTACTCTAAAGTTTACCTGTGACCAAAGATCCAAACAAAAGAGGAATTGAAGAAACACCAAGCAAGAGCAGTAAGGACCCGCTTATAAATACAAAGTTTCTTACTGATAAAATAAAAGTGTCCTTCTTTGTTTGCTTTTCATTAAACAGCTTTATATTTTTATTCACAGTAATCAGTGTCAGAATTGAGAGCAAAGCAAGAAAAGGTATCACTTTTAATATACTAAGTACCACCAGGTCAACATATGCAATATAATAGAGAACTCTAAAAATAAGCAATGCCTTATCCTTCCCAATGTAGATAGGAAGGGTATAACGCTTGTTTTCAATGTCATCATCCATATCGCAAATATTATTGGCCAGCATAATATTTGCAATCCCCAATACAGCAGGCACCGAAAAAAGGAATATATAAATGACCTCTACCACATTAACACTTAAGGACATTACTTGACCTTCAAGCATTATGGAAACAATGTTCAGGTCATATACATGAATAAACACTGACAGAAATACAATTACAAATCCCATAAAAAATCCGGAAAATACTTCTCCCAAAGGCATTCTCGATATGGGAACCGGTCCGAAGGAATAGGCTATTCCTATAGCAAATGACGCAGCCCCTATTAAAAGCAGGATAACGCTTGTATTTAAAAATAATAATAATCCTGATATAACGGCAATAGAAAGCAAGATCGCAATAACAGCTATAACTGTAGATTCTTTTAGATCATATCTTACAATTGCATTATGCTTTTCATAATTATATCCATGCTTCTTTTTTGCTCTCTTATAGTCATAATAGTTGTTAAGAGCTGTTGTAACCATATCAAAGGCCAATAACGATATAAAAAAAAGTATAAAATTCCTTACTTCAAACCTGTTAAAACGGTATAATGCATAAACTGTGCCCAGGGAAAACGGAATCATACTGGCAATCTTTGTACGGATCTCAACCAGACTCAAGAAGCTGTTTAATCTCATCAATAATCCTCCTATGTATAAGCAGTATTATCATTTTTATTTCCATTTTATCCACATTTTATTAGTGTTATCCAACTTAATTAGACAGCTATAGATTAGTATTACTATATGGTATATTATCATAAAAAGGATATAAAAAAAACTGCCTCATTGACAGCCAAAGGATTAATTATGGGGCATATGCTTCGTATTCATAAAACAAATGTTGTATATGCTTGTATATCCCTCCTATACAGGATAAGCTCCTTGAATAATTAAACGTTTTTTCTTTCATCTGTTCATTGCCGTTATATTCAGAGTCCGCAACAGCCACTGTAATTTCTTTTGTAACCGTTTGCTCTATCCTATCGAATATTGCATTATGCTCCTTTATGTAAATATTAATGTCTGAATCACAGTATTTATCCAAATACTTAAAATGTTCTTCGTCCTTATTTGACATATCTATACTGTATATAAGTATGTCAGGTTCATAGATGTCAGCTAGATATTCAATTCTTGCTTTCGTGTTTTCCCATCGATCTTCAAGTGGAGTAAATTCAAATCCGGAAAGAATCCCAAAGCATGAATCGGTGGTTACTAAAGCAAAGTATCCATCACCCTTAAATAAATCCAAGAGGGAGTTACTCACATAAAACAAATCTTCCCCGGTATAATCCCATACAGCTATAATAGGAACTTCCCTCCCCTTGTTTCTGGTTGTTGAACTCTTATAGAGATTGTAAACGTAAGGATTCCATAGCTTTATACCTATGGATCTCCCTTTGGTTTCACTCTCTTCTTTATTATAATTGCTTGAAAGGTATACCAAATTGAGTTTTCGCTGATTCAAGTATTCAACTAATTCTTGATAGTTAATATGACCTCTCTTTGTAGAAGTTTCATCCTCTACAACTATAACAGTGTCCGATACCTCAAAGATTTCAGGGTTTTCATCGATGTGATCAATTATACTCTTAGCATCATATGAGTAATACAAACAACTTTTATCAATAATACGCTTAATATCAAAACCAGTATGGTGATCTGATATATTAATACCTTTTTCCGTTAAATCAAATACTATTGCACTGTCAACCCAATCAATGTTTCTATATAAGGACGGATAGTAGAATGCATCAGAATAATTGAGAGACTTCTTTCTTAAGGTCTCTTTGATCTCTTCCAGGGTTATATCAGGATTATCCCTCATGATGTTATGAACAAGTGCAGTCACAAATGGAGCAGCATAACTGTTGGAATTACTTGTATTCTTAATACTACCGGTATGTTCTTCTATGTAGTGAATGCCGCAGGCAGTTATCTCTACACCGTCAGGAGCATAAGAGTTATATACAAATGTACCTTCTTTAAGCCTATTCTCCTTGTCACACTTAACACCTATAACATTTGAAAGTGATGCAGGATAAGTAACTATATCGCTGTTGTCACATGCAGCTACAATGATTAAACCCTCTTTATAAGCCTTGTTAACAGCCTTTTTTATTTCAGTATAATCCCTATAGTCTATGGTCCCCAAACTTATATTTACCAATCTTATCCCATTCTCAATACACCACTCAAGAGCTCTTACAAGCTGAGTTTTCAGACCTCTATCGTAATCATTTAAAATTTTCACACTACTAATAGAATCAACAGAAGCATACTTCTTTATAACTGCTGCACATACCGCACCATGACTTGGCGACAGCGAGTCATATTCGCACCTGTCAACAACCTGGAGTTCTTGTGTAACTTCAATGTTATGCCTTAGTGGTCCTGTATTAAAATATTTTTCATTAATGCCATCATCTATAATTGCTATGCTTATAGCCATCGTAATACCCTAACCAACCTTAACTTCCTTATTCATCTGACGTTCTATTATCCCTATTATACTGTTGATACTTCTAAAATTGCCGTTTATAATTTCCCCTTCTGGAATTTGTATTCCAAATTCCCTTTCAACATCAAAAAATAAATAAAGCAAGTCTCTAGGCAGCAGTCTTATTTCTTTTCCCATCAACTCCTTAGAGAAAGAACCTTCGTCTCCAGAACTTAGATCTATATTATATCTATCTCTAAATATTCTTATCAGTTTGCTCTTAATATCATCTAATACAGCATGTTTATTCATACTAAACCTCCTATAAATTATAAACATTCAACACTTCCATACTCTGTAAGCTTATCAATTAGTTCATTTGCAATCTCATGGCAGCCATTTTCCTCTAAGACATTATAGGCTTTTATATTGGAACTATTAATATACTCTTTCTTCCTATCAACTAGTTTTGAGTCAATAGTTGTGTAAATCATCCGTCTTTCTTCTTGTGAGCTTTTATAATCGAAACTAATATTAGCAATATTATAACAACTAACTTCTGTTCCAAGTTTATATCTTATAGAAGTTGAAAGCTTAACTAAATCTTCAATTTTATAGTCATCATAAAAAAGACTTAGTATAGCAGCATCAGGTGTAATTGCATTTGAAACCTCGTAAGCAAGTACACCAAACCTATTGTTAAATGTGTCATCAAAAGGCATAATTCCTCCTGGAATTCCTACTATAATTAAATCGGGTTTCTCATCAATCTCTATTTTCTTAACAAATTGATTAAATAGTATAATTTTGACAACCTCACTTATTGAGTTATCAAACATGAACTCTGGAAAGGAGTGAAAATCTAATAGCTCGCAGTATGCCCTTGTACCTATCTGACTTACTTTATAACCCATATCAATAATACGTTCTCTTAACGAAAGTTGAATTTCAAATTTGTGTGTCCTTTCTGCAACACCGAGTACAAATATTACAGGTACCTCTATTTTAAATATTTCCTGAATTTCCTCATTTGGTATTCGAGGAAATTCAAACTGCAGTCTCGGAGAAAAGTGTTTAAACCTACCCCCCTCTTTTTCACATAAACATGCAATTTTCGCCAGTATATCTTCTTTAAATTTCGCAGCAATAATTATATTTTTCTTTGCTTTTAATGCTGATTCAATTTTAGGAAAGATATATCTATCAATATCAAGGAGTGTACTGGAATCTGTGAACAGTACAGAGTCACAATCACTCAATGAGTTTTCAAAGCCGTCATTTACAATTATCCCTACATCCAAACCTCCATCTGCATATCCTGCATCTTTCCCACAAAGTCCCCAGCCATTTGGTGATATCAACTGGGATATTTCATACTTATCAATAAGTTTTCTATGTCTAACGACCGGAGTAAATTCTGTATTATAAGGATACACCAAAACCTTTTCTTTATTTCCCATAAGTTACCTCCAAAATATCTATCTTTTTTTATTAACACACCACTAATTTTTTCTCAACCTCAAATTTATGTCCAAATTCTTTTAGTGTGCAGTAAATCTTAAAGCGCTCTTCTATTTCTGCCTTAACTAAACTACAATGGGAGAGCTTCTTTTCTTTAGAAAAGCTTGTTAGATTATCTGCCAAAGCAGCACACACTGTACAAAATCTAAACGCCCAGCAATTCTTACAGTTCTCCTCCGTCAATTTACCTATATTTAGTATTTTTCTTATTTTCTCAATATCAAACCCTTTATCTAAGTCTCCAATTGACATCATTTCAGACTCTTCACTAACTCTTTCACAGGGAAAAAATCTTCCATTAACATCAATAAACATTCTCTGTACTCCTGGAACACACGGCCCGCCAGGATGACTTCTACTTGGCAAATTATCTGTTGGTTTAAGCTCAATACTATAAAGCTTTCTTATCTTCTCATATTCATAAAGAATAAGTGGAGAAATACTACCTTCACCAAGCCTGTTTAACTTGCTCAACAAAAGTT
>JBMOLK010000050.1:0-2413 GCA_049325575.1 Bacillota bacterium | reverse complement strand
TTAAGGTGCGGTCATCCTTGACCCCAGCTGGCTACGCGGGTCACCCGACTCCACATATCAATGCATGGCAGTAAAGGTGCGGTATAGAAAGGTCATGAAGTAAAGTCTCTAGAGTAGGATCATGAAGTAATCCGCACCAAATTCCATCGCCGGTGCAAGCACGCTTACGGGTCTTTCTAATGGGTGCGGCTCTGGAACTTCTTCCATGCTGACGATATATGAAAGCCAGGTGCAATTACCGTGTCATCCATGACACGGATTTATCCGGGTAAGTCTATGAAGGTTTATTTGTTATATATTAGTTTAGAAATTCGAACTAAAAATTATTTGTATTTTCGGAGGTTAAGAAATGCTAGACAGTATGTTTAAAGATACAATGGTTAATATGAAATGGATAGACATAGAATATTATGCAAATAAAAATGCGCTTGTTTTACTTCCTCTTGGAGTGATCGAAGAACATGGCCCACATTTATGTTTGGGGACTGATATATTGACTGCGCATGTATACTGTCTATCAATCAAAGAAAAGCTTGAACAAGAGGGGTACACCGTTGTAATCGCACCACCTTTTTATTGGGGCATATGTGAGTCAACGAGTGGTTTTATCGGCTCTTTCAGAGTAAGGAAAGAAACAGCTAAAGCATTACTTTATGACATTTTGGCATCATTAGCCGAATTTGGGTTCCACAACGTATATGGTGTAAATGCTCATGGTGATATTGAACACAGCATTGCCATAATTGAAGCATTTAAAGAAGCAACCGAGCAGCTAAAAATCAATGCCTGCTATGCTTTTGATGAATGCAGACTCCCACACTTTGGGTTAAGTGGAAATGAACCTTATTTATGCCCAATAAAGCCTCAGTCAATCGTTGTAAGTACGGCAGAAGTTTCCGATATTCATGGAGGGGATATTGAAACAGCTACAATACATAAGTTTTACCCACATTTAGTTGATGTTGAAAAAGCCAAGTTATTGACTCCTATTGCATTAGATGATGATAAAGTTGAACAGTGGTTATTTGGTGGTCACATCAAAGAACTTTCTTCAGAGGGATATCTGGGTACTCCGGCAAATTATGAAAGTGTTGATGTGCAAAACAATGTTGATGATTATGCTTACAGGATATCAAAAGCTATATTAGGACGAATAGTATAAGCATTATACGAAGTTGAGTTGGTTCACATTTTTTATATAAAGTGGAACAATGAGGCTGAGGAAAGTTTGTTTAAGGTACCGCATCCATGCGGCTCTGGCTTCCCGGGGCACCTGGCCTTCACATATCAACGCATGCCCATAAAGGTGCGGTAAGGAAGGTCATGGAGAATAGCTTCGAGGGTCATTCCATGTAGAAGGCCGGCACCACACCACTTCACCGACGCAAGCGTGCCAAAGAAGAAGGGCTCTGTGGGTCCGGTTCAGTGGCGTCGGGCATGCAAACGTTATATAAAATCGCGCGCAAGCCGCCCCATCCTTGGGGTGGATTACGAGAGTGAGACTTTGGAGCATTAAAATAAAGATTAATTGTACAAAATAAAATTGAATTCATATCAAAATTTTGATATAATATTGATATAATAAATTTGGAGGTAATTTTTATGCCATCAATAAGACCAAGTTCTGATTTAAGGAATAATTATAGTGAAATATCTGAATTCTGTCACAAATATAATGAACCTGTATATATAACTAAAAATGGTCAAGGGGATTTAGCTGTTATGAGTATTGAAACTTATGAACGACTTGTAGGTAAGTATGAATTATACAAATTACTTGAAGAAGGCATAGATGCGATGAAACAAAAAAAAGTCAGATCATTTCGTAATGCATTAGCTGATATTAAGGAAAAGATAGAGAATGAGTAGATATTACGTTGAAATTACTGAACCAGCAGAAAAAGACTTGTACGAAATAGGATATTATATTGCTAAAGAATTATTGGAGCCAGGTGTCGCTATAAAAGTAATTGAAAAGATTAGTGACGGAATTTTAAAACTTGAGGAAATGCCTTTGAGGAATGCATTAGTTGCAGATGAAAGACTTGCTAATCAAGGTATTCGTAAAATTATTGTAGATAACTATATTGTATTTTATATTTTAAATGAAGAACATAAAAGAGTTACAATTGTTAGAATACTTCATAGTAGAAGAGATTGGTTAAATTTGTTATAGTTAAACGTAGAAATTAAGGGGGCGGACGTCCTGCCCGCCTCTAGTCTTCGAAGGCGCGCGACTTTATATAACAACGCATACAAGGGTAGAAATGAATCACGGGTCGCTCAGCAAACCTTTTCGGGGACATAGGAGCTATGTAACCCATCAAAGCCTTCTTGTATGCACACGTTATATAAAATCGCGCATAGGCCGCCACATCGTGTGGCGGAAATTTAAATATTACTTTATGGGGTA
>JBMOLK010000049.1:0-2419 GCA_049325575.1 Bacillota bacterium | reverse complement strand
CTATATGCAGCATCATTAGGCGGCAGGTTTATCTGACCATCCTCCACAGCATCAAAAGCTCCGGGTTGGTATATGACTCCTGCTATGGTTTTGGGAAACCTGCTGTCCCGTGTCCTGTTTAGTACTACTGCAGCTACTGCTACCTGGCCGATATATGGTTCACCCCGGGCCTCGCCGTGTACAAGGTGTGCCAGGAGGTTCACATCCTTGTTTCCTGATGTTCTGGCAGTAGCACCTGCCCTGGCGGCAGCCCCGGTAGGAAGGCCAAGAGCTGATAAAGTTTGAGGCCCTGCTACACCGTCAACCTTTAAACCGTTTTTGTACTGGAACAGACGAACAGCTCTATAGGTTTTATAACCGTAAACTCCATCTACCTTCCCTTTGTAATATCCCCATTTTGACAACTTGTACTGTATGTTTTTGACTTCCTGACCAGTGGAACCGTAATACGATACTGCAGCACGGCTGTATCCATACAAGTCGGATACTTCGTTACGGAATATATACAATCCGCTTACTAATGATAATGTAGTTAGTGTTGTTATAATCAATAGTATTATCCTTCTTCGCAAAGTGATTCTCCTTCTTTAAAGAATGTTTTTTGATGCAATATTATGGTGATTGCTGTTAGTGCCTGGCAGAGAAACCTGCACCTGCTTTTGTAACCTGCACTGCGATCATTTCATTATCACCGTTTTCAATTTTATGCCATACACCGGAAGGAACGTAAACTGACGAACCCTGGGAGACGTTTATTACCGACTCGGTTCCATTATCCAGATAGAATTTACCCTTTCCTTTTAAAAAGATAAATACCTGGTCTCCGTCAGGGTGCATATGGAATTCGAGAACCTGGTCCGGCATAAAATAATATGCATCCGTTGTCATGTCACTCCCAGTAAATATATTTACTTTATTTACAGTCTCACTTTTGTATTGAGGATTTTCAAAAATTGATTCAACTGCATTCATAAAATCACCTCTAAACTAAATTTTTCAGGCAATCTTATTTTGTCTATTTTTGATTTAAATTATTATAAGTGGTAAAAAATTTATGAATATTGTTATTTGAATTAGAAAAGTATATGGAAAAGTAAGGAAGGGTTCTGGGTGAAAAAAATAGAGGCCGGGTTAAGCCTCTGATTTAGTCTATTCCTGACACGAGAAGATAAATAAGTATTATTAACAGGAATTCATCTTCCGCACTTTCTTCTATAAGTAAGAATATAAGACCGATTAGTATTATTTCATCAGCCCCAAAGCGCTTTTTAAAAAAATTTAGAAAAGATGGCCTGCGTATCCTCGCAGAGTTCTTGGGTGGAGCTGATGAATCTTCCTTTTCATTAGGTAAAGGGATATTTTCCAACTCTTTTTGTGTATCTTCCAAGACGTCTTTATTTACATCAGCAAAGTGTTTGGGGGGCTGTGTATTTGAAGCAGTGTATCTTCTACGTCTGGGAAGCCTCCTGTACATCATTTTAGTCCCCCTTTCAAATACTTTTTTCGTTTTCAGACATTAGTCTTGCTATATGAGACATTTGAAACAACTTTATACAGTTACCTATTTTTTTCTGCCTGGTATTATTAAGGAACGGCCGTATAGCTGTCAATAAATTGACTCTCGGATCGTTAGTGTTTTGAAAACCATCCATAATTGTTTTTATTTTTCGCATCATTTCTATATTATCCTTGAATTCGTCTTTTTCAATTTTTTCTTCCTTTGTTGTTTTTTCCTCACTTACTACTTTTTCTTCACTTAAAGGCTCTGTCTCACTCGCCTTAGGAGGAGTTTGTTCTTTGCCGATGGAGTTTGCCAGTAAGGATAACAGGGTAGAAAGATTTTCAGGCATATTTTCGCTGCCTAACATATCCGTAAATTGTTTTAGTCTTTTATTAAAGTCATCATTCATTGATTGATTCACCTCCCGGAATCTGATCATAATACTATGGGATGTGTACATGCAGAATTTCTTGAAATTTTAGTCTTTTTCCAAAAATGCTTTTAGTTTTTCAACTATTTCATCACCTTGTTCACCGAGGAGTTTTGCAAGATTGTTAAGATCTGCATCACTTACTCTTTGCTTGATTTCGTTCTTATCAATATTAAGCTCCTTTAGTTTTGATTCATCAATTTCATTAATTTTATCCAATAGTTCATTTTTGTCCATTTTGTTAATTTTCTTTGCAAGGTCATCCACGTTGCCTTTTTTTAGCATATCTATTGCCGCATTTAGTCTTACTTGCAGCACTTTCTCATCCATCTTGCCGAAAAGCTCCGATAACTTTTTATTGAACAAGTCACTCATAAAACCAATCCTTTCAAAATTATTTGAGTTATCAACTACTTTAATGAATAAAGGCTGCAGCCGTAGTAAAGTTTAGGGGCTTTAAAGTCTTACTTTTACTATCTACGTACTAC
>JBMOLK010000048.1:0-20664 GCA_049325575.1 Bacillota bacterium | reverse complement strand
AGACTCCCGTTTAGATCAGAGGGTTTTCCCACGGTTACTGCATACTTAGTATCTCCCCCATCATTCTTAAACGCAAGCTTGATATTCATATAATAAACTGTTCCGGGTAATATATCACCGTCAGGCAGGCCAAATTCCTCTGCAGCTGGCAGAGCTGTATCCATATCTTTTCTCCCAATCAGTTCAAAACCCATAAACCCGTTAGCATCGGGGTTTGTGATTTTTGAAGTTACCGCTTGATTGCCGGATACATAAGCTGTATAGTTTGGTGTTCCGTAATCAATAATAATGGCTGACTGTGTCGATCCGCTGTTTAATGTGGAAAGGCTGCTTGAGATATTTATTTTGAAGTTTAGACTGGTTACATCCAGGCCATAATTATATACACTATTTAAATTATTTTTAATATGATTTACTGTTGTCTGTTCATCGGCATACCTGAATTCACCCAAATCCCCATTCCAGACCTTGGGCATAACCCATCTTAAGTTTAACCTGGGTTTATCCCCTATTTCATACCCTCCGCCGGGAACAGCCTGTCTGGTTTGTGTTATTCTGGAAACATAGAAGGAAATACGTGGGAGAAAGTACAGAAGACCTTCACCTATTTTGCTTCCTCCCAGGTTTACATCGTTAAACACCTCGACTCTTATATCATATATATAATCATTCTCCAATGCGGATAATGTATATGTATTTACGTCATTATTACTGCTTATAACCTGGACTCCGCTTTGGGGTGTATGGTATGTTATACAAAAAGACCTGGCCCCTGTAGGCTTATCCCAGCGAAAAGTAAGATTGCCTCCTGTATAATTGTCAGCATAAATATTAATGGGAACTGCGGCAGCAAAGACGTTAACATGCGGGAAAGGGAACGATCCGAACAACAGACTTGCTATAAGTGTGATAGCAAGAAAGCTCCTAAAGTTTTTCATAGTATAACCCCCATATTATAAGGCCTAATATAATTTTAACATATCTGATGCCTATTGTACGTAGGTCGAAATGACTATTACCCATGCGAATATATTACCATATTTCATTTTGGATTAAAGAGATCGAACTGTAAAAGTAGATAAACTTGATGAGCAAGCCATTTGAGTCAAATAGGCTTAAGGGAATCATATGTTTATCTTCAAAGTTCGCTATCTCTATGTAAAGTTTGATTGTCTATAATATATATATTTATCGACAAATTGGAGTAAAAAATTAACTATATATGTTATAATATATTTGCTTGAAATTATGTGTTTTGGGGAATGTGATGTTATGGTTAGAAAAATTGTTTTGATATTCCTGCTTATTATGGTCTCAGGGTTCTTTATTGCCTTAAAATTTGATCTTCTGCCGGAAAGGGTAACATACCTTATCGAGTATTCGAGATGCAAAATCCTTTATACCTTAGGGAAAGCCGGTACCGGTGAAAATTATGAAAGCTCCCGGCCATCGGAAAGATTCCACAGGCGAAGCGTTTCTCCTGATATACCCCTGTCTGAAATAATGTCGTCCAGGGATTTAAAAGCTGACGACAATATAAACATTCACATTGATATTGAAACAAGAACACTGTTCTTAAAGTATAAGGACGAAACACTAAAAAAATACAGGATTGCTGCCGGCTCCATGACTGACAAGGGAAACAAGCAAAGGGAAGGAGACTACAGGACTCCTAGAGGAAGCTTTTATATATGTACTAAAGACATATACTCCCCGCCTAAAGGATACTTGGGCTCAAGGTGGATGCTTCTAAGCTACCCGGATACATCTGCTGCCGAAAGGGGCCTGGCTTCGGAGATGATTTCACAAGATGTATACAATGAGATAATAGAAGCTAACAAGAAAATGGAAATTCCTCCGCAAAATACTCTGTTAGGGAGCGCCATAGGGATTCACGGCGGTGCAAGACCTGACCTTTCCAAGGACTGGACTGCTGGCTGTATAGGCGTGTACAACCAGGATGTGGAGGAGATATTTGAGTTTGTAAAGGTTGGCACCAAAGTAGTTATAGAGTGAAAGACGGGGTTAGCACCAAGTCTTTCTAATCCCTAGTCTAAATCCTTATTCACCTTTAACCTGGCCATTGCTCTTGCCAAAGCTGCTTTTGACTGTACATACTCTGTCTTATTCAGCTTTCTTAAAAGCCTTTCGGATGCTCTTTCCTTTGCAGCTTTTGCCCTGTTGACGTCTATCTCGTCCGGCCACTCAGCAGTATCTACCAGAATAATAGCCTTATCCTGTTTTACCTCCATAAATCCTTCACTTAAGACAGCTTCAAACCACTTGCCATCCTTTTTTATTTTGACCAAACCAATATCTATTACAACAACCATTGGAATATGGCCTTTTAATATTCCCATTTCCCCTAAAGGTGTCTTGACAATAATAGTTTCAATATCACCCCAGAAGAACTTCCTCTCAGGAGTCAGGATTTCAATATAAAAAGTAGACGACATGAAGACACCTCCTACATATTCTTAGCTTTTTCATAAACTTCATCAATAGTTCCTGTCATGTAGAAAGCAGCTTCAGGTATATTATCCATCTTGCCGTCGACAATTTCCTTAAAGCCTCTTATTGTGTCCTTTATATGCACGTATCTTCCCTTATAGCCAGTAAAAGTTTCAGCAACAAAGAACGGCTGTGAAAGGTATCTTTGAATCTTTCTTGCCCTGTAAACCGTAAGCTTATCCTCATCCGTCAGTTCATCAAGCCCAAGTATTGCTATAATATCCTGAAGTTCTTTATACCTTTGGAGATTTTCCTGGACCCTGCGTGCAACATTATAGTGCTCATCACCGACTATTCTGGGGTCCAATACCCTGGAAGTAGAATCCAACGGATCAACTGCCGGATAGATTCCCTGCTCAACAATCTGTCTTGATAATACTGTTGTAGCGTCCAGGTGTGCAAAAGTAGTGGCAGGTGCAGGATCGGTCAGGTCATCTGCAGGTACATAGACTGCCTGCACTGATGTGATGGATCCCTTTCTGGTTGATGTTATCCTCTCTTGCAAAGCACCTACATCAGTTGCAAGTGTCGGTTGATATCCCACCGCGGAAGGAACCCTTCCAAGAAGCGCAGATACTTCAGATCCCGCCTGAATAAATCTGAATATATTGTCTATAAACAAAAGTACATCCTGTCCCAGTTCATCCCTAAAATATTCCGACATTGTCAGGCCTGTCAATCCGACTCTCATTCTGGATCCGGGGGGTTCATTCATCTGGCCGAATACCATGGCAGTTTTTTCTATAACGCCCGACTCTCTCATTTCATGCCATAGATCATTTCCTTCTCTGGACCTTTCTCCAACTCCTGTAAATACCGAGTATCCTCCGTGCTCTGTGGCCACATTTCTTATTAGTTCCATTATAAGAACAGTCTTGCCCACTCCGGCACCTCCAAACAGACCTATCTTTCCACCCTTTGCATAGGGCGCTAGAAGATCCACAACTTTGATTCCGGTCTCTAAAATCTCGGTAGCCGGCTTTTGATCCTCAAAGCCTGGAGCCGGTCTGTGAATAGGAAGATACTTTGATGCTTTTACATCACCCTGTCCATCCACCGCTTCTCCAAGGACATTGAATACTCTTCCCAAGACTTCCTTACCAACGGGTACCTTTATGGCTTCTCCGGTGTCAACAGCCTTCATTCCCCTTATCAAGCCGTCGGTTGAGGACATGGAGACGCATCTTACAGTATCATTTCCCATATACTGCATCACTTCTGCAACAATATTCATCTCATTCTGATTAATTTTAATTGCGTTATAGATAGTGGGAAGTTCTCCCCGCTCAAATTTTATATCAATAACAGGCCCAATTACCTGTACAACTCTGCCTATTCTCTCTGACATATCTTTCAACTCCATTCTTTCTCTACTTAAGCGCTTCCGCTCCGCCTACTATCTCTGAAATCTCCTGGGTTATTCTGGTCTGCCTTGCCCTGTTGTAGTATAGACCAAGCTTATGGAGCATTTCATCTGCATTGGCAGTAGCACTATCCATTGCAGTCATTCTTGCACTCTGTTCGCTAGTAAATGCCTCCACAAAGGCACCGTATACTATGCCTTTAACATACTTTCGTACTAAAATATCAAATACTATTTCCGGATTAGGCTCATAACCCAAGCTGTCGTCCATATTCTTTTCTATATCCTCCGTGATATTGAGCTCTTCCTTTAAAGTATGAAGTTCAAGAGGAAGAAGCTTCATTATCTCCGGTTCAATCCTTATTGTAGAATGCATATTGGTATATGCTATATACATCTCATCAAAAACACCTTTACTAAACAACTCCAGTATTTGATCAGCTATATCCCTTGCCCTGTATACCGTAGGATTCTGCACAGGATAATCAAACTCCATGTACACATTATGTTTATTTTTTAAGAAGTGGTATTTACCTACATTCCCTGCAATAAACAATAGTGCATCCTTGTTACCTTTTAAGTGTTCTTCCACATGCCTTATTATATTGTGGTTGTATCCCCCTGCCAGTCCCTTGTCACCTGTGATTATAATATAAGCTTTCTTTTTGCCTTCCTTTTCATCTCTTACATCAAAGAACTTGTTGTTTATTTTGCCACTGTGTAAAAGTATATCTGCCATGGTTGACTTAACCTTTTCAAAGTAAGGCAGCGCCTGGTCAAGCTGTCTTCTGGCTTTCTTAAGTTTTGCTGCAGAAATAAGCTTCATAGCTTTGGTAATCTGCCTGGTTTCCTTTATGCTATTTATTCTTTGCTTTATTTCATTTATGTTTGCCATATCATATCACCATATTAATGTTTTCAAAATTATACTCTATACTGAATCTTGAACTCCTCTACAGCCTTTCTTAGGAGTACTTCGGTATTATCGGTAAGTTCACCGGTTTCCCTGATGGTTTTTAAAATATCCTGATGGTTTTCATTCATAAACCTTATCAGCTCGGTATTGAATCTTCTAACCTCGCTTATGGGCAAATCCATAAGGTACCTGTTGGTTGCAACAAAAAGCACTACCACCTGTTCTTCAACGGGCATGGTGTGGTGCTGCGGCTGCTTTAATGTTTGCACAAGCCTTTCTCCCTGTATAAGCTTATCTCTAGTAGCTCTGTCAAGGTCGGAACCAAACTGTGCAAATACTGCCAGTTCCCTGTACTGTGCCAGATTAATCCTTAAAGAGCCGGCTACTTTTCTCATGGCTTTCATTTGAGCTGCACCACCAACCCTCGATACTGAAAGACCTACATTGACAGCAGGTCTTTGGCCTGCGTAGAACAACTCTGCCTCAAGATAAATCTGACCATCTGTAATGGATATTACGTTAGTGGGAATATATGCTGAAACGTCACCAGCCTGGGTTTCTATTATAGGTAAAGCAGTTATTGATCCTCCTCCCAGCTCGTCACTTAGCTTTGCAGCCCTTTCCAGCAGCCTTGAATGCAGATAAAACACATCACCCGGATATGCCTCACGCCCTGGAGGTCTTCTTAACAGTAAAGACATAGCCCTGTAGGCAACAGCATGCTTTGACAGGTCATCGTATACAATAAGTACATCCCTGTGATTGTTAAACATGAATTCTTCAGCAATGGCACACCCCGTATACGGAGCAATATACTGTACTGTAGGCATCTCGCTGGCAGTAGATGATACAACAATGGTATATTCCATAGCACCGAAATCTTCAAGAGTTTTGACGATCCCTGCTACAGTAGAAGCCTTTTGGCCTATAGCTACATAAATACATAAGACATTCTTGCCTTTTTGGTTTATTATGGTATCAATTGCTATAGCTGTCTTACCGGTCTGCCTGTCACCGATTATAAGCTCCCTCTGCCCTCTTCCGATAGGTACCATTGAATCAATGGCCATAATACCCGTCTGAAGCGGCATATTTACCGACTTTCTATCAATTACGCCAGGGGCAGGACTCTCTATAGGTCTATATTTATTCGTATCAATCCTGCCTTTTCCGTCAAGGGGCTGTCCCAGTGGACTGATTACCCTACCGATCAATGCATCTCCTACCGGAACCTCAACAGGCTTTCCGGTCCTTTTTACACTGGTTCCCTCTTTTATCTCTCTTTCGTTACCGAACAATACACACCCTATATTATCTTCCTCAAGGTTCATGGCCATACCGTATATACCATTTTCAAATTCCAGAAGTTCCCCTGACATGCAATTTCCAAGGCCGTAAACTCGTGCTATACCATCCCCTGCCTGAAGTACGTATCCTACATCCTCTACACGTGCTTTATTACCATAATCCTCTATCTGCTTTTTTATAATGGAACTGACCTCTTCTGGCCTTAAAATCATATTCTTATCACCTCAAGTTTTTTACTGCTTAAGCATTATTTCCTTTAAATCCATAAGTCTTGCTTTTATTGAGTCATCTATAACCTTATCGCCTATCTGGATCCTTATACCGCCTATTAGGCTTTTATCAATATGGATTTCCGCTTTAGCATTATTCTTGCCATATAACTTCATGTACTTTTCTTTTATCTTATTAACCTGCGTTTCTTCAAGAGGAACCGCAGAAATTATTTTCAAATTCAAAACATTTTTCTTCATATCAGCCAATCCAATATACTCATCCAATATCCCCGGAATATACCTGGTTCTGCCTTTATCTATAAGCAGGAATAAGAAATTTAATAATTCACATCTTACCCTGCTCTCAAACGCGTCCTTTAAAACTTCTTTCTTAGACTCAGCCTGTACCTTGGGGTCAAGGAGGAAGAGCCTGAAATCCCAGCTCTCTTCAAATAAAGCTGCTACTTTCCTAAAATTATCTATTACCTCATCAGTTGAACCGTTATCTTCAGTTATCTCAATTAATGCCTCTGCATATCTTTTATTAACGAGCGGCATTGCCATACTCCTTTCTTAAGTCAAACAATACATATGCATTCTCATGGCTGCAAGAATTCTTATAAAAGGTATAAAAAATTATGCAACGCCCTGATCATCAATGAACTTATTGACCAGCTTCCTGTTTACATCAGTATTCATATTCTCTTCCATAACCTTGGAAGCTGCTTCTAGAGCCAAACTAACCACCTGATTTCTAACGTCCTTTATAGCTTCATTTCTCTCACGCTCTATTTCCTCATTAGCCTTTATTCTTATAGCTTCAGCATCAGCTCGTGCTTTTTGGATTATTTGATCATACTCAACCCGCGCTTTGGCTATTGCATCCTTTATTATCCTATCAGCCTGTTCACCGGCAGACTCCAGTTCCTTAAGGTATTTTCCCCTGATGTCCCGGGCTTCCGCTTTGCTTTTATCTGCATTCTCCAAAGTCTCCTTGATGGAATTGGCCCTTTTCTCCATAAACTCTGAAACCGGTTTAAAGAGTAATCTTTTTAATATAAAGTAAAGTACTATAAGATTTATAATGGTAAAAACAAAAGTAGGTATACTTAGTTCCACAAAATCACCTCTTCTCATGACATCTGTAAAGAAGGCGGTAAAATCCCCACCTTCTTCACTAAGGGATTGTCAATGCCGTGCTTACATATAAATTCACTTTATCTCTATCTAAGCAGTATCATCAACAATGCAATAACAAAACCGTAAATTGCTGTTGCTTCTGCCAAAGCCGCTCCCAATACTATAACATTTCTAATCTTATCTGCAGCTTCCGGCTGTCTTGCAACCGATTCAACGGCTTTTGAAGTAGCCATACTTATACCTATTCCAGCTGCTGCACCTGTTAAAACAGCAATACTTGCTGCAATTGCTATCATTCCATTCATAGTTTCACCTCCTTATTCTATCGCCTCGCCAATATATAGTGATGTAAGGAATACAAACACATATGCCTGCAAAATACCGTCAAACAGATCAAAATATACACTTAAAACTCCCGGGAAGACGGCTGGAAGAGCAAAATACGCAAGCTCCATTATAATAAATGCTCCCAGTATATTTCCAAACTGCCTGAAACACAGTGAAACGGGCCTTATAAAGTAGTCAAGGATTTTAAAGGGCAGGATCATTGGTGACGGCTCCAAAAAGCTTCCTAACCAACCTGATACTTTTTTAATCCTTATGCCGGAAATAACCACAACAATCATGGACATCACCGCCATTGCCATAGTAACATTTACATCCTTTGTGGGCGGTCTTATGGCAAAATGTGTTCTCTCAAAATATTCAATATGTGTCCACCTGTAGAGATCTTCCGATGAAGGAATAATATTGAAAATAGATATTGTGTTGGAGACTATAAGAAAAAGAAGAACAGTGCCTATGTATGGCGCAAAGATCTTCCAGTGATGTCCGATGGAATCTTTGGCTAAACCGTTAATAGTTTCTACGACTACTTCAACAAAATTCTGTTTACCATCCGGAATGGTCTTTAGTTTTCTCACAAATACAAGGGAAAAGACGATAAGAATAGCCATAACTATCCACATTAGAACTACTGAATCGGTTATCGGAATGTCAAATCCAAAAACCGAAATATGGAACAACTCTTGCGGTTTAATAACGTTTTGCAAACGACTCCCGAAATCTTCCAATCATCTACACCTTCTTATTCAAAGTGGTTGTGTGTCACTCCCAGACCTTCAGTAACTGCATTAATCCAAATAGTAAAAGGTACAAGCAGAACACCTGCTATAGCTCCTGCAAAAATCCACAAGCTGTACTCTATTGACACGATAAACAAAGCTAACATAACAGCTTGATTCAAAGTATATCTAAAGAAAGTCTTCCTTACAGCTTTAATCTTGTCATTACACCCCAGCAGCGTTGATATGGTTGCCGACAAAAAACTAAATCTAGCAAAGCCCAGTACCAAACCTAGGAATAATCCAAACATTACATTAACTTTTTCACTTATAAATATCAGGTTCAGTATTACCAAAATACAAAAAAGTATTAAAACCCTTTTAGCTATAAATTTCTCCAATTTACTTAGCAACAATGTTATTCATCCTTAAAAGATCAATATACAACTATAATAAAAAGGCCGACCAGCTTAATATTATAGCTTCTTCGGCATAACATTTATACGATACTTATTCATCATAGAGAAAATATTATCACAGTAAAACGTACTTATCAATACTTTAAATTACAATAAATCTGTCTTAAAAAACTATAAATGTCAAAAATTCTATATAATATTCAAATAGCTGCAAATAGCTTCTATTTTATTTATATTCCAGTACAAACAATTTATTACCTATACTTTAAACTCCATTGGCTTTTCCTCTTTGAGTCTGAATTCATAAAGCAGGGCCTCTGCTATCCTTTTTGATGCAAGTCCGTCACCGTACGGATTAACTGCCTTTGCCATTTTATCATACTCATTTTGATTATCAAGAAGTTCTTTTGTCAGAGCAATAATATTATCTTTATCAGTTCCAGCCAGCTTCACTGTTCCGGCAGTCACAGCTTCCGGTCTTTCGGTCTCATTTCTAAGGACCAGCACAGGCTTACCCAGGGAAGGAGCCTCTTCCTGCATTCCGCCTGAATCAGTCAGAATCAGGTAGGATTTGTCCATCAGGTTATGCATATCCTGCACATCAAGAGGATCAATCAAATGGACCCTCCTGTGGCCGCCCAGGACCTCCCTGGCTGTCTCCTGCACAGCCGGGTTAAGATGAACGGGATAAATAACCTCTATATCATCGTAGCTGTCAGCTATGTACTTTAATGCCCTGCATATATTATAAAGGGGATCACCAAGATTCTCTCTTCTATGTGCTGTAACTGTAATAACTCTCTTACCCAAAGTATCAATGCTTTTAAGCTTCCCATCTTCAAAACTGTAATCCTTTTTCACAGTTGTCTTAATTGCATCAATAACTGTATTCCCGGTTATGTATATCCTGTCTTCACTGACACCTTCTCTAAGAAGGTTGTTCTTATTAGTAATCGTCGGTGCAAAATGAATATCCGTCAGCACACCGGTAAGCTTTCTGTTGATCTCCTCCGGATACGGAAAATATTTGTCACAGGTCCTAAGGCCTGCTTCAACATGGCCTACACTAATTTTTTTATAAAATGCAGCCAGACTCCCTACAAAGGTGGTTGTAGTATCACCATGAACCAGTACTACATCTGGTTTTGATTCGTCAAGGACTGTGCTTAATCCCTCCAGGGCTCTGGTAGTTATATCTATTAGTGTTTGTTTGTTTTTCATGATATCAAGATCATAATCTGCATCTATTTCAAATATTCTAAGAACCTGGTCAAGCATTTGCCTGTGCTGCGCTGTTACACAAACTATGGTCTCAATTTCATCGTATTTTTTTAATTCCTTAACTAAAGGTGCCATTTTTATTGCTTCGGGTCTGGTGCCGAAAACAGTCATCACTTTTAACTTCTGCAACTTAAAACTCCCCTCATCCGTTTGGTGCCAGTGCTTTTTAACATAACAAACTTTCAGTGGTACATAATGTTAAAAATGCACTTCCTATGCTTGTGCCTCGCATGCTCCAGGAAAAATTACGTTACGAGGCGCCATGAACTAATTTTCCACGTCATTTATTTCTTTAACTACAGTGCTTACAATCTTATCCTTCTGTTCTTCTTCCTTTACAATTTCCACATCTTCAAATTCACTCATATATCTTGCCCCGGCAATTACAAATATTGCAACGGATATAATAAGTATGATAGCACTCCAAACACCCTTATCAGCCAAAACTATGGCACTAAGTCCCAGAGCGGCACTTGCGGTATACATGACCACAACCGACTGCTTGTGGCTAAGCCCCATATCGATAAGCCTGTGGTGCAAGTGGCCCCTGTCAGCCTGCATAATTGATTTGCCGTTTAAAAGCCTTCTGAAAATAGTAGATATTGTATCAAACAAAGGAAGCCCCAGTACCAGCAGCGGTATACCTATAGAGATGGCTGCATAGGATTTCATCATACTTTGTATTGATACTACCGCAAGGGTAAAACCAAGAAATGTTGAACCTGTGTCTCCCATAAATATCTTTGCAGGATTAAAATTATACGGTAAAAATCCCAGGGTTGACCCTGCAAGAATCGCTGTAATGGTTGCAGCTTCAACGTCACCGCCTATCACTGAAATAAAGAACAGGGAAAGGTAGGATATGGAAGACACTCCGGCGGCAAGTCCATCCAGACCATCTATTAAATTAATAGCATTTGTTACTCCTATTATCCACATTACAGTCAGTGGATAGGAAATATAGTCGTTTAATTGAGAATAACCGTCATTTGCCAGAGGATTTGTGAGAACCGTAATTCTTGTATCTGAAATAAGTACTACAGCTACAGCTGCTGCTATTTGAAACACCAGCTTAAACTTCGCCCCCAGCTGTTTTATATCGTCTATTATGCCTATGCCTACTATAATAAAAACGCCCACAAGCAACGCCAAAAGCTGCCTGTTTGGCTCTATTCCTACTATATTAAGATAGGTGCTTATAATCCCAAACATCAGAGAAATAATAAAGCCAGAAAAAATAGCCAATCCTCCCAGCCTGGCAATCGGCTTGCTATGCATTCTTCTAGCGTCTTTTGGTACATCAATTGCCCCCACACTAAAAGCTATCTTCTTAACTATAGGTGTTGAAGAGAAAGCTACGATAAAAGCAAGAGCAAAGGATATCATATATTCATAAATCACAAAAACACCTTCTTCTTTTATACTGGCTTTAATCTTTTGTACAAATCAAATAAATCCGTATTCGGTTATGCTTATTATTTACAATCATCCAGCAATATATCGCACATCATGATTCTTCTATTATACCATTTTGTAACAAAAATCAATATTAAATCTACTTTAAATAAATGTTACATCTTAAGATTTCAGACTTTTTCAGCAGCATCAAACTTCACTACCCTGATACCCGCTTCCTTTAAGAGTTCCATAGCCAGTTTGTCAGGATAATCTCCCTTGAATACAATCTTTTTAATGCCGGCGTTTATAGCTAACTTTGCGCATAATACACAAGGTTGATTCGTCACATATAAAGTTCCGTCTTTTACACTTGTACCCGAATACGCCGCCTGTACTATAGCGTTTTGCTCCGCGTGGGTAGCCCTGCACAGCTCATGTCTTTGACCTGAAGGCACTTTAAGCTCATCCCTCAGGCAGCCTATTTCGCTGCAGTGTTTACAGCCCATCGGTGCACCGTTGTAACCGGTAGCAAGAATCCTCTTATCCTTTACAATCAAGGCACCTACCTGGCGCCTGATGCATGTTGACCTGCTTTTTATAAGGTCAACTATCTCCATAAAATACTCATCCCAAGATGGCCTCATAAGCTTTCCCCCCAAGTGTTTTCAAGCTGTATAGACATACTGACTTCACAGTTTGAATGTTTTTTTGAAAAAGCGTATTATTTTGTTCCAAAAAGCCTGTCGCCCGCATCTCCAAGACCGGGGATTATGTATCCGTGATCATTTAATTTATCATCTACAGCTGCACAGAATATTGAAACATCAGGATGGTCACTGTTGATTCTCTTTATGCCGTCTGTTGATGCAATAAGGCACATCAGCTTTATATTGCTTACACCCTTTTGCTTAATATAATTTATGGCAGCTGAAGCAGAACCGCCCGTTGCCAGCATAGGGTCCAATACAACTATTTCCCTTTCTTCCGCATCAAATGGAAGCTTGCAATAATACTCCACAGGCTGTAATGTTTCCGGGTCCCTGTATAAGCCTATATGTCCAACCTTAGCCATTGGAAGCAGTTCAAGCATACCGTCTACCATTCCGAGACCTGCCCTTAGTATGGGCACAATTCCAAGCTTTTTGCCGGATATAATCTTTGTTTTTGCCACACCAACAGGAGTATCAATTTCTACTTCCTTGAGCGGCATATTTCTTGTTACTTCATAGCCCATCAGCATTGAAATCTCAGAGACCAATTCTCTGAACTCTTTTGTCTGGGTATTCTTGTCTCTTAAAAGCGACATCTTATGTTGAATTAACGGGTGGTCCAAAACAAAAACATTATTCATATCCTATTTACCCCTTTTATTTACTATATTTTCTTTCAATCTCAGTAATCTTCTCAACCCTGCAACTATGCCTTCCTCCCTGAAACTCGGCCTTTAACCATGTATCAACTATGTCCAAAGCCAGGTCCAGGCCTACAACCCTTTCTCCCAAAGCAAGGATATTTGCATCATTATGCTCCCTGCTCATCCTTGCCATAAAACTATTGGTGCATACAGCCGCCCTTATACCTGGAACCTTGTTAGAAGACATGGAAATTCCCAGGCCCGTACCGCAGATAACAATGCCCTTATCACACTCTCCACTCTTAACTGCTTCTGCAACCTTAAGTCCATAGTCCGGATAATCTACCGAATCAGTGCCGCATGTACCAAAATCCAAAACCTTATAATTATTATCCTCAAGATATTTAATTACTTCCTTCTTTAAGTTATAACCTCCGTGGTCGCTTCCAATTCCGATTTTCATACCAACCTCCAAGAATATATTTTATAGCATTGAAATATTTATGTCAAAGTAGTTTTCGATCCTTTTTCACAGCTTTTTCAGCTTAAAAACCAACTTGTCTACAACATTTTTTAATTCCTGCGCACACCTTCTGTATACCTCTTCCGACATACCGTAAGGGTCTGGAATATCCAGCGCAAAATTGTATTCAGTTGAACCAAAGCCGCTGCTGTCATCCATGATAAATTCTTTTAAAGTATAGGTTTTATTTTTTGCCTGGGGAAACATATACAGCACCGCTTCCTTATGCTGCCTGGTCATTGTCAGTATCAGAAAGGCTTCTTCAACATCTTTGTCAGCTAATCTTCTTGCACTGTGAGAGCTTATATCAATGCCGAAGTTTTCCTTCAAGGTCTTTACTGCCTTAGGGTTGGCACAGTCTCCATCAAAGGCGGAAACACCGGCGGATATAGCGGTAAAATCTTTAAGTTCTTCTCCACCTTTAGCTATGGCATTATTAAATATACCTTCAGCCATACTGCTTCTACAAGTATTTCCGGTGCATACAAAAAGTATTTTTTTCATATTTTCCGGCTCCTTTATCATAAGTAAAATATATCAAACTGTTAAAATAGGTTTCTTCCATCTCTTTATCACGTTATCTTAACTATATTATAACCTGCTGCCTTTTTCATCCTGTTCATTACAGCAAGACCTATTCCTGTATTATCAATTGCCTCGGCAAGTATTATCTTTATACCTATATCGTCAAAATCCCTGAAAGCCTTAAACAGATTGGCTGCAATTGTTTCGGGTGTCAATCTGTCGCCAAGGGAAATAACCGGAACTTCCAAATATAAATCCTTTGTCTGCTCGGTTGATAAAACCCCGACAGAGATACCGTTTTCCTTGTAATCCTCAATCATGCCGGCTATTTTCTTTGCGACCTTTAGAGGCTCACCCTCTACAACAATCACTTCTGCCTTTGGAGAATAATGCGTATACTTCATCCCCGGGGACCTTGGTACAAACTCCGTAGAATCTGCCTTAACCACAGCCGGGTCAATTGCCACCCCACCCAGAACATTCCCAAGCTGTTCCGGCGAAATACCGCCAGGCCTTAAAATAACCGGCGGAGTGAGTGTTATATCAATGACGGTAGATTCAACACCTATGTTTGCACTCCCGCCTTCTATTATAACATCCACTTTTCCTGATAAATCATCAATAACATGCTTTGCTGCCGTTGGGCTCGGCTTTCCCGATACATTGGCACTGGGTGCTGCAACCGGAAGGCCCGCTTCCCTTATCAGGGCCAATGCTATTGGATGAGACGGTACCCTTATGGCCACTGTAGATAATCCGGCCGTAATGATCTCCGGCACTTTTTTTGACTTTTTCATTACCAGGGTAAGGGGGCCGGGCCAAAACCTGTCCATTAAAATTGAAGCATTGGAAGGAATATCAGAAACCAGTTCATTTATTGACCGGCTGTCTTCTATATGTACAATCAAAGGATTATCCGAAGGCCTTCCTTTTGCCTCAAATATCTTTTTTACCGCTTTCTCGTTTAAAGCATCGGCTCCAAGCCCGTAAACCGTTTCAGTGGGAAAGGCAACAAGGCCGCCCTGCCTTAAAACGTCAGCAGCGTATCTTATCTTCTGTATATCAATATCATTTATATCAATCTTAAGTATTTCAGTTTTCAAGACTTACTACTCCCTGTTATACTATTTAATCAAACAATGTTATTATTATACCACAAATAATGCCTAATACATTACCTATTGAAGGCAATCTTCCCAAATATAATTTTTTCGACTCCACAACCAGCTCTCCATAAACTACATAAAGCATTGCACCTGCAGCAAATCCCAGGCAAGCCCCGATGAATTCCCTGGACATACCTCCAAGCAGAGCTCCAAAAAATGCACCCAAACCCATTGGAACACCCGATAGCATGGTCAATATAAAGGCCTTGGATTTACTGAATCCTCCAGCCCTCATGGGAACAGCCATAGCAACACCTTCAGGAATGTCATGAATCACGATTACCGCGGTAAGTATAACCCCCAAACTTACAGAGGCTTCAAACCCTGACCCTACTGCAAAGCCTTCTGGAAAATTATGAAGTGCAATCCCTACCGCCATAAGTATTCCTGCCCGCAATAAACTTGAATTGCTGCCTTTTACCTTTACCAGTTCTACCTTTCTCATAAGCTCTTCAACAGCCAGTATGGTCAGTACACCAGCAAAAACACCGGCAAATGTCAAAATAGTACCGCCATATTTAAACGCTTCCGGAATTAGTTTAAAGCACACCACTGAAGTCATTAAGCCTGCCGAGAACTCCAGGATAAGACTTAAAAAGCGCTTATTCACCCCATTAACAAAGAAAGCCATTAAACCTCCGATACTTGTTCCTGTAATACCGGAGATAAGGCCTATAAGAGTAACCTTAAATAAATAGTCCACAATAGCCCCCAGATTTCTTTTTATTCATACTAAATTGTATTCAATCCAAAGGCATATTATTATACTTAAGATATTTGATCAATCTTCATCAATACCGCCGTTGCCAAGCCTTTCAGTCTGGTCAGTTGTGATTAGTGCATCTAAAATTTCATCTATATCACCATCAAGTATATCTTCAATCTTATAAAGTGTAAGTCCTATCCTATGGTCGGTTACCCTTCCCTGTGGATAATTGTATGTTCTTATTCTCTCACTTCTATCCCCCGTACCCACCTGACTTTTTCTGGTCTGGGCTATTTCACTGACCTGCTGCTCCTGGGCAATCTCGTACAGCTTGGACCTTAGGATTCTCATGGCTTTATCCCTGTTTTTATGCTGTGATCTCTGGTCCTGGCATGCAACAACTATACCTGTAGGCATATGAGTTATTCTTATGGCAGAGTCAGTTTTGTTGATATGCTGTCCACCGGCTCCTGAAGCCCTATAGGTGTCAACCCTCAAATCGTTTGGGTTAACTTCAACATCAACTTCTTCAACTTCCGGCAGTACAGCCACTGTAACTGTTGAAGTATGAACTCTTCCATTTGCTTCAGTGGAAGGTATTCTCTGAACCCTGTGTACCCCACTTTCAAACTTGAGCCTGCTGTATGCACCGCTACCTTCTATGGAAAAGACAACCTCCTTAAACCCTCCTATTTCCGTCGGGTTTGAATCCAGCATTTCAGTCTTCCACCTGCATCTTTCTGCATACCTTGTGTACATCCTAAAGAGCACGCCGGCAAACAGAGCTGCTTCTTCACCGCCTGCACCGCCTCTTATTTCAACAATTACACTTTTTTCGTCATTGGGGTCTTTAGGAAGCAGAAGGATCTTCAATTCTTTCTTTATGTTTTCCAAACTCTCTTCGGCTTCACTTAGCTCCATTTCAACCATTTCCCGAAAGTCCCTGTCAAGCTTTTCATTAAGAAGCTCTTTGGCATCAGAAATCTCCTTGGTAACTTTTTTATATTCACCGTATTTGTTAACCAGCTCTTCCAAGTCTGCATGTTCCTTCATGAGCTTTCTATATTCATCCTGATTTGCAATTACAGACGGATCACTAAGTTTATGATTAATCTCCTCGTATCTGTTTTCTGCAACCTGAAGTCTATCAAACATATTACACCTCTAACCATTAGTCTATTTAAATTCACAATCAAATATTATACCACGTATTTGTAATTTATTCTATACAAAAATATTGTATTTACTTGCTTCACCATCTTCTTCCTTATTCTTCTCCAAAAGCATTATAAACTTCATACAATATTTTAGTGTAAATCAGGAAACAATGTGTTTTTTACCTTTTCCACATGGTCATCATAAATGTTATTATCCCCATATCTTACCTGATTATATAACGTGGCAAGCTCACTTGTGTCAAACTGCTTCTGCCCTTTCCAATGGTCCATATCCCTGACAGTTTCCAAAGGTGTAAAGTGTGCCTTGAATGAATAGCCGGAGGCTATGTTGTCTAACAATAGACGCCTGTATATATAACGTATCCTTTCTTTATTGCTTGTTAAATCACTCCATTTTAATTCCTTTTCAAATAGCTTTGATAGACGTCTCTTAAGTCCTTCAGCATAGCTGTTCTTAATGTTGCCCCAATCCATAAGGCTTTCCTCTTCATCCTCATATCCTGTATCTATTCCTCTCTTACGTCTTACATTTAGTGACATCTTTGAAAAGCCCTTGGTAGATTTATATATAAAAACACATACCGCCAAAAATACTGCACATCCCAGAATTATAAAAAATACAGCTACTATTAATGGTATGGATCCTCCTGCCAGCATTTCAGGCCGCTCGTTTTGCGGCATCTCGGTTCCGCCGGTATCAAAGTCAAGCAGCTTGTATAACCAGCCGGTTATAAGACCTAACAATTTAAGTACCATACCCCACAGCCATGCTATACCGCTTTTAAGAACTGTAAAACTTGATACAATAAAAATAACCAGCAAAGTCACAGTAATGGTAATTCTGTTGTGGATGACAAGAGAAGCAGGTGCTGCTTTTTTACCGGCAGTTCCAGCCATGGAGCTTAGCCTGGACATGTTTGCAAGAAAAAGGTAAATTGCTACACTAGCAATTCCAGCCCAGGTAAGTAGATCTGTATACTGTTTAAGCTCCTGCACCCTTGTGAATACAAAGTATGAAATAAAATATACAGCCAAGCCTCCCCATAAAGCCGTCTCCGGGAAAACTTTCTCCCAGGGTACCTGTGTGAAGAGTATGCCGCGGTATGAAATATAAAGATAAATGAAAAAGATAACTGCTGCCCAGGGGTTAAATCCGACAAACAAATAGGCTGCCAGGCCTGCTGCAGGTAAGCTTGCCAACAGACAGAAAAATCTTTTTCTCTTTTTTAGGGCGTATCCGGCTGCAATCCCTATAAGATAAAAGAGGATCAAACTACCTACCAACAGCCATATGGAGGATTGGGGAAGTAATAAAGAAGCTGCACCCAGAATAACAGGGAAGAAAAATAACAGCTCCACAATTCCCTGGGCCCATTTCTTTAATAGGTTAGAAAACATTATCTTCATAGTTTTCCTCCTCTCTTTTGCCATCATCGGCAGTAAGCCTCACAATCTCCACAGAGTTACCCAGCTTTCTAAGTTTATTGATCTGCCTCTCCATGTCTTCGCTGACATAGCAGGTAATAAAAAGGAAATCCCTGTCTGTGACGCCCTTTATAATATCCTCTTCAATAAAGGTACTAAAGGTAGTACTCTGGGCAATAACCATCTTTGCCATAACCTCAAGCAAAACTGTCAGCTGCCTTGTACCCGATCTGGGGAGTACACGCACTACCTGCCTTGGATGATCAACAATATAGCCGTTTGAGCCAAAGCCTGCCTCTATTCCTTTTGATATGGCATGATGTGCAATGGACGCTGCGTAGGTAATACCCCTTTCAATCATATCCGGGTTTGTGACGGGACCTAGCATGTTTTCTGTTTCATCAACATTTAGATAGATCATCAGATGCGGATCTGATGTGTGGTCCAGATTGTGCACCTGAAGCTTCCCCGAATGCGCCGTTGCTTTCCAGTTGATACGGTTTAGGGGATCTCCATACCTGTATTCCCTAACACCCAGGATCATAAAAGGATCCTCAATAATCCAACGCCTGACAACTATATCTCCAAGCCAGTTATGTGTCGGCAAGGGGACCTCTTCTATGGGTATTGGCTTTGGATAAACCAGCAGACTTGACGAAAGATCTATATTCCTGCATACCTCCTCCGATTCAAAGGCATCTCCACAAGTTATTACCGCTGAATTTAAAGGGTAGAAACCACGCTTTGTACACTTAATCCTGTGCCGTCTTGTTATCTTCCTGTAAGGACTTAAGCTAAACAAGCTCTTATGATACTCCCCGTGTTTTACATCCAGGTCAGTCTGCTTTTGAAACCTAAGACTTGAATCAATTCTTGATTCAAGTCTTAGCCATGGCACGGGAAGAAGCTTTCTATTGGAAATACGCTCAACCATATTTACCTCTTCCCCTTCAAAAACCGTCTCTACATCAAAATATCTTTCATAATGGATATTATGAAGTCCCCACCTGGTATAAATCACACGTTGAACAAAAAGCACAACAACTGTAATTATAATAAACCAGTGTATACCCATTATATCTTCATCCCTTTATCCAAATTTTCTTCCGACGGAACGGCTACTTCCTTCAAGATCTGGTCAATCACCCCTTCTCCCTGGTCTTTCACCAGCATTGTACTCTTTAGGACTAAACGATGGCTTAAAACCGGTTTTGCCAGGGCTTTCACATCATCCGGGAGGACATAATGACGCCCCTTTAATATTGCATATACCTGTGAAGCTTTTAGCAAAGCCTGGCTTCCACGTGGGCTTACACCCATTACAACCTCCTTATGATTCCTGGTCTTTTCAACTATATTAATCATGTACTTTAGAAGGTCGTCACTTACATGGACCTTTGAATAGCTGTTCTGGGCATTGATGATATCTTCCTCTAAAGCAACGGGCTGTATTTTATCCAAAGGATTCTCTTCCTTAAACCGCTTTAATATCTCAACCCCTTCATCGGTTGAAGGGTATCCCATTTTGATTTTTATTAGAAAGCGGTCAAGCTGGGCCTCCGGAAGGGGAAATGTTCCCTGTATATCGATAGGGTTTTGAGTAGCTACAACCATAAATGGACGCTTTAGCATTCTGGTTTCACCGTCTATGGTAACCTGCCTTTCTTCCATACACTCAAGAAGGCTTGATTGAGTTCTTGGGGTGGCACGATTTATCTCATCCGCCAGTACTATATTTGAAAAGATCGGGCCTGGTCGGAACTGAAACTTACCGTCCTGCTGATTGTAAAAATTGATACCGCTTAGATCAGTCGGAAGAAGGTCTGGAGTGAATTGAATCCTTTTAAATGAAGTGTTAAGTGACTTGGCCATTGCTTTAGCCAGCAGCGTTTTACCCGTTCCGGGTACATCCTCCAACAGCACATGTCCCGATGAAATCAGTGCAATCTGCAGTAAGTCGATGACCTCATCTTTCCCCACAATGACCAGCCTGATATTCTCTTTCACCTTTTGTGCCAATTCTTTAATCTGTGTTAATTCCATTTTGACACCACCTCGTATAATAAGTTTTGTAAGGTTTTAAGTTATAGATTTCCAGTTATAAACCTTACTAAATACCACAAATTTACTGGAAATATTGTTACTTGATAATTTTATAACTGCGTTAGCAGTAGT
>JBMOLK010000047.1:0-20699 GCA_049325575.1 Bacillota bacterium | reverse complement strand
AACTCTCTAATAAAATTTATTAGAAAATTTAATTAGCTCATTTAAATTACCTTGCGTTTCGCAAGTTCTCAAATTACTTAACGAGTTCCATTCTCATTATCTTACACTGTTCACTTTTCAAAGTCCACATGCCGCTTGTACGAGGCGTTTCAGACCTCTTACCAGAGCGACTTTTATATATTACCACACTGTCTTCTCATTGTCAACACTTTTTTTACAGGTAATTTTTGTGTTTACTTCCTTATTCGACGCAAGTCTACCGGAAGCGACAGCTTCTCAATTATAACACCGCAAAATAAGTAAAGTCAAGGGGTAATTTACTGTTAAAAAACACTCTGTATTAATTACTATCCTCTTATAAATTATTTTATCTTGTAATTAATAAATAATACACTTTTTTTCACTGTATTATTCAAATTTGCTAATGTTTAGATTTAAGCACCTGTTTCAGGTTTTCCAGATCCTTATAATAAACCTCTTTAAGACCGGCATTGTAAATAACACTTGCAGGATGATAAAGCGGAAACAGTTCATACTTGGCTTCACCAACAAAAACCTTGCTAAGCTTTCCATGAACTTCTCCGATTGTTACATCAGAGCCTCTCCAAACAGCTTTTAGTGGAACGTTCCCTAATGTAACTATGTATTGGGGATCAATAATACTAATTTCCTTCAATAAATAATCTCTGTTCTCTTCAATCTCCTTTTTCGTCGCAGGCCTGTTAGAAATTCTGCCTGTATCCGGATTGATCTTAGAAAGCCTGTATTTAATTGCATTGGTTATATAAATATTCTCTCTATTAAGATTAAGTATTCCCAAAAATTCGGTCAGGTTCTTGCCAGCCGCTCCAACAAAGGGTTTGGACTTCTGCACTTCATCTTTTCCAGGAGCTTCACCTATTAGCAGTAACCTGGAATCAACATTTCCATCTCCCAAAACAACCTCTTTACCTTCAAACTCTTTCATATATAATTCGTACAGATTCTTTAGCTGCTCGGATTTTGACATATAATATCCAACCTTTGTTTAACTTTTTTAAAGTCCTCCCACATTAAAATCTTTTTGGACTCATCTCTTAACAATGCAGCCGGATGAAAAGTAGGCATAATCCAATATCCCTTTCTCTCAATCCATTGGCCTCTCACCTGTGTTATTCTGGCGTTTCTATCAATAATATACTTCATGGAAGTCCCACCCAGACATACAATTATCTTGGGTTTTATAAGAAGCACCTGATTTCTTAAATAAGGAAGACAATTCTCTGCTTCCTCATCTGTAGGAACCCGGTTTCCCGGTGGCCGGCACTTCACTATGTTAGCGATATAGTATTGGCCCTCTTTTATCATTACCGCCTTCAACAATAAATCCAGAAGCTTACCTGCAGCACCTACAAAAGGTAAACCCTGGATATCCTCTTGTTCTCCCGGGCCTTCTCCTACAAGTAATAAAGGCGCATCATTATTGCCGCGTCCTATTACTATATTGGTCCTCCCCGCACCCAAATCGCACTTTTTACAGCTTGTACATTCTTTAATTAATTCTTCCCAACCATACATACCGATTATACCCCTGTTTTTTCAGGTCCCCAGATTATTTTGTGTAGCTGCACCTGGAACCTTATATCAAGCTTATCCTCAAGTATCCATCTTACTACTTCAGCATAATCAATCTTACCAAACACAGGCGAAAAAGTTATTGACCCCTTTTTGCATAACTTTTTCACAATATTTCTTGCCCATTCATAGTCAGTTCTACAACCTATAACAAACTTGATTTCATCCTTTTCATCAAGTAAATCAAGGTTTTTGAACACCATCAAATCAGAGCACCCAGAAGATGGAGTTTTAATATCCATAACAAAGGAATGTCTTCTGCTGTTAAGCTCTACACTCCCTATATCAACAGACCCATTTGTCTCAATTGTCACAATATAATCATCAACAAGTCCTAAAAGCTCGCCAAGATCTCTCTGTAAAAGGGGTTCTCCCCCTGTCAGGCATATCCTCTTATAATGAAGTTTCTTTATCTCTTCAAATACACTAAATGGTGTCATTTCCTTTCCTGATTCATAAGCATATGCCGTATCACAATAACTGCATCTTAGATTGCAGCCTGCAAAGCGAACAAAAATCGTTGGAAAACCGGAAGATAAGCTCTCTCCTTGAATACTTAAGAATATTTCATTTACTTTCATGTGCTTCCCCCTCAAACTAACACAACAGAAGCTACTCCATATCCTCTTTGTCTATGGTTATATAGCTTGTAGGTGTTTCCCAAAGTATAAGCCTTTCAAGGCTGCACCCTGTTTTAGCTATCCTCCTTGCAACTTCATCCCATATCCAGAGTCCTATCATTTCGCATGTAGGATTAAACTCAAACAATTCATTAAGATACTTATGATCTATTTGAGAAAGTACTTCACCTTCTACTATATCGTTCAGGTCGTGAAAATCAACTACCAGACCATTCTTATCAGGAAGGCCTTTTAGTGTTATCTCCAATTTATAAGTATGTCCGTGAATATTCTTACACTTCCCGGGATAATCATTCAAATGATGTGCGCTGTCAAAGGTAAATACCTTACTTATACCAACCTTACCAATTTTCATAAATCCTATCCTTTCAGAATAAACAGAATCATTTCATATACTCTATAGTATCTACTATACCTGCCTCTTTAAACCCCTTAAGCCTTAGGACACAGCTGTCACAAACTCCGCAGGCTTTTTCCCCGCCCTTATAACAGCTTGTTGTTAAATGAAGGGGGGCATTATTTTCACATGCCAGCTTAATTATATCAGCTTTTGACAGACTTATAAGTGGAGTAACTATTTTTACCGGTTTCCCGTTTACACCGCTTTTGGTACCTAACCTTATAACATTCTCAAAGGCTTCAATAAACTCCGGCCTGCAGTCGGGATATCCGCTATAATCTACAGCATTTACCCCTATATATATTGCCTCGGCATCTACCACCTCGGCATAGCCTACCGCATAACTTAGAAAAATAATGTTTCTTGCGGGAACATAAGTAACCGGTATGTGTAGTCCGTTTTTATACTCCGGTACATCTATATCAAAATCGGTTAACGCGCTTCCACCAACATTTCCAGTCTTTATAATCTTATGTTGTTTTATCTTGTAGTACTTTGATATTTGCTTAGCACTCTCAAGTTCCTTTTCGTGTCTTTGACCGTAGTCAAAAGACAAAGGATATACATCGTACCCTTCTCTTATGGCGACTGACATGCAAGTGGTACTGTCAAGACCTCCTGAAAGCAAGACAACGGCTCTACTCATATTATCCTCCTACCATGAACAAAAATATCTATCCAAGAACAGCTTTAATCTTTAGCTTACTGAAATAAGTATAACAGTATATTAGTGTTTTATCAAAATTTTTAAATATTTACCCGTATTAATTTTCTTTAAATCTGCTTGCATAATACCAGCAGCATCCTATAGCCCCGTTTAACTGGGGATTTCCAGGTACTAGAACCTTACTGAAACTTAGCTCTTCTTCAATAAAATTAATGAGAGCTTCATTTTTTGCAACCCCTCCGGTTATGACAAGACAATTATCAGGAAATCTTTCAATAACAGGCTTTATCCTTTTAAAAAGTGAATAGTTGACACCGGCAGCTAACCTTTCTATGGAATACCCTTCAGAAATCCTGCCTATTAACTCAGATTCTCCAAAAACAGCACATGTGGAGCTTAGTTCAACCGGATCCTTATGATGGCTTATCAGTTCATCAAGCCCAATCCCAAGAACATTGGCCATATTTTCAAGATACCTTCCACACGAAGCTGCACACTTGTCATTTAAGAGCATATCAGCCATTTTTCCGTTTTTTATGGATATGACTTTACTATCCTGACCTCCTATATCTAAAAGCGTGAAGCTATGAAGCCCAGTCTGCCACAAAGCACCATAAGTGTGAGCCTTCAACTCCAGTATAACCTCTGCATTTTCCACATTAACATTATTGCGGCCATAGCCGGTACTAACTATCTTGTCAAACTTGCCCAAACCAAGCCTGTCAAAATCAATATTTATCTTCCCACCGGTATTGGAACAAAAATTACGATAAAAGTAGGCTGTATCAAGCACCTTGCCTTCGATAAGGGTACTGTTTTCGAAAACAGCCAGCTTGACTGCCCTACTTCCCAGATCTATACCTAAAACTCTCATATTCCACCTTCTATACCTATAATTCCAGCTGTGAAACAAGGTCTAATTTTAATCATTGATTAACTTATCATATCAATAAAGGACTCTATTCGAAGTTTGGTTCTGGAATCCAAACTTCCCGGCCTATCTCCTTCCAGTGTCAGAACAGGAACATCCAGTTCCCTTCTAATTATAATATCTTCTATTCCCCTAAAACAAAAAGCCTGGGTGTAATGTATCACCCCATCTATCTTTCTTTCTGCAATACGGTCTTTTATATCCTTAAGTCTTCCACTTAGGCTGTATGGATAGGTAAACATTCTGTAAGCTTCTATAATATCCTCAACATTAATAGAATCTGCCATTGTAAACTGGCGTTGTACTTCGTTATATACCACTCTGGCATCAAGAGTCTCAATAAAATCGTATAAATCACCATTTATGGCAGGAACACCAATGTATCCTATTCTCACTTTTTTATGTTTTGTATTCCTTTTTTCAATGGCTGATATAGCTCTTTCCAGTTCTTTTCCAAAGGTGACATAATCACCATTAAAATCACTGCTTGATACTTGCCATATGTGGTTTTCAAAACCTCCGGCCTTATTATGCTTCCACGTAAGCTCATCAAGGTAAGCCAATCTCTTCCTTATTTTGTCCAGTTCTTTCTTAACTCCCATGCAATCGTCTATTCCAACACCAAAATAGCTGCACAGCTTCAAAATCTCTGTCTTTAGTTGGTCATATCCTCTGGAATTCGGATATGAAAATGGAATACACTCTATTCCTTTTAGCTCAAGAACTTCAATAAGAGCCTTTGTATTGGAACAATCTCCCTCAATGACACCTATCAAAGTGTCTATGTCACCCTTATCAAGAACAGCAGAGTAGATGCCTTTTATCCATGCACAGGTACTTCTGGGAAACCCTACGTTTTCTGCCATTTCAATAAGCTTTCCGGGATTCATACTGGTTATAAAAATATTATTGAGGTCAACTGGTATGGAACCCGCTGCAAATATTGTTTCAACAGGTATACTCGTAGTAAAACCGATTTTTTTCAAATCAACACCCCTAAGTTAAATTCAATTTATAATATTATAATATACATAGACTTATGTTTAAAGCTGTTTTTAAAAGAAAAGATGTACCCCTAAAAGTTTGCGGCTATTATAGATAATACCTTTGAAATAGGAAAACGGCCCTTTTAAGGCCGTATATGCGAAAACTCTTATCATACCAACAGGCGAGAGATTAGGTTACTGATAATGTCATAAGCCTACAAACCTTGAAAATAAGCTGTTTTCCGGTTTAACAGACGGCTCTGGTATTGTGTTTACCCTGTTAATAGAATATGGATTGAAGCTTGCAGTTATTATATCGTCATTTTCATCCATCTCAAGGACTGCGTGGTGAAGAAAGTCTTTCCTTATATAATATCTCATGTCAATAAGAATATACCGCGTTATTCCACCCACCTTCTCATACATTATATGAAATATTGGTGTAAACTCGGTAAAGAATTGACCTACATGGGACTTTAAAACTTTATCCAGCAACTCATCCTGTATCTTATTTAGTCTTTCCATTATCCTAATATCCCGCTTTAGAATACTTTTTTCCCCAATAATATTACAGGAAGGCTCCTCAAGTACAAAATGCCATCTAAATAAACTTGTCATCGAAGGCAGTAAACTGATTCTTTTACTGGTTTTTCCGAATCTTCTCTTAAGCTCCCTTGATACAAAAGTCCTCATAATAATTCTTGATAAAAGGTAGATGGCAAAAAGTGCTATAAAACCTTGCTGCATCATACCCGAAGTATATATATAGCCAACCAGTGAAGCCAGGAACACAGGATCAAAAATAATCAGCAGGCTTAAGGAAAACTTCCTATTGGAGAAAGGCCATAGAAGCTTTGCTCCATACGAGTTGAAGATGTCAAAGAATGTGTGGGAAAAACCCCCTATTAAAGCCCAAAACATAAGACTGTAAACGTTTGCATCAGTGTAAAAAGCACTTAACAAAAAAGCTATAAATACCGATGAGGCCATAAGGCCGACTATGGAATGGGTTATACCCCTGTGGTTCTTCAGATAAGCATAATCTCCCCACTTTTGAAATACTATATCTATATCCGGAAAAACCGAACCAATAACAATACTCGCTGTAGCTGCATCAGAGATAGATATCTCATTCCCGGCAAGCTTCGAGATTGCCATTCCTATGACTCCATGCGTAATAGGATCCATTTATTGCCCCCCTGTTTTAATCAAACTTGGAAAATGAAGTGGTACAAGACTACTACATCAAATTTTGCATAAAAGTATTATAACATTAAAGATTTTTTAAGTCATGAGGAATATATCCCAATTATATTTAGTACTTAAGCGCTAGCTAAAGCTAGGGGCTGAAATAACTCTTTATCAGCTCTTTTGTCTTTTTCTTATTATATATATAATACCACTGTCCGCCTATATATGACGAATAACCGGGCAATGTATAAGATTTTACTTCATCGGACCTAATGTCTTTAATATACTTGATGAAGTGATTTACATCGCTAATCTCTATATTAGTCCTCATATTATCCTTGAGAATAAAAAAAATATCATTGGCTTTAAGTATATATCTTACTTTAATCTTTTGTTCTATAAACTCTTTTATAAACTGCTGTTGAATCTTTATTCTTCCAATATCTCCATCCTGGTATCCTTGCCCCTTATGGTTGCCTTTTCTATACCTTACAAACTGTTCAGATTTTGCTCCATCCAAAACCTGCTTACCTTTTTTGATATGAATATGTAAATTCTGATACGGGTCATCATATTCCATATCAAAGGGTACATCTATTTCTACCCCTCCTAAAGTATCAATAATTTCCCTAAACCCCTTGAAGTTCAATGTGAGATAGTAGTTTATCGGCAGCCCTGTTATCTCTTCTACCTTTTCAACTACCAGCCGCTCCCCGCCAGTTCCTATAAGAGCATTTATCTTCATGAACCTGCCTTTCGCCTTTACTCTGGTATCCCTTGCAATTGATAATATATTGATTTTCCCTTCCTTAGGACGATAGTTTAACAGTGCAATCACATCGGACCTGACTTCCTCCTCATCCAGTCCCAGGATAAGAAGGTTTAAGCATTGTGGAGCTTCTTCCTTCTGCCCTATATTTCTTCTAACAATCTCTATAGGATTGTACTTACTGCGAAACTCTGTATTTTGCTGTTCCTTATTCATTGTATACAGGGTAAAAACCCCATCTACAAATAAAATCAGCGCAAGAACCGAACAAATATAAAAAATACTTCTTCTAAAGTTCATATTTCACCCAACTTATATTAAAAAGTTTGAATTCTAATGTTTGATACTTAGTTTTCTCTTTCGTCCTTATTGCTTCTCAATAGACCAAAAGAAAAAAGAAGGTTATCTGTTTTCTGTGCACTTAGTATATGTCTATAACTATTTTAAAATACAAAAAAAGAACCTGAGACTCCTCAAGCTCTTTTTGTTAAGTGTTAAGCATTTTTTAAATTTTCAATTTTGTCTTAAATCTCTCAATAGCTTCTTCGGTATTTTCTCTGCTTCCGAAAGCAGTTAACCTGAAGTAACCTTCACCGCTAGGTCCAAACCCTGACCCTGGTGTTCCCACAATATTAACTTCGTTGAGCAGTTTATCAAAAAACTCCCATGAGCTTAGGTTGTTAGGCGTCTTAAGCCATATATAAGGAGCATTTACCCCTCCAAACACCTTAAGACCTGTACTCTCCAGGCCTTCTTTGATTATTTTCGCATTGTCCATATAATAATCTATTGTAGCCTTTATCTGCTTCTGTCCTTCCTCTGTAAAAACTGCAGCAGCCCCCTGCTGAATTATATAAGGTACTCCGTTGAACTTTGTTGTCTGTCTTCTGTTCCAAAGTTTGTTAAGTTGATGAGCTTCACCGCTTGCTGTATAAGCAACTACTTCTTTAGGAACAACGGTATATGCACATCTTGTTCCTGTAAATCCTGCTGTTTTTGAAAAACTTCTGAATTCAATTGCAACTTCCTTTGCACCCTCTATTTCATATATGCTGTGTGGTACATCCTTCTCACGTATAAATGCTTCATACGCGGAGTCAAAAAGAATTATGGCCTTGTTTTCCTTAGCATAGTCAACCCATTTCTTAAGCTCTTCCTTTGACAATGTCATACCCGTTGGATTGTTTGGGAAGCAAAGGTATATCATGTCAACTTTGTTCTTTGGAAGCTCTGGAGTAAAATTATTCTCTGCATTGCACGGAAGATAAGTAATCTTGTCAAAACGTCCTTTATCGGTAAATGCTCCTGTCCTTCCAGCCATAACATTACTGTCTATATAGACCGGATAAACCGGGTCTGTAACTGCAATTATATTATCCAGTCCGAATATTTCCTGAATATTACCCGTATCACTTTTTGCGCCGTCACTTACAAACACTTCATCTTCATCAAGCTTTATTCCCCGTGAAGTATAGTCATTTTCAATAATTTTATTAATTATAAAACTGTAACCCTGTTCAGGTCCATATCCTCTAAAAGTTTCCGCCTTTGCCATTTCATCCACTGCATTATGCAAAGCATCAATAACTGCAGGTGCAAGAGGCTTTGTAACATCTCCGATACCCAACCTTATAATCTTCGCATCAGGGTTCTCATCTTTAAACTTGTTTACCCTTCTTGCTATTTCTGCAAAAAGATAGCTGCCCTGGAGTTTTAAATAGTTCTCATTAATTAGTGCCATTTTTAATCTTCCTCTCTTTAAAAGTCTGTTTGTTACTATATATGGATTTCACCATCAAATACTTTAGTTGCAGGTCCTGTCTTATAAACATGGTTATCTTTTTCACTCCACTCAATAATCAGGTCTCCCCCAAGAAGCTTTACAGTGGCCTTCCTATCACTAACCCCGTTTAGAACTGAAGCCACCAGCACAGCACAAGCTCCGGTTCCACAGGCCAAGGTCTCTCCTGAGCCTCTTTCCCAAACCCTCATTTTCAAGGTAGTCCTGTCAATCACTTCAACAAATTCTGCATTTATCTTTTTAGGAAAAAGGCAGTGTGTCTCCATCTTTGGGCCTATTACTTCAAGAAGGAACTTATCTACGCTGTCAACATAAACCACTGCATGAGGATTCCCCATTGAAACGCACGTCACTTTAAACTCCCTGCCATCCACAGCAACCGGCTCGGACTTGAATAATTCCTTGTCACTTGCTACAGGAATCTTTGAAGGCTCCAAAATCGGTTCACCCATATCCACCTTCACCAATTCAACCTTGCCATCCTTTAAACTTAATTCCAGAACCTTTATGCCTGCAAGAGTCTCAACAGTAACCACCTGTTTTTTTGTCAAACCGTTGTCATAAACATACTTTCCTACACATCTTATAGCATTCCCGCACATCTCTGCTTCCGAACCATCTGCATTAAACATTCTCATTCTAAAATCTGCTATCTGTGAAGGCATAATCAACACAAGACCGTCAGAACCAATTCCAAAATGCCTGTCACTGACAATTTTAGAAAGCTCGGAAGGATTTTCCACAGTCTCATTAAGACAATTTACATATATATAATCATTGCCTAGCCCATGCATCTTTGTAAATTTCATATTGCAACCTCCCAAACTCAATCTTGCATTTTTTACTCTTAAACTATTATAACATACATTCTTTACATAGCAACCCAGCACGGGTCGAATTAAAAAAATTTTATGTATGGTTAATAAAATATGATATTTTAATCCAAAATATAATAGATGAACAATAGATAATTATCTATTATATTTTATTACTATATTGCTAAGAAGGTGCACCGGTGAAGATTCTCACAATTATTCCTGCATACAACGAGGAAAAAACCATAGGAAATGTTGTAAGGCGCATAAGTATCCATGCTCCTCAAGCAGACATACTGGTTGTAAATGACGGCTCAAAAGACAATACTTCAGAAAGAGCACGAGAAGCAGGAGCAACTGTAATAGAGCTTCCATATAATCTGGGTATTGGAGGCGCCATGCAGACAGGATATATTTATGCCAGAGACAATGATTATGATGTTGCAATTCAGGTTGATGCGGATGGTCAGCATGACCCCTCATTTATAAATGATTTACTGGAACCTATACTAAGCAATACAGCGGATGTAGTCCTGGGTTCACGCTACGTCAGCAAAACTTGCTATAGATCGGCAGTATTCCGCAGAATGGGTATGATATTTTTCTCATTTCTTGTAAGCATACTAATAAACCAGAAGCTTAAAGATACCACCTCGGGCTTCCGAGCTGTAAATAAAAAGGTGATAAGCTTCTTTGCCAACTGCTATCCTGTGGATTATCCTGAGGTTGATGTTCTGGTCAAACTAAAAAGAAATAACTTCAAAATCACGGAACTTGCGGTACAGATGTTTGAGCGCCAGGGAGGAAAATCCTCTATCACAACCCTTCGTTCATTATACTATATGATCAAAGTCAGCCTTTCCCTTGTTATAGGTACATTAAGGTCTACCGAAGAATAAAGGAGGTTTATTAAATGGCTGTAAATGTATATTCAATATCGATACTTTTTAGTGTATTTTTTCTTCTTATAGTGATTGAGCTTGTCAGGAAAAATAAGCTCCAGGAACGTTATTCACTGCTTTGGATTCTTATGAGCATAATACTGATTATTTTATCGAGTACGCCTAGATTTATAAATACCTTCTCCAGGTGGCTTGATATTAAAAATCCACCTTCATTATTGTTTCTCTTCGGTCTTGTCTATCTAATTATTTACAGTCTTAATACTACTGTTGTTATCTCAAAGCAGTCTGAAAGGATCACCAGGCTAACCCAGGAGCTTGCACTGCTTAAGCAGAAACTAAACAATAAGGCTTGATGTTTACTTTAAACTACACTTATATTTAAGACGATATGGTATAAATGTTAAAAATAAAATTGCTTATTGTCGATATAACTGCTATAATATACACAGGTGTTGATATATTTTTGTCGCTTTTATGTAACTAAAGATACTTTTATAATTGATTTCTCGAAGCAACATTTTGATTATTGTGTCAAAATAATCAAAATTTTTATTTCGGGACTAAAAATATTATCGATACTTTGGAGGAAAGTATGGCTGCAGGCGCATTAATTGAGATACTTAAGAGACATAAGTTTTTCTCTGATTTTTTTACAGAAAAGTCTATATCTCAGTTTAAGAAATATTTAGTAACAGGTTTCACTTCTTTTTCCATAGAGTGGACACTTTTTTTTGTGTTGTTGAAAGTCTTGTCTATCAATGACAAAGTTGCAAATGTAATTGTCTATGTAATAATGTTCTGGCTTGTCTTCCTTGTAAACAGATTCTGGTCTTTTCAGTCTAAAGGCAACATGGGCGAGCAACTATTTTTCTATATAATACTTTTTACTGTAAATCTGGTTGTTGGGAATATAGGTCTTTGGCATGTTTTCACGCGAGTTTTTGGAATTCCTGCGCTGATCTCAAAGCCCCTGCTTCAGGGCGTTCTGATATCATGGAATTTTATCGTTTATAAGAAAGTAATTTATAGAACATAAGGTGGAATGTATGGACAATTATTTAATATCAGTAGTTATTCCGGTATATAACGAAGGTAAACAGATTTATAAAAATATACATACCGTCAATAAGATTTTATCCGATAATAATATTAATCATGAGTTTATTCTCGTAGATGACGGTTCACGTGATAATACCTGGGAGGAAATGAGAAACTTATCCTCAATTCTTTCCAACCTTTGCGCACTAAAATTAAGCCGCAATTTTGGAAAGGAAGCTGCCCTCTGCGCAGGCCTTGAGGCAGCCCAAGGCGATGCTTGTATTGTTATGGATTCAGACCTGCAGCACCCGCCTGAAATAATACCTGAGATGGTGAGACTTTGGAGAGATGAAGGCTTTGATGTTGTAGAAGGCGTCAAATCCTCCAGAGGTAAAGAAAGCCTCAAAAATAAAATCGGAGCTTTACTTTTTTATAATGTATTAAAAAAGATGTCAGGCTTTGACTTAAACGGGGCATCTGATTTCAAGCTGCTTGATTCAAGGGTGGTATCCGCATGGGGTAACATGAAGGAACGCAACACATTCTTCAGGGCTATGTCCGCATGGGTAGGCTTTAAAAGAACTTCTGTTTCATTTGAGGTAGCAGAAAGAACCGAAGGTACTTCCAAGTGGTCCATTATAAGACTTTTTAAACTAGCAATCACCGCCATTACTTCCTTTTCATCCCTTCCTCTGCAGTTGGTAACTCTGATGGGGATGCTTTTTCTGGCAGGATCGTTTATCCTGGGCGTGCAGACTTTGTACATGAAGTTCAGGGGGATAGCTGTAAGCGGTTTTACAACTGTTATTCTGCTTCAGCTGATTATCGGCAGCACTTTAATGATTAGTCTTGGTATTATAGGTACATATATAGCAAGAATATTTGATGAGGTCAAATTTAGACCAAGATATATAGTAAGCGAGAAAGTGAAAACTGAAAAGGCTAAAGTCAATAGCTGATTTTTAATAAGAAATTATGTAAAGGTTATTATCTTGTTTTATATACTTAATAAACTTTTGTTATTAAACTGGTTTTGTATTGGGGGCTTTTAGAATATGTTGGGGGTTCTTTATCTGATTCTTGCTGTGTTCTTCGGGTATAACGTCCTAAAAAGAGTTTTGCCAGGGCTATTTAACCTGTCCAACGTAGGAACTCTGGAAGGAAAACCTACAAAGCTTCATACCTGGATGGCTTTACTGCCTTCTTCATTTCTGGTTGGGACACTAATTGTGACCTGGTTCACGTATTTTGCTTCATATGTGTTTAGGTCTTCAGAAAACCCACTCTTTACAGGAAACTTAATCTCTTTTGCCTTTTTTTCGGCTTTATCGGTTTACTTTATTATTTTAAACAGAAGAGGTTATATGACCGGGATTAATGCCATAAAAAATGCAGGATTTGAACAATATAAAAACTACTTTAGAAACTATGGGCTTGAGCTTTTGTTTATAATTGCAGTAACTGCAATATACGGTTATTTGATTTTTCATTCCTTTAGTTCAAACGGCAAATTGATGTTTGTGGGTTATTCCGTTTATAGTGACTTCGGACCTCACCTATCCATGATACGTTCATTTTCATTGGGTTCGAATTTCCCAACAGAGTATCCTCATTTTCCCGATGGCAATGTACGTTATCACTTTATGTTTCAATTTCTCGCAGGCAACCTTGAATTCCTTGGAATGAGGATAGATTGGGCGTTTAATCTTCCAAGCATTCTGTCCATGGTTTCGTTTCTAATGCTTCTTTATTCTCTTGCCATTGTACTAACCGGTAAACAATGGATCGGGTTTATATCTGTATTCATGTATATATTTAGAAGTTCTCCTGCTGCTTTTATTTATTTTGGTGAAAACGGATTGGATAAAGCTTTCGCAGGTCTTTCTTCCATAACAACACACATAGGTAAAACCAGTCATGAAGAATGGGGCCTCTGGGCACAAAAAACCTTTATAAACCAGAGACATTTTCCCTTTGCTCTTGGTATAATGATTCTGATAATCATTATACAGCTGCCTTTACTTCGAAAAATGGTACATTTTATAAAGAAGGCTAAAGAGAAACTGTCAGAGACTTTATGCAGTAACGCAGCTGAAAAAGTTAACAACAGTTTACCCAACACGGATAATAATAAAGGCTTCTCCATAAGCACAAGCCGTGTAAACGCTTATATAAGCTGCTGGATTAAAGAGTTTTTCTTTAAGGCCAATTCCTGGATACCCGATAACTGGCTACGGCCCATATTTATAGGGCTAATACTGGGACTTTTGAGCTTCTGGAACGGTGCTGTTGTGGTTGGAACACTTCCAATACTGTTTGTGATGGCTCTGTTTTCAAAGCACAGGCTGGAATACCTTATTATCGCTGTTCTCGGAGTAGGCCTTACACTCCTGGAATCGGCATTTTTCATCGGTCCAGGGAGCTCTGCTGCAGACCCAAGGTACTCCCCCGGCTTTCTGGCACAAGGAAAGGATATTCTTAGTATAGTAAGATATTATTTTGAGCTTTTCGGTATTCTTCCTATCATTCTTATACTTGGACTTATATTTATACCTAAGGGCGGCAGATGGCTTGCCATTGCTTTCATAATGCCGCTGGTTATGGCTACCACCATAGAGCTTACGCCGGATATGGCAGTCAACCACAAATATGTTTTTATGTCAATCATTCTGCTTAATATATTTGCGGCATTCTTTTTATATCGCATGTTTACGTACAAAAATATTCTTGTTAAAATAACAGCAGGTGTTCTGCTCTTTGCAATGACTGTAACGGGATACATAGACTTTATTACATTAAATAACATCGACAAAGGAAGAGCAGCAATGGAGGTTTATCACCCTGTAACAAAGTGGGCTATAGAAGAAGCAAAGCCGGATGATGTTTTTCTCACATATGTTCATGTGTCTCATCCCATTTTGCTTGCAGGCAGAAAAATCTATTTCGGTTGGCCTTACTTTGCCTGGTCTGCAGGTTATAATACTGATGCTAGAGAAGCTATAGTAAACGAAATATATGGTGGTACAGACATCCAAAGGGTAAGAAAGCTGGCTAAGGAAAACAACATCAGTTACATTGTAATTGAAGAAGCAAATAGAACAGGGCGCGATAAGAAATACAATTTGAATGAGTCCTTGATAAGAGATAATTTTGAGCGTGTTTACATCAACTCTGTGGACGGTATAGAAATATTTAAGGTCCAATGATGTGAATTAAATAGTTTATTAAGCTTTGTTTCAATATAAATTTTGAACTAAAGTGCTTAAGATGTTTGGAAGAGTTACCTAAAAACGTTTAACGTTTTTTAAATTATACAGTACTGGAATTTTAATTAATTTTATAAACTTTAACTTTAACGGAGGTAAAAAATATGTTAAAAAAAGCGGCTCTATTATTCATCATCACTTTATCGGTACTTACATTTTCATCAGGAGTATATGCAGAAGGTGAAAATCTCTTACAGAATCCTTCTTTCGAAGAGGAAAAAGGCGGCGCACCTATTGGCTGGATTATGGAAGCATGGGATCAAAACCCGGGAGCAGTAGATTTTAAAATTGAAACAGCAGACCCCCAGGATGGCGGCAAATATGTAACAATTACAAACAATCAAAAAAGCGACAGCAGATACCTGCAGGCTGTTAATGTAAAAGAGAATACGAAATACAAACTCTCCTGCCATATAAAAGCAGAAAATGTTGGTAATGAAGGTAAAGGTGCAAATCTTTCAATAGGAAGTCAGCTGGTAACCTCTAAAGACATTAAGGGAACGAATGGAAAATGGGAGTACGTCGAAATGTACGTCATAATCGGTAAAGGCATAAAAACTATCAATGTTTCTATCGGTGTTGGTGGATATGGAGCAGTAAACACCGGTAAAGCATCCTTTGATACGGTAAAAATGGAGATGGTTGATAAAATACCGGACGGAGCAATAGTTACAGAGCTTAACAATCAAGAATCCGGAAGCAGTAACAACAATAAAAACAGCAGTAACTCCAACAATAATGCCCAAAACAATCAAAACCAGGGTGGTTTAAGTAATGTCGTATGGATCGTACTTCTTATTGCAGTTATTGTAGTAGGTGTTGCTGTCTATAATACTTTTAAAACAGGAAAAGCACCTTCAGAGAGTAGCAATGCCAATCAAGACACAAACAAAGATAATCCCGCCAAGAATAATGAAGATGAAGTTGATGAGTTTAAATATGATGACTAGAATTGTACCGTTCTTAGTATAAGAAAGGTCAATAAATCGGATTAACATACTATAAAGGTTTAATGTAAATCTTTATACCTTAAATGTACTTGGAGGCTTAATATGAAAAAAGCAGTAACCTTACTGATTGCTATAATTATAATCTTTATGAATATTCCTGTTTTTGCAGATGGTTCAAACCTGGTTCAAAACGACAGTTTTGAACTAGGTTCCATTCAGAATCTTAACGGGTGGGATAAAAGTACCTGGGATACCAATAATGGTGTAACAGAGTTTCTAATAGATGAATCTACCTTTCGTTCCGGTAACCGAAGTGCATGTATCATAAACAATTCCGTAAATGATTCAAGACTCAGACAGGAAATTAAAGTAAAAGGTAATTCTTATTATAAAATTTCCTGTTGGATAAAAACAGAAAACATTGGAACAGATATGAAAGGTGCAAATATATCAATTGACGGGATACTTGATACCTCAAAGGATATCAGAGGTACAAATGCCGATTGGGAATATGTCGAGCTTTATGGAAAAACAGAAAAGAAACAGGATAGCTTTGTCCTTACAGTAGGTATTGGAGGATACGGCAGTACCAATACGGGAAAAGCCTGGTTTGATGATGTATCTGTTGAAAAGGTAAATAAGATACCTTCAGGTATAAGCTCAGTAAAATTTTACAGAGAAGAGACTCCAAACACTTCAAATAACAATCCGGTCCCTAAAAACAAGGATATCTCTTCCATGTATACTTATACTGCAGCGTTTTTCATAATAGGTTTGCTGCTCTTTTATCTAATTAAGAAAGACATGATAAAAATGGCAACAGGAAGAGAAAAGCTTTACCTTCCTCTGCTTCTTGGTGCAGGCTTGATCATTAGAATAATAGTTGCGCCCATTATAGAGGGTTTCTCTGTTGACATAGGCTGCTTCAAAGCATGGGCAAATGCTGCTGCTAATGACCTGCCGAACTTTTATAACACTGGTATGTTTGTTGACTATCCACCATTTTATATACTGATTCTCTCAATAATCGGAACTATAGGAAAAGCTTTCAATATGGCTTATAATTCGTCTTCATATCTTCTATTGATAAAGCTTCCTTCAATTATTGCAGACGTAGTAACAGCATATCTAATATACAGAATGGCTTCTAAACAGTTTAAACCGGAGTTTGGTCTGCTGCTCTCTGCTTTATATGTATTTAATCCTGCAGTACTATTGAACTCTACTTTATGGGGCCAGGTAGACTCCTTCTTTACAATGATGATTATAATTGCTCTTATGCTAATCAAGGCAGAGCAGAAACCCCTTGCTACTGCAGTCTTTGCAGCTGCCGTGCTGATGAAGCCTCAGGCAATCATTTTCCTTCCTGTACTTGGTTGTGAGCTGGTTATTGAATTGTTTAAGAGGAAAAATATAAAAAACATTGTATTATCTACTGTATATGGACTTATAACTACAGTAGCAATATTACTTCCCTTCTCCTCTGGTAAGAGTCCGTTATGGATTTATGACCTATATATGAAAACCAAAGACGGGTACACCTATGCTACACTTAATGCATTCAATCTATTTGGTTTGTTAGGTGCAAATCTTAGGCAGGACTCCGAAATATTTTTTGTACTAAGCTACAGTACCTGGGGCTGGATATTCTTCTTTGCTATATGCTGTGTGCTCACTCCATTCCTCTACTATAAAGCTAAAAACTCCGGGGTGACAGATGTTACAGCCCTTGTGCAGATTGTAGGTATCTTCGTGCTATGGACAAGAATGCACGAAAGATATATGTTCCCTGCCGTAGCTTTAGCTCTGATTGCTTATATTTCACTTAAGGATATAAGATTTCTGGCTCTGTTTGGTGGATTTACCGCAACAGTATTTATAAATACCCAGGATGTATTATCCAGGATGCTGCTAACCGACTATCCTCATGTTCCTGCAGATGATACAACCCTGCTTGTAGTATCCTTTGTGAACGTATTGCTGCTGGCAGTCCTCATTTGGGTGGCCGTAGATACTGTAGTAAGGAACAAACTTTATATTTTTGACTTTAAGTTTAACACCAGGGCGGCAGCTAAGAGCCAGTCAAAACAGAAAGCGGCTCAATAAGGATAATTTCCGATAACAACAAAAGTGTGAATAACCTGACAATCTGATTTTCATACTTTTGTTTAAATATTTTAAATTTTAGTGGGGGTGCACAAAAAGTGTCAAAGAAATTTTTAAAGGTTTGTTTAATACTGGTGGTACTTTTGCAGCTTGTTTTGGCTACTACTACGTTTGCACAGGGTGAAAACATAGTAAAAAATGCCGGTTTTGAAGAAGGAAGCTCTGAAAGTATCCACTTCTGGTCCACAAACGCCTGGGATACAAATGCCGGCGTTACACAGTTTACCCTTGATGAAACCCAGTACAACACAGGTACCAAAAGTGCTTGTATCATAAACAACTCAGCAAATGATTCCAGATACAAGCAGCCTATCAGCGTGAAGGGAAGCTCGTATTATAAAATGTCCTGCTGGATCAAGACCGAGAACGTAGGCACCGAGTTTAAAGGTGCAAACCTCTCAATAGACGGTTCTCTTGATACCTCTAGAGATATAAGAGGGACAAGCACCGGATGGGAATACGTTGAGCTTTACGGTATTACCAGCAAGAATCAGGAAAGCTTCACCCTTACAGTAGGCTTGGGGGGTTATGGCAGTACAAATACCGGTAAGGCCTGGTTTGATGATGTTGAGGTAGTGGAGCTTGACAGCCTTCCCCCTGGTAAAACAGCGGTAAATCTGGATCCAAACAACTCTGGAACTACGACACAGGATAATTCGGGCACTGGGAATAATAATTACTTAATTATTGCAGCACTTGTGTTTTTTGCCTTACTACTTGCTTTTGTATTCTTTATGGTATTTAAAGGTAAGAAAACCGGTGCTGTTAAGAAAGTCAATGGAAGCGCGCCTGACAGTATAGCTGGTTCGGAAAGCGAAGGTGCATCTACCATATTTGAAAGAATAAAGGTAAAGTTTGATAAAACAGACTTTATAATAATGGGTGTAATGACACTTATTTACCTTGTTATAGCGTTGTATAATCTGGGTGACCTTAAGGTTCCTACTACCTCTTGGCTTCCATCTGTGCCAGGAGAAAGCTTTACAGTTGATTTAGGCAAGAATGCTACTCTTTCAAGAGTATATTTCTACTGTGGCCTTGGAAGCGATAGAGATGCAGAAGCCAAGCTAAGAGTCGAATACCTGGATGAAAGTCAGAATTTCAAACATCTTGCCACTATAGAAAAGAAAGATATATTTATATGGAAATATATAGACGTTGCTCCTGTCAATACTAATAAGCTAAAATTCATTGTAGATGTTGCCGGCGGAACACTTAACGAAATAGGTATCGTTGAGACCGGAAGTACAGAGCCTATAAAAAACATTAAAGTAATTGAAAAAAATGTAGAAAGTAGAAGCCAAGGTAGTGTGGAGAATCTTTTTGACGAGTCTGATAAATTCGCTTTTAGACCTTCATATAAGAACAGTATGTATTTTGATGAAATCTACCATGCAAGGACTGCATTTGAATTTATTCATCGGTTAGAGGTTTTTGAAACTACACATCCACCCCTTGGAAAAGTATTCATAGCCTTAGGTGTTCTGATATTTGGAATGGTGCCTTTTGGCTGGAGAATAGTAGGTACATTGTTTGGTGTGGCTATGGTGCCGGTTATGTATGCTTTTGGCAAAAAAGTGTTCCATAAGAGATTCTTTGCCTTCTCTGCTGCGTTTCTTATGATGTTTGATTCTATGCACTTTAGCCAAACCAGGATATCAACCATAGACAGCTACGTTACTCTGTTCGTTATTCTTATGTATTACTATATGTATGACTACTTTATGAACAAGTCCTATGTATTGGGACTTAAGGATTCATTAAAACCTTTGTTTCTAAGCGGTTTGTTCTTTGGTCTTGGTGTAGCCAGCAAGTGGATAGCCCTATATGGTGCTGCAGGGCTTGCACTGCTTTTCTTCATTAACAAGATTGGAGAATTTATTGATTATGAAAGGCTTGTTAGTAAGAAGTCAAAAAAACATTCCTGGATTAAAAACTACCCTATGCACTTAACTGTAACACTTGCCTGTTGTGTAGTGTTCTTTATCATAATTCCCGGGATAATATATTTTCTTTCATATATCCCCTGGATGCAGGTACCTGGTCCGGGTCATGGAATTGACCTCTTTATCAGAAACTCCCGGGATATGCTCAATTATCATAAAGACCTTGTAGCTACACACCCTTACCAGTCTGCCTGGTGGGAGTGGCCTATCATGGTAAAACCCATGGCCTTCTATTTTGGAAGCGACCTTGACCCCGGTATGGCATCAAAAATCTTTACCATTGGAAATCCTGCAGTATGGTGGGTTGGAATTCTAGCCTTCTTCATTATTACTGTATGGTCTCTTGCAAAACTCAATAAAAACCTGGTAATACTATTTACACTCTCAACTGCATCATTTGCATACGTAGCGCTGCCTAAGAGTTTCATATCAGCCATTTTCTCTAAAGGAAACCCTGATGTATGGTGGATTGTTATCTTCGCGGTACTTATGGCTATAATACTGGCCCTTTCAAAGTTCGACTTGTATCAGATTATTACAGCTATTGTTTCAGCATCGGCCTTTAGCGGAGTCGTTTTTGTCTTTAAGGATGCGGTCAAAGACACAAACTTTT
>JBMOLK010000046.1:0-2446 GCA_049325575.1 Bacillota bacterium | reverse complement strand
CAGCCCGCATATAAATACCATGACAAAGAACACAAACACGAACACCATGGTGGTTCCGAAATCCTTCTGTGCAAGAACCAACGCCATAGGTATTGCAGAGTAAAGCAGAAGTTTTGCAATATTTGCATTTTTATTCTTTTGCCCATCATATATCCTCTCCAGGAACACTGATGAAACAAGTATAAAGGATATTTTTGCAAGTTCTGATGGTTGAAAACTAAAACCCGCAACATTAAGCCAGCTTCTGCTTCCTAAATTGTCACCAGTACCTATGATAAGAACAAGAACAAGAAGTGCAATTGTAAAGATATAAAACAGTATTCCAAGCACCCTGAAGTCCTTGTAGTCTATAAAGCTGATCAGAACGGACAGTACTGCACCTATTACAAGGCAGCCAACTTGAACCATAAGCATCCTTCTGCCGCTGCTCATAGTATTGACAGCACTGCTTAGAACAACACTGCCAATAACCGACAAAATGATCACAGCAATAAACAAAGGATAATCAAATCTTTTAAAAAAATTAAAATCTTTTGTTTTTTCAACAAAATACATAAAAGTCACCTTCGAATTATATATAAAAGCAAAGATAAACCCTAACTAAAAACTACTGTCAAGCCTGCCTGATAAAATGGCTTAACAGTAGTTATTACGCTTATGCTTATTATAATTATATTTTTATATTTATGCATTGTCAATCGATACTAATATTTAACTTTCAAAGGGTATGGAGCGTCTTAAGTGAAGCTTTTAAAGCAGTAATTTATAAGTGGGCTTTAAGGTTCTTACCAAATATGATGCTAGTTGGAATCTTTTTCTCTTAGTATTTCATTGTAATACTGAACTATAAGAGAATCAAGCTGGACACTTAGCTCATATATCTTCGAATAATCGTCACCATTATCAATCATACGATTAAGCTGGGTTTGGAGGGCCTGAATTTTTAGTTGGTTCATTTTATACACCACCATTTTTCTTTTGTAAGTCCTCAAGCACGACTAAAAAACTAATTTTACGACACCTATTTATTTTTTCGTCTTTTAATTATAAAAAATTACCAGTCACTAGTCAACAAAGTTCGTAAAATGTAATAATAATGTAATATTTTTGTTAATACATGTCATCTTTTAGGGAATCTTCATTGGAATTTCTTCTGCGCCTTATGATAAATACAATACTGAATACTACCACAAAGACAAGAGATAGAAGCAGAGAAACTCTAAATGGTCCAATATAAAGGCTATCCGTCCTTAAGCTTTCAATCCATGCCCTTCCTATCCCATAAAGTATCATGTACAAAAAGAATACTTCACCGCGAATTTTGTATCTTTTCCTGTACCATATAAGGAAAAGAAATACTCCAATGTTCCAAAGGGACTCATAAAGGAATGCCGGATGAACCGGAAGCTCAGGATTGACATCCAGACCACTCTGACGGAGACTCTGAAGATAGCTCCTTGTAGCCCCGCTTCTCATCCCCCAGGGGAGGTCAGTGTTACCCCCAAAGGCTTCCTGATTCACGAAATTACCCCAGCGGCCGATGGCCTGTGCAAGGATAAAATACGGAATTCCAAAGTCTAAAAGCTTTAAAAGTTCTATATTTTTTACCTTTGCAAATATATATGTAACCAGTACTGCTGCAATAAGACCCCCGTAAATAGCCAATCCACCTCTTCTAATATCGATAATTTTAACTATATCTCCGTTAAATTCCCCCCAATTAAATATCACATAGTAGAGTCTTGCACCTATAATAGCCGCCGGAGCCGCAAACAGAACAAGATCCACAACATTATCAGGATCTATGCCAAACTTTTTGCTATTCCTCATTCCAAGAAAAATGGCAGTAATGAACCCTATAGAAATAATAATACCGTACCAGTATACATTTAAACCGAATATACTGAAGGCAATTTTATTAACAGTAAACTCCAACCCAAGCTTTGGAAACTCCACAATATTTACTTCGTTCATTTTTATCCCCCTTTTTTATACAGGCTTTATAACAGATAAAGCCAAATTATCTTCCGTAAAGTGTTGGCTAAACACTTCTTTAACGTAGTCAAAAGACATTTTATCATAAATATCCATATAATCAAACATATTAACCTCTTTAAAATACACGGATATAAACATATGAGAAATCCTTTCCACAGAGTTTAACTGTTTTATGAACCTCCCGTTCATAGATTTTTTTATACGTTCGTAGTTATCCTTATTAAGTCCGTTATTTTTCTGATTCCTTATTTCATTTAGCACTCTTTCCTTTACTAAAACAGGGTCTCTGGACTCACCCCCAAAAGCAGAAAAGGCATAGCTTTCTTCTATATTGTAATCAAACTCAAAAGTATTGTTGATAAGTCCTTCATTATATAGCTCGGTATAAAGGCTTGAGCTTCTTCCCATAATCATTTCCAGCAGTATCTTTACTGCTATTTCTCTTCTA
>JBMOLK010000045.1:0-2452 GCA_049325575.1 Bacillota bacterium | reverse complement strand
TTATTTAACACCATCGCAGTATAAAAGTATAAAGATGAATAAATATAATGAGGAAATTAAATTAGAAAAATAGTGAGATTTCAGATGATTTTACAAGAAAATGTCCACCTTTTGGGGTATAGTTCAATTTACAATTAAAATTGACCCCATGACAAAACATATGTATCCTATTCCCATGATTAACATGTGGAGGGATAAAAGAGGTGAAGGATGTGCAAGATTGGATAGCCGTAAAAAGACTATTTAAGAGAGGGGTCAAAATCAAACAAATTGCTAAGCAATTAAAAATGTCTAAAAATACTGTAAAAAGCCTGCTGCTTCAAAAAAGTGAGCCGAAATATTATAGAGCCGTGTACGTATCAATAATTGACCCCTTCAAAGAACAAATTAAAACCTGGTATCTAAATCCTGAATATGATTTTATCGGGACTAGAATATTCAACGAACTTAAGAAAATAGGATATGAAGGAAGCACAGGTCCATTATATAGATATTTGAAAACTCTGAAGGATGAAAAAAGAGAGGTTACAAAAAAAGCAACGGTAAGGGTAGAAACACCTTTAGGAGATCAAGCTCAATTTGATTGGTCTACTTACAAAATGGTCATTGATAACGAAATAAAAGAAGTATATTGCTTTACCATGATCTTGTGTGCTAGTAGGATGAAGGCAATTACATTTTCACTAACATGTGATGCAAAAGCCATATATGAAGCTATCCAAGAGCTTTTTGAAGATTTGGGAGGAGTAACAAGGGAATTGGTTACAGATAACCCTAAAGCACTTGTTATTGAAAACGATGGTGAAAATGAACCTAAGTTTAATCTTGATGCTTTAAGGCTTGCAACACATTTGGGAATGGAGTTAAATCCCTGTAATCCTTACAGGGCAAGGACAAAAGGTAAGATCGAGAAGCCGTACCAATACATTGAAGAACAGTTTGTTAAGGGTAACTCTTTTAAATCAATGACGGAACTAAATCTTATGGGAAAAGAATTTATACGTAATTGGTGCAAACAAGTACATGGTACAACCAGGAGAATACCGGAAGAATTTTTTAAAGAAGAATGGCCGTGCCTTTTACCATTACCATCAAAGAGATTCATAATTGAAACTTTAATTAAAAGAGATGTAAGTTTTGATTCTCTGGTAAGTATAGACACTAATAAATATAGTGTTCCTGTAAAATATGTTGGAAAAGAAGTTCAATACCGTATCGTTTATGGATATAAAATTGAAATATACGATATGAAAATGAATCTTATTGATGCTCCTGCAGTTAAGAACGGAAAGAATGGGATTTTTAGAATTGATGACCATTACACCCCAATTTCAAGTAAAGTTCCAAAATCTATACCAGAGATTAAGAGACAACTTGTGAAAACCTTCAAAGTTGGTGAGAAATATCTTGAATTGGCATCAAAAGCTCTCCAACAGCCGAGTTATCATGCAAGACAAATACTAAAACTTAGGGAATTATACACAGTAGAAAGCCTTGATAAGATCCTTGACTATTGCATTAAAAATAGTATTTTTGATATTGATGGAATTAAGGATATCTTAAAGAATAAGTATATTGAAATTGTTTTTGGAGATAACGTTGACTTCAAAGCAAATCCCAATACTAGCAGCTATTCTTTAGCTAGAGACTTGTCATATTATGAAGGAGGGGGGCAAAATTGAATGTAAATACAGGGATTAATGCAGATGATAAATATATCAGTTCAATGCTTAAGGCCTTCAAAATGGTGGATATGAGACACCGGTATAATGAATTAATTGAAAATGCAATAGAAAATAAGCTCGGATATAGGGAATTTCTTGCTACTCTTCTTAGTGCTGAAGAAGAGGGCAAAAAGCAAAGACGAGCACAAAGAAATATCAAGGCAGCTAAGTTTGAGAAAATAACAACTTTGGAAGAATATGATTACAGTTTTCATAATTACAAGAATCTTCAAAAAATCAAGGAGCTTTCAACACTAGAGTTTTTAGATAAGCACGAAAACATTATTTTTATTGGTAAAACAGGAGTTGGAAAATCTCACGTAGCAACAGGTATTGGGTTAAGGGCTTGTGAATTAGGTAAAAAGGTCCTTTTTGAAAATGCCTTAGATCTTATAAATAATCTTACTAAATCAGCTTCTGAAGGCACTTTAAAAGAATCGCTTGTCAAACTTGCCAAGATTGACTTGATCATTATTGATGAACTTGGATATCTTAAAATGGATAGGGAGAAAGAAAGCATATTTTTTCAATTAGTTCGAAGCTTATATGAGAAGAAATCTATCATTATCACTGTAAGCGTAAAATAGTCCCCACCTATGATTTAAGTGAGGATTATTTTATAGTCTTATTAGGCACTCTACAACGATCTGGTAGATTGACTGACCATGGTAATAGTATGTCAATTGCACTTTGATCCTTGATATCTATATTCGGTAGCTGTTCAAAGA
>JBMOLK010000044.1:13931-20960 GCA_049325575.1 Bacillota bacterium | reverse complement strand
TGAATAAACATGATTTGTACTTATATCTGCTATCTGTTGAAGTCTTATTGCAGCCTGACCCTCATACTCGATAGCATTACACAATCCTAATAATGAGGACACACCATCAAAAAGCCGTCCCATGCTGCTTGTTAGTGGTGTATTTATTTTTTTTATTATTTGGTGCTTTACCATTTCAACTTTATAAGGCTCTATACTGCTAAAAAAATGATCAATATTATTTATCATATCCTCGCTTAAATATTTTAATATAAAGGAAAGCGCCATTCTCCAGGGCTCTCTGATGCTGATTTCTCCGCCCGGCAAAGGAACATATTCAAGATGTGCTGCTCTTTCAAAGTGTGAATAATCTCCTACGAAAAATTCTCCTCCCCAAATATGCCCGTCTTCACCATATCCGGTACCATCAAAAGCAATTCCAATAACCTTACTTGAGACACGGTTTTCAACCATGCAGGAAGCAATATGTGCATGGTGGTGCTGTACAGGTACTTTTATAAGGCCTCCTGCTTCCCTTGCATATTTTGATGACAGGTACTCAGGGTGTTTATCAAAAGCGATGATGTCAGGATTTACATTAAATATCCTTTTGAAATGCTCTATTCCTTCATCAAAGGACCGCAGTGTCTCTATATTCTCCAGGTCTCCAATATGGTGGCTTAGAAATGCCCTTTTATCCTTTGTTATACAAAATGTGTTTTTAAGCTCCCCTCCACAGCCCAGGACAAAAGGAAGTTTTGTATGCACCCAAGCCTCATCTTTCATACCTAAACTTATAGAAATATCCACTGGGAAAGGTACATACCCTCTTGACCTTCTGATAATGTATTCTTTATCTCCTAAAACACTGGTTACAGAATCATCCGTCCTTAGATAGATATCCCGGTTACCAATTAAAAAATAGTCAGCTATATTCCTAAGCCCCTTTAAGGCTTCATCATCTTTATAAAAGATAGGCTCTCCTGTTTTATTTCCACTTGTCATTATCAAGAGGTCAATATTTTCATCAAACAAAAGATATTGCAGCGGAGTATAAGGAAGCATTACTCCTAATCTATTGCTGTCAGAGGCAATACTCCTAACATCAAGATCACACTCTAACTTTCGTTCAAGGAGTACAATGGGTTTTTTTATGCTGAGTAAAAGCTCTTGTTCCTTCTTATTTACATAGCAGTATTTATAGACAGTATCCATATCCTTGGCCATAAGGGCAAAGGGTTTACCGTCCCTGATTTTTCTTCTCCTAAGTTCCATTACAGCAGCACTGTTTTTGGCATCACAGGCCAGATGGTATCCTCCCAGTCCTTTTACCGCTATTATTTTTCCAGCGGCAAAAAGTTCATGAGCCTTCTTGAATTCCTGACCCTTAGCAACCATATTTCCCTCTCCGTCCAATAAAACAATCTTTGGCCCGCATTTGCTGCACGCAGTAGGCTGGGCATGATATCTTCGGTTGAATGGGTCACTATACTCGTCTTCACATTCCCTGCACATTTTAAACCCTTGCATGGTTGTATTTACTCTATCGTAAGGTATATTTGTGGTTATTGTAAACCTTGGTCCGCAATTTGTGCAGTTTATAAATGGATATAAATATCTTCTGTCATCAGGGTTATTCATCTCGCCAAGACAGTCTTCACAAACTGCAATATCCGGTGATATAAGTGTTTCATGAGGACTGTCATGGGAGCTTTCACGAATTTTGAAATCTTTATATCCTGCTAAATCAGCTTCTTCATAATTAAGGTGTTCAATATAGGATAACGGAGGCGCTTCAAGCTTGATTTTTTGTATGAATGAAAAAAGCATATCTTCGATACCTTCCGCTTCTATCCTGACTCCTCCTGGGTAGTTTGAAACAGAGCCTTTTATTATATGTGTTCTTGCCAGATTATAAATAAACGGCCGAAAGCCCACTCCCTGGACGATCCCTTTTACATCGATTATAAACCTTTTTGTTTTTTCATTAGTCAGAACCATCATCCCTCGAAATAATTTATTGTAAAACATGTTTTAAAATACTTAAGTTAAAGGTCTAAGTGTTTTTTTCCAAAACATTCAGCATTCTATTTTCAGCTCTTTTACGTCTTTTTTCTATTATAATAACAATTAAGATGCTAGCCTCATACACAATAATAAATGGAACACCTATCATGATAAAAGTCGTCAAATCCCCTGCAATAATGCCCTCTCCTAGAAGTACTGTAAAAATAATAAATTTCCTGACTTTTTTAAGCAGTGATGAGCTTAGGATACCAAGCTTTCCTAAAAAAATCATTATAACCGGTATCGTTGATATAATGCCGATAAGGACACATAAGAGCCCAACAAAGCTTAAATACTTCTCCCCTGAAAGCATAGGGTCCATATAAGAGCTTCCATAAGATATTAGAAAACTCAGCACTTTAGGTACAATAAAAATAAATCCCAAAACTGCACCTGTAATAAAAACAGGGACAACAAAGAATATTGAGTTGTAAACAAGCCTGCGTTCACCTTTTGTCAGCCCAGGTCCGATAAAAGCCATAAGCTGTTGGTAAGCTAAAGGGCTTACGATAATAATTGTAGCAATAAAGGCCAACTTAAGCCTGGCAGTAAAAGCACCGGTGACTGTAAAATAAGCAAACTCCAATCTAAACCCATAAATAGGGTTGCTTAGCATTTTTATCAGAAAGGGTGTTTTTGTATATAAAAATATTGTGGCAATAAGCATTGAAGAAAATATTATAATCAGCCTTGTCCTTAGTTCCGACAAATGGTCATATACAGGCTTATCGATATCTTCTTTTATTTTTATTCCCTTTTTCATGCTCAATTCTTCTTTCATCTAAGAATAAGGTAAAATAAGCAGTAATGCTTCTATAAACAGCTTTTTTCCCTCTTTACATCAATTTTTTCAAGTATGAATATCCACCATACGCTAAGCTCATATAGGAATAGTACAGGAAGCGACGCTGCCAACAATGTAAATGCATCTGGTGTAGGTGTTAAAATTGACAGAACGATAAAAGTTATCACTATTGCAATCTTTCTTTTTTTCATCAGCATTTTGGATTTAATGAAGCCAATCCTAGACAGTGCTACCAATACTAAAGGCAGCTCAAACACAAGCCCAACAGATAACAGGAAAAAAGTAATAAACGAAACATAATCACTTCCTGCTATCATAGGCTTTAGAACGTCACTTCCGCAGCTTATTAAAAATTTAATTGTTGTAGGTAGAATTAACTTGCATGCAAAAATAACTCCCGCTATAAAGGCTGAAGATGCAAAGGGAATAACAGCAAAATAAACCTTCCTCCGTGTATTCTTTTTGAGCTTTGATGAAAACATAGATACAACAAGGTATGTAATTATCGGCAAGCCTATAATCACTCCTCCAAAAAATGCAATCTTTATCTTAGTCATTACACCGTCAACAGGAGTCATAAAAAATAGAGTTTGACCTTTTAATGGTAGTGTTATTAATGCCAGAATCCGATCTGCAAAAAAGTAAACTGCAACAGCTAATATTAGTGGAACCAGGACAATTGCAGTTAACCTTATACGGAATTTAGCCAGCCAGCGAACCAGACCAACAATATTCTCTGATGTAATTATACTTTCATCATAAAAGCCTTGTTTTAGAACACTTTCATTCTCTGCCATGAGAAAAACTCCTTAACTGATGGTGTATTATTTTATTCATTGGCATCAACGGTAGTTTTTGAAGCATCACTCTTTTCTTTTTCACTTGCTGTACCGCTTACCTCGCTTGTAAGGTCTTTTGATGCTTTTTTAAATTCACTGAAGGCTTTACCAATAGCTGAACCTACAGAAGGCAGCTTGCCCGGGCCAAAAATAATCAAAGCGATAACAAGTATCAAAATCAGTTCTCCAAATCCGATATGCGGCATACTAAATCTCTCCTTTAAATTGATTTTTAATTTTATTTTTAAGCCAGTCACTAAGGTCATCTATTCCCTGACCGGACATACAGGACGTCTCAAATACAATTGCATTATTATTGATAGACTTTATATCATTATAAAACTCTTCAAGATTGAAATTTGTATAGTTTATAAGGTCCATTTTATTTAGTATTACTACCTCTGACTTTTCGAACATCAATGGATATTTTAACGGCTTATCGTTTCCTTCTGTCACACTTAAAACAGTTATTTTTGTGTCTTCACCCAGTTCAAATTCTGCCGGACATACAAGATTTCCAACATTCTCAATAATTAATAAATCAATACTATCAAGGTCTAGACTTTCCAATGCATCCTTTATCATTCTTGCATTCAGATGGCATGCTCCATTGGTATTGATTTGGACTACAGGGACTCCTTGGGCCTCTATCCTTGCAGCATCCTTGGTTGTGTATAAATCGCCTTCAATTACTGCAATCCTTATTTCATCCTTAAGCTTGGATATAACCTTCTCAAGAACAGAGGTTTTTCCTGAGCCTGGGGAGCTCATCATGTTCAGTATATATATACCTTTATCCTTTAAGAGCTCCCGGTTCTTTGCAGTAAGTATATCATTTGCGTTAAGCATATTTGTTACAACTTTGATTTCGCTCATCTCATTCACCTTCTATTGTATTTATATAGAGCTCATACCCGGTCAATATATTTCTGCTGAATGTATTGCACCGTGGGCAGAGCTTGTTGAAGCTGTCGACCTCAAATATCATATCACAAGGCTCACACTTGGCTGTAGCTTTAACCGTGTCAATTTTAAACAGAGCACCATCGGCAATTGTACCTTTCGATATGGCATCAAATGCAAAGACAAGTGCTTCCGGCAGCGCACCAGATAACTCTCCAACCTTGGCAGTAATGATATTTATTTTACTTAGATTGTTTTCCTTTGCTTTTGCCAGCACAATTTCCATTGCACCTTCCATAATGGCAGTCTCATGCATATTCTATCACCTTAAATTAATCAAGTTCCTTTTTTATATGCTCTATAACTTCAGGAACTTTGCTCTTCATTATGTCAGTCATTTCAAGATTGAACTCAATCTCCTTTGGTTCTATCCCGAAAATTATAACTTCAGGGAATTTGCCCATCATATTGGCCATATTAACCACATCAAGAATTTGCACATCGTGTATTGAAAGATTTTCCTTTTTATATTTCTTGATATCCTGGGGTTTTATTTTATATATGGTTCCGGGCTCAAGACCTCCCCTTAGACAGTCAACAATTATGACCCTGTTGTAGTCCATAAAATAACTTAACATATTGAGGGTAGAAGTGCCCCCATCTACCAGTTCAATGGCAGATGGTAGGCCTTGATTCTCAAGCTGTTTTATTACATGGACTCCCATACCGTCATCCCTTTGCAGTATGTTTCCAATGCCAATAACAGCTGTATCTCCCATACTTATGCTCCCGGTGAATTTACAACAAACTTAGACATTTCCTGTCCTTCCGGGGATATAACATGGACAGCGCACCCAAGGCACGGGTCAAAGGAATGTACTATTCTTAGAAGCTCCACCGGCTGGGCAGGGTTTGCAACTTTGGTACCAATGATTGACTTTTCAATAGGGCCAAAGTTACCTGAATCATCCATAGGAGAAGCATTCCAACAGGTAGGAGTGATAATCTGGTACTTTGATATTTTGGATGAAGCTATGCTTATCCAGTGGCCAATAGCGCCTCTTGGAGCCTCTGTCAAGCCTGCACCTGAACCGGATGTTGGTGTACCGATTTCAGTATATCCGGATACTCCTGTAGAAAGGCTGTTTAGCCATGAAAGTATGTTATCTGTCAATTTTGACGTTTCAATGTATCTGGCCATATGCCTATCCATAACTGAAACACCTCTTTTATAATCGCCGCTGATCCAGGTTCTTGCAAGCGGCCCTGCCTCATAAGGTGTATTATTGTATCGAGGAGCCTTAATCCAGGTGTATGCTCCACTCTTTCCGTAGCTAGGTGTAGTTGTTCCGGCGGAAGGATCTTGTCCTGTAGGTGATGAATAATAGGAATATTTATTGAATTCTTTTATATTTGCTTCACTAAATGTGTCAACTACGCTATTTGACACTGTTCCTGCAGGGAATAACTTGCCGCCGGAAGTATTTGTATCAAAAGCTCCGTAACAGATAAGATTACCATAGCCCTTACCGACGTTATAATAGTCACTGTACTTTGATGTCAGTGCATTTACATCTGACTGGTAAGTAGTAGTTATGAATGTCTTAAGCTCATTTATATATGTCTTGGCATTATTGATATCAGTAGAAGAAGGCCTTGCTGTGACTCCTCCCGGAACTATATTTGCTGCGTGGGGCATTTTACCTGCAAAGATTGCACCAAGTTCAAGGGCCTTTCTTCTCATTTCAAGAGCTTTGACATAATTATTTACCAAAGCATCCGTTTCAACCTGAGTGAATCTGTAATCAGAATCATAGCCCGGGATCCAGGGACTCATAGCCGGACCTTTTATATAGTCCATAACAGACAAATGATAAAAATGCGTTATATTGCTGTTTATGTGTTCTGCCCCTAATATTATATTTCTTATAAGTAGTGCCTGCATTGGAGGGTTAAAAGCCTTTATTTTCTCTACAGCTTTAGCAGAGGCTATGGCATGAGGTACTGGACAAACCCCGCAGATCCTCTGTGTAAGAAATGCTGCATCCTTAGGCACTCTTCCATTTAGCATGTTCTCAAAATTTCTGAACATAACCCCTGCAGATTTAGCTGATGTAACAACATTGTTACTGTCAAGCTCTACTTCTAATTTCAGGTGGCCTTCAAGCCTGGTGATAGGATCTATTATTAAAGTACTCAATTATTTCATCCTTTCTTTGCCTGATAATTATTTACCAGGTTAATTATTGTGGTATATTCAAAGGACTTGTCGGGAATTCCGGCTTTGTACAACCAATGCAGGGGTAGTTGGACTGAATACACCAGTTTACACCGTTATTCCATTTGGTAGAAGGACATGGTGCATTACAATAAACACCCATGCAGCCAAAATGCTCATAGCATCCTGACTGCCCGATGGCATTTGCATCTGAACCT
>JBMOLK010000044.1:0-13921 GCA_049325575.1 Bacillota bacterium | reverse complement strand
ATGTCTGTTGTAACTGTCAAGCTGAGGTATACCTGTAAGCAGCAAGTCTATCAAGATTTGTATCAGCACAGTGGGATGGACCGGACATCCGGGCAGGTTTACTATGGGGTTAGCGGTCTTTCCTGAAAGTATCGTTTTTACAGAAGCACATGTAGAGGAATTCACCCCAGACTTCGGGACCCCTCCAAAGGCAGAACAAGTGCCGGCAGAAACAACATACTTTGCCATTGGGCCATATTTCATTACAGCATCATACATTGTTACATCTACACCGTTGTTTTCTCCGATTATGCAGTACTCCTTATAGCTTCCAATATGTATCGCGCCTTCCAACACTAAGATGAATTGCCCATTATACAGGTTTGCTGCACTATCAATTGCCTGCATTGCGGACTGACCTGCAATAGTTGAAAGGTTCGGATGAAACTTCATGCTGATTTTGTTTAATAATACATCATCAATAGTAGTAGGATTTGTAACATTGAGCATGGAAATGGAGCATCCCGTGCAGCTGGCACCCTGAAGCCAGATAACCGGCGGATCTGTTTCAGCAGCCATAACAGTGTTAAACTTGTCCATGTCCAGGTTTAATTTAAGGGCAGCTGCCGCAACTGCAGACCACTTTAAAAAATCCCTTCTGCTAATCTTCATAAAATCACTCCTTCGAAAATCGTTCTTACTGGCGTTCTTATTGCAACAAACGAAATTCAGTCCGAATTCTTTTAGTAAATAATATTCTGTATTGAAAGTGATTACAATTAATTTCCTGTTAATCTCATGTTAAATATATGAATCAATGGAAAAATACATTACCATTGATTTAAGCCCGCTTGAAAAGCTTATGTAAAATTATAGTTAATTTTGACATATTATTCATTACCCGTGATATAATTGCTAATCGAACAAGGCATATTATGCTATATAACCTTAATAGAGGTAAAATAAGCTATGAAAGGATGAAATAGAATTTGGGCTTTCATTTGAAAAAGTAAGAGAAAGGGATATGCTAAACCTGCTTGGTATAGAGCATCTTAAAGACAAGATTCCCTTTAAATTAAGTGGCGGTGAAAAGTAAAAAGTTGCTCTGGCAGCAATACTGGCAACCAACCCTGAAGTTTGATATTAGATAAACCAACAAATTAAGTGAGTATAATATGACAGTTATTTATTCCTGTTAGCTATCAATATGAATAAACTCACTTCCGTTCCATTTGAAATAATCTTCAATAGTTTTACCTTTTGAGTTATCGTAATGCTCTTTTTTAAAAGTTATTTCATCAACTTTTTTTAGTTTTGTTGAGTAGTAATCGGTAGAATCACTAATAAACAGATAAGGATATCCCTTTAATTTTAGCTCATCAACTTTTCCATCCCTTCGAATGGTAAATATCTTATAATATCTTCCATTACTTGACGCATATTGGCCTATGGTAAAATCAATATCTCCATCATTGTTATAATCATCAAACTGTATGTCAAATGAAGATGTAAACATTAAAGGTTCGTCGGAATGAAATTTGCTTAACTCACTTTCTGCAAGTATTTTGCCGGATTCATCTGCAACTTCAATTATAAAATCTCCCTCCCATATTGTACCCATTATTGCACCTGGATTCCAATCCTCGTAATACCTGCCTTTCACAAGTTTAAGTCTAACCGTTTTATTCTGCAGATAGTTGTTAGATAATGTCATTGGGGACAGGACTTCTATTTCGTTACCAAGGCTTGAGCTTTTATCCCCCCTACTACCTGTACATGCACTAGTGTTATACATAGTAACAAGCAACAATAAAATAATAACTATTCTTTTCATTGTCTAATCCCCTTATAATGTACTTAATTTATCTTATTCCAACGGATAGTAATCACTATTTATACCAACATAATCCGGCAAAAGCCCTGATTCCTGTTTAGATGAAAACAGAATATAATTTTTTGCCAGTATATCTCAATTTGTAAAGAAAATCAATAAATTTATGTAACAGATTACGTAGCATTAAAAAGGAAAGTGCTGGGGATAACCATATAACTTTGTTATAGAGACACTCATTTGGGCTTTATAAATTAAAAAAGAAGCGCTTCATACTGAAAGTATTGACTGAAATATGAAGGGCTTCTTTTTCTATATCAAATTACTGAACACCTCTAAAGTATTTTTACCCTTTATTCTATGAGATGAACTTCTTTAAAACAAGCACAGCATTATGTCCACCAAATCCAAAAGAATTTGAGATCGCGTAATTGATTATTTTCTCCAATCCAGTGTTAGGAATATAGTCAAGGTCACACTCCGGGTCCGGCGTATTATAATTGATAGTGGGAGGCAAAAAACCATTTTTTAGTGCAAGTGCCGTAATAATAGCTTCTATTGCACCGGCAGCACCCAGCAAATGCCCGGTCATGGATTTTGTAGAACTGACCTTAAGATTTCTAGAATGACTCCCAAATACATCTTTTATAGCCTTTGTTTCACATTTATCATTATATTGTGTGGAAGATCCGTGAGCATTTATGTATTCTATCTCTTCCGGTCTTATTCCGGCATCGTTAATAGCAATTCTTATACATTCAGAAACAGCATCTGCATTTGGTTCCGGTGCTACTATATCATATGCATCATTGGTACATCCATAGCCTATGATTTCGGCTAAAATGTATGCCCCTCTCCTGACAGCATGTTCATAGTCTTCGAGTATCAATATTCCGGCCCCCTCTCCCATAACAAAGCCGTCCCTATCAGCATCAAAGGGTTTACATGCTTCCTTTGGGTCAGCTTTTCTGGACATTGATCTCATTGAGCAGAACCCGGCAAATGATAAAGGTGTCAGCGCAGCCTCTGCACCCCCTGTAATCATGATATCTGCATATCCATGTCTAATAAGCCTGAAAGCATCACCTATTGCATTTGTGGAAGTTGCACAAGATGACACAACACATTCACTAAAGCCTTTAGCCTCATATTTCATAGCAATTTGGGCAGCCGCTATATTAGGAATGATCATGGGAACACTGAATGGACTGACCTTATCAGGTCCCCTATCCGAAAAAATATCATATTGCTTTATTACAGTGCCTATTCCTCCATTCCCCGAACCAACAACAACTCCCATTCTGTAATTATTAATTTTCTTTCCATACAACCCCGAACTATCCATCGCAAGCTTTGCAGCCGCCATAGCATATTGCGTGAACTTATCCATTCTTTTTACTGACTTTTTATCAATAAATTCATCCGCTTCAAATTCTCTTACTTCTGCTGCGATCTTCGTTGGCATATTGGAGGTATCAAAACTTGTTAGATAACCGATGCCGGATCGTCCTTCCTTAACCGAGTTCCAAAACCTATCAATTCCTATACCTACTGGTGAGACAACCCCCATTCCGGTTATGACAACTCTTCTTCTCATAGTTCCCCCTCACAATTTAACCATTATAATATATAATAAAATTAATAAGTTAATGATTTAGCTCAACCTTATGGATTGAAACTGCAAACCAGGAATTGGGCAGTGAAAAATCCCTGGAATAGTCGGTCAATTTAAGTTCTCCCGAGTTAATCAACAGTTTATAAATCTCATTATCCTTTGAATGACTAACAAGCCATACATTTCTATGGCCTTTTGAAAATGTTTTTAAATCAAACCCTATTAAAACGTTGGTATAGGGAGATCCATTATAAAGAATCTTGGTCTTGCATTTGCTGTATTCCAGTCTATACCAGAGATGTCTGTTGTCCTTGAAGTAATATGAAAAAGGCCCTGCTGTAAGTGAATCAGTATGTATGAAGATATCATCCTCATTTAGTTTATTATCAAAAAAAGTGACAACCTCATTCATAGGTCCATTAAATCTATTCTGCTCAATAAATTGTATCTTAGGTGAAATTAAGTACAGTAACAACACAAAAACCAGTGGCAGTACATATTTTGGAACCTGTGAAATTGCATAGGCAACTGCAAGTAAAAGCAACCCAAGACATGGGATCATATAGCGTGGAATTAATAAGGGCTGGATAGAGTAAGACGCTAAAACTTCAACCAGTAAAGTTAACGAGTAGACTGATAATGACAGTATTATAAGTCTGACACTTGCTTTTCTTTTAATTAGGGCAATAAGAACTCCCAAAAATACGAAAACCATAATATATTTAAAAGTATTATAGTTATTGACTGACTCAGGAAAAAGAAATTTATATTCCAATGGATAACTTAATGTATTTTCAATAACTTTCCTGGTCACTTTTGGAATCCATGATATGGTTTCTCCGTCTATTATCAACCTGACCAAATGTATAATTGCAGGTGTGTATAAAAAAGTCATGAATAAAGCTGCCTGCAAGTGTATTTTTATTTTCTCCTTTTTTCTAAGAAGGATTACCCAGATAAAGACAAGTACATTTATTATTACAACGGATAACAGTGCATAAAAGTGTGTATAGGCAGCGGCCAATGAAAACAGTGCAAATTTTGCCCAATCTTTTTTCTCATCCACTGCAGCAGATAAATAACCGTAAATACAACTTCCCGCCACAAAGAAAGCTGCCCATGTATACATTCTTATCTCCTGAGAGTATATTAAAGAAGCAGGAGTAATAATTACCAAAAATGAAAATACAAAACCGGCTTTGGCTCCACATGCTCTTCTTACAGGTCCAATTCCAAGGGCTGCAAGAGCAGTTGTACCCAGAGCGGATAATGTTCTATAAACAAAAATCGAATCTCCAAAAAGCACCCGAAATATCCTCATAAATAGATAATATAGTGGAGGATGACTGTCATAAGTAATCAATTGCAGTATGTCTTTATAGGAACGATTTGCATATGCAATTGAAACGGACTCGTCAAGCCAAATACTTTCACGCGTATTGCCATAGAGAAAATATATAAATCCACCCAGGAGCATTGTAACCCAAACAATCTCCAATTTATGACTCAATAAATAACCTTTTAATTTTCTCATCTTTGCTTCTCCTTCAAAAGGTATTAGTAATGCAGCATATTATGAGTTTGCATTAGCAGTCATCCTACCAAGCTCTCTCTCATTAAAGAGCCGGTTTTGGCTGCAATATTGTACTGCCTTTTTCATATATTCCTCATCAATATCGGGACATTCTATAGGTGTGCCTCGTAGAGCCTCTTTTGTTGCTCTATCATCAAAAGTATGGGATTTTTCTATATATGTAATAAATACTTCAAGAAGCTGATAAATTCTAGGGGGCACTTTATCTGCTTCATCAACAGGTATAAAATCAGGAACTCTGACGCCCGTTATTTCACAAAAACATCTTATAAGCTCCCTTATACTGGAGTTATGGCTGTTTACAATGTTAAAGGTCTTGCCGATTGAACTGTCAGAGGCTGAAATGTGCAGCATTGCATTAATAAAATAATTGATAGGAATAATATTTAAAGAGGAGTTTTCACTGCAAATAAATTCGTTATACCTTGTGTTCAATATCTGTTTCATAAAACCAAATATCAAATTTGATTTGCTGATTTCACCTGTAAGTGAATTACTTGCTATTACCGATGGACGAAAGATGATGGCAGGTAATCCTTCTTCAATATATTTATGTACAAGTTTTTCTGCTTCAAGTTTAGTTGCTTCATATGTATTATCAAAACCTTGCCCTATATTCAGCTGATTTTCATAGAACCTTTCTTTGGTATTTCCGGCAACATAGGCGGTGCTTATATGGTTAATCCGCTTTAATACACCATTTTCAAAACACTTCATAGCAAACTTAAAAACATTGTCAGTGCCAGTAACATTGATTTTAACAGCAAGTTCAATGGGTAGTTTAAAGTTTATGCTTGCAGCCGAATGAAAGATTTCGTTTATTTCCTGTGTCAAGGAATCTAAAACATTATCCGTAAGGCCGAGATTTTTTTCTGCAACATCCCCTTCCAGAACGGTAATCCCCTTAATAATCTCTTCCAGATTCCCGTCATAATGCTCTTCCAATAAACTTATTACCCTTTCATTTGCCGAAGAATAGTCAGTTCCTCGAACAAGCAAAAACAAGCAGTTGTCTTTATTCTTTAGAAGTTCTTTTATTATGTTAATGCCCACAAAACCTGTAGCACCTGTTATTAGTATATTTTTCATGACAATTAACCCTCCTCGACCAAATGACTCTTTTTTCTCTTTGAAACTGCCAAATCCGCTTTAACTCTCTGCTCCTTCTTTACAGGACCAGGACTTTCTTCTAATGTGCTTTTGTTTCTTAAGAATATAATTAACCCCCAGAATATTAAAAACAAGTGGGTCATGGCAAAGTAATCCAAATAATAGCTATAGCCGCTGATGCTACTGATAAAGTGATATAAGTTCCATATGATTAAAACAATAATTCCAATAATCTCGAAATAACCCAACTGCATTTTGGATTTCTTTAGGGGCCTTGGAGTAGATTTGAAGAATTTTTTCTTCTTGGACTCTTCACGGAATAAAACCTTAATTGATTTATATAGCCCTCTTAGATGATAAAAGTTCATGAATATACTCACAGACATTGCGTCTATAAGGTTTCTGTTTTTATACTCTTTTGCAATAGCAGGTATAAGGCACACATAGGAAACCATAAAGAACAAAAATGGAGCAGCTTGCAATTCATGGTATCTGGAGTTAAATGGCGTTTTTAAAACCCATGTAATTGTTGTAGCAATAGGAAAGCTGGTCAAACCCAGGATATAGTTTGATTTAAGTACCGCCTGTGAAACGGTATACCTTAATCTCTTATGCCTAAGGTGATTGATTATATTTTTCTCTATTCTCAAGCCTCCGGAGGCCCATCTGGTTCTCTGAACCTGCAACGACCTTAAATCTACAGGGCTAAAAGTAAAACACTGATTTTCGTGGGATGTTACAACATGGTACCCGTTCAAGTCAAGCTTGATAGTGTTTTCAACATCTTCTATTATGGTTTCGGCCAAAAAGGAACCCATCTTCTTAACTGCTTCTCCACGGAATAAGCCATTATACCCCAACCAGAATGAACTTTTGCTTGTACTAAGCGCCACCGACAATGGTTTAAACCAGGCAGTCATAACGCCCGAGGCTGCAGCAACCGGCGTTGGCTCAGGGCATGGCACATCATAGGGTGATTGAATTAATCCTGCTTTTTCATTTTCTGGCTTTTGCATATAAATTACTTTTCGTGAAAGATAATTGTACCTTGCTACAGAATCACAATCGAATACTGCTAAATACTCTGGCATTTCAACTCTTTTTCCGGAGGATGCTGGAACAAGAATGTATTCACCATTTTCGTTTTTAGTTTTTTTCCATGTGCCCCCCATTATAGAAGTATAAGCAGTAAGGTTCCCAGCCTTGGTTTTTTCCTGTTCAAGATTAGCGTATTTTGTTCTCATGAACACTTCCAGCTTTGTTTTAAATACACGGGTACACTCAAGGTAATGTTTTTCAAGCTCGTTTAAAATACTATCCCTTACTTTATCAGAAAAATCAACATACCTGATGTTATTTGCACTAAAGAGGCAATAATCTACCTTCATCTTATAATACTCATATTGCACAAGGAAGGTATTCTCTATCAAATATTCATCAAAGGGATATTTAACGGATGCATCTTTAAATTCTTCTGCCTTGTTATAAAACCAGTTACTTATGGAATTGTATAGACGGCTTAGTTTTATAAGCTCAAAGATTAAAGAGTCCGCATCCCATTCTTTAACTTCCAGGAAACTTTTGTAGCAGCGTTTTATTTTAAGATTTTGCTGTTTTAACTCCCTCTTTATCCGAATTACCATTTTCCTTGTCATGGCAGTGTTGTTAATCACTACTTCATCCTTGCTGGCTATATCGTTTCCAAGCAATAATACTACCTTGTTATTTGCGTATTTTTGAAGACAAACGCTGTATAACGCTCTTTTAACCAGTTCATCATCTTCCATATATGTTGGAATGATTGTAATAACAGAAGGATGCTCCTTTAATTCATAAAATTGCTGTTCTTCCTCGTCACTAGCCTCCCTGAAGCTGCTATTTAAAGAGAGATACTTGGTCCACGAGTAAAATAGCAGTATGGTATTTAGGAAAAAAAGAACGTTCACAATATACCAGATTACATGCAGAAAGGTTTGAAAGGAACTTCGGGACTCTTCATAAAAAACCAGCTTATAACCCAAATAAAAGTTTATTAAAAATGAAGCTGATATAACAATGCCGCCCAACCCACGGATAAGAAAGTACTTTCTTGACAGGGTCCAGTTTTCTCTGGTAACTTCCCTATCAATGAGTTCACTTAGTTCTAAAACACTTTTCTCTTTGGCAGCATTGATCCCTTCCGTGTACATAAAATTAAACACAGGAAGATGACTGCTATCTATCAGTTTTCCCTTTGAATAAATACCTGAAGGCTTTACTGAAATATCATCATAATTATGTATAATATAATAATAAAGTCTAAAAATAAGGCGGGTGGAACCTGTATATTGTGCATTTACTCCAAATATACACTTTATTATATTCACTATGTCGGAAAAAAAGTTTATAAGGAGCGTAACTATACGATTTCGGGAAAGCCGGGTATTAAACAACCTGTAATACAAAAATTCCATCCTGCTTAATGAAAGCTTCTCCATAACTAACCCTCTTTCTAATCCAATATTATCTGCGGCCTTAGTATATCTAAAGACCTGTCTATAAGGATTTGATATATGTGATCCACCGATTTCATCTGTGTATGTCTCAAAAGTTTGGGAACTACCAGAAATACCGGATTCATAAGGCCTATTAAGTCTCCATACAGCTTCTCAAACTGAATCACGGGAAATGAGTAATTAACTCCGTTACCCATGTCCTCCATTATGTGTTTTAATACAGCATAAGACGGAATTCTCTTAGAAAGCTCATAGACTGCATCTTTACACCTTTTTTGCCTATCCCTGTTTCCATGGGCAGCATCTACCAGGTCCTCCGGTTCTAACCCTGTAAGCTTAAGCAATTTGTCAACTTCAATCCATGTTGTAATTGGATTGAAAAACGGTACTTTCCATAGAGTCTGCTGATCAGGAAAACAAAAGTCCTCAAGGATTACTACCTTACCATCTATAGATACAGGTGCTCCGCCTTTATCAAACAATCTTGGCACAACTTCCGATGTTACACCCCGGTCCTGACTTTTATGAAACGCTAAAATAGCAGGATCAATTGTTGCCAAAAGGTTGTCATTACTGGCAACAAACAGCCTTTTTACTCCCCGTTCGATCAACGATCCGAGAGTATAGGAGGAAATGATGGACATGAAGGAATAAAAATGTCCTGGAGATACCAGTGTATATAGTTTATTCTTACCTATTGGTTCATAGACTTTACCCTCCCCCTTCTCCTTTGTCCACTTTTTCATGAATTCAAAGCACTGAAGGCTAAGATCCTCCTCGATCTCGGTCAATCCCCTTTCTCTTAGCACATTAAACCAGTAGGTTAAATCTTCTACTTTCGGGTTTACTCTATGACTTACTTGATGCATGCAGCTAAATACATTCTCTTCGGGCACATTGTAAAAATTATTTTGCTTTAAAACCCGCATGGTATTTTCGTTTGTAAAAAAACTGTTTACCAGAACCGGATAAATTGTACTGTTATAGTGATGATTCATAAAATGTATATGCCTCATTTTTAGTTCTATGGAAGAGCAGTACTTTCCTGATATGAAAAACACCGGACTTAGCCCCCTGATTGTACGGACTCCGAAACGTGTACTTTCTCCTCCATTTAAGATTATAAAGGCTAAAGGCTCTTTTAAAAGCTCAAGCCCTTCATTGAATAAATACTTGTAATCTTGAGTCTCTATTGAAGGCATCATAATAACATTACTATCAGGCTTGTTTATTTCAATCTGCTTTATTTCATCAGACTGAGCCCTTATATTTTTCTCTATTGAAAGCTCCCCTTTTATATATTGTTTTTGAATACTTTGAAATTCAGCCGTATCAAATGAGCAGTCTTCTTTTATCTTCTCAACCGTCAGATAGCTGTCAGAAGCAGTTGTATCCTTCTTTGAAGTCTTAAAAGTCCACTTTTCTATAATCTCTTCTGCCCTATCCTTTCCATAGACTCTTACCTTAGCACCGCGCTTATTAATTTCATATCTATAAATAAGAGGTTTGGATGCAAAGTGCATCTGTCCGATTAGCTCCTTTTGCGTCTTATTAGAAACTTCCAGAAAGATTTCTTCAAACTCTTTGCGCCTTTTAGGGTCAACAAAGAATATTCCTCCGGCACCTGCTCTTCCTCCTGTTGAATCATAGCCCCACAAATCTTCATTAAAGTATTGTTTGATTTTAAAGTAAGTTTTTTCATGATAAAGGTTATTTGATAAAGGTGAAATCAGTTTCCGTTCTTCAAAATCCATACTTTCAAGCCTTGCCATACTTCTTACGTCACCACTTAGCAAGGCCTCCAGGATTTCATCAAACCTGCCCTCGGTTCCAAGCCTTGCTTTCCAGGCAACTTTATCTTTTAATATATACTGCTCTGTAATCATTCTTAAAATAGGTCCTACATCCTGTCCGGTTCCCCCATTTACCAGAACCAAAGAATCCATTATTTTTTCAACTGTGCTGTCCGGGATAATCAGTTCCTCATAATAAGGCAGCAAGGAACCTTTACTATCCGGATCATACCTTGGATCAGCGGCCTGGCCGGTAATTTTTTTAAACCCGCCCCACATTCCTCCATAGTCCTGCCAGCCTCCACCGCTTCCTCCAAGCCATTCACCATAAATACATCTGACTGCTGCCTCCATTTTAACTTTTTCTTCAATATCACTGCTTTCATATTCCACTTGTCCTGAGAAGCGCAGCAAGGCAAGAATTAGCGCAGCAAGTAAATTGGTACTGACAGCAAGGCCTGATCCCCTTGGTATATCAATAACTTTGGAAACAACTTCAAACCCTTTGTACTCCCTGTTCTCCCTCATAAACTTTTCCAGCAGCTCCAAAAGCGGAATTTCATCTTCCCTACCCTTACAAGCAGGCGGAACAATACCCGAAACAATTACAGCCGCTTTTAGTAAAGAAAGGTCATCATTTCTCATATTAAATAAATCATTCATGTCTGTTATCAGTTTTGAACAGCCAAGATCAGTAGAAGTCAGCCGTATACCTGCTTCTTTAACCGGTCTTACAATTACATTAATGGGTGGCTCCATTTCTCCGGTTTCAGGATTATATAAATTGGCCGATATATTTATGCACCGTGCTTTTTTTGGCCTGTCCATAGACAGATAGAATATATCAGAGCCAACGCAGCTGGTGTGTTCAATCCTAACAGGCATTAGTACATGTTCAATGTGGTCCGCGTAGTATGAAGGGTTTTTTAGGGTGTACTCATCAAGGGATTTTAGTGTGAACAGCTTGGGAATTCTTGCACATATACACGATTGAACCTGCTCCTCTATTAAGTTAAACGCCTTTCCCCAATATGCAAGCCCTTTTGCTTTCATATGGGCTTCAGAGGCTTTTCCCGGATTAAAAGTAGATTGACTTAGTATTTCCAAAGCTTTATCGAACTGCTGGTTTTCAATTGAAGTAATTGTATCATAAGGAATGGTTCCTATATTGATAAGCTCACTCTGGTTTGGAAGATAATAATTATAAATGCGGCTTAAAAACATTGCGGAACGTATTTTTTGGTATCGGTTGTCTGAATGATTGTAAAAGGTCTCTACCTTTTTAGTCTGATCAATAAGTTCATCAAAGTTTAAACTGCCAAAAATCATATCCTCTGTTGCATCAATCAAATCACTTTTCTCTATTACATCAATTGCACTTATATTACAGGGCTTTTTTTCACACACTTCACCATCGCGGCATTGATGAAGTTCATTTAACCTGTTCCTTATATATTCCAATCTATTATACATTTTGAGCTTGTTCCTCCAATGTAAAAGTATTTAGAATAGCGCTGATGGCAATTCTTTGTCCATCCTCCGCACGCTGATAACTTTTATAAGACCCTCTGTCAGGAACAATAAATGCCATATCTTTAATTGGCTTATTCCCAATGATGCCCCCTTCATCAAACCCAAGCAGACCTATACGGAAAGCTTTATGGATTTTTGTGAAAGGGTGGATAATATTTTCAGAGTTCCCGCTGGAGCTGATACCAAATAGAACATCCCCGTTCTTAACACCTAAATTCTCGATTAAATTTGTATATATATCTTTTTTATAGTAGCCTTTGCTGATGCTGCCAGTAACTTCCCCCAAAAAGGATGTTAGATCAAACAGGTTTCTATATATATGAGGAGAATTCATATACATCTCTCTTAACCCTTCAATCAGATAAGTTGATAATGCAGCGCTTCCCCCATTGCCAAAAGCATATAAAGAGTGTCCATTGGACAGTTTGTTTTTTATTAGAGCTGAAATCCGGCTTAAGTTGCTGCAGGAATAACAATCATCATTCAGTGATTCAAGCAATAAATCGCAATAGCTGGAAAAGTCCCTTGCCCCTTCATCAATTGCGCCTGCGTCTTTCTCATTGGCTATGTGAATGCCTAAAAAATGTAGGATAATCTGGCTTATATCCCTTGCCACATGTACATTATCCGTTTCAATACATATATGATGATGAATATTATGATTAACCGCCCTGTTGTTGCTAATAAGAATATTGATACCATCATGCTCATAATTGAACTTAAAGGCCTCATCCAACAACAAATTATTCCCTTCAAACTGCAGTCCAACTAAAACATCCTTATTGCCAAAACTTCTAAGTTTTAATATTTCTTTGATTTGGGTAGCGTGTGGATAGTCATTGCCAAAAGCGGTAAAAGTCGGAACGCCAATATCAACTACGCGAAGATTGATTGTTTTGAGCCAATCTACGTGTGCATGATTGGTTATACAGTAATCATGCCCTGTTCCCACAATTTTGACTTCCCTGTTAAGGTCTCTGGCAAACTTTAAAACTTCAGCCAGCTTGATAATGTCATTTTTTGCAAAACTCCTGATTTCCAGGATGGCTTTCCTTACAAGCATTAAGTATTCAATTACTTTATTTGTACCATCATTGATATCAGGCGGAACTGAAAATTCTTTCGTTTCACTCACAAAATCCAGTGTTTGCTGCACAATCTTTTCACCCTCTCTAATAAATTTTTATGAATAGCTATGTAAAGCTTCCAACCGGGAATAAAGCTTATCCAAAGTGATATGCGTGAAATCAGGAATATATAGTTCATATCTGACTCCACTATGTATAAGCCTTTCATATTCCAAAGTAGATCCTACTACTATACACTTTACATCAGCACTATCTAGTGCTCTTATCCCGGTTATACTATCTTCAAACCCAATACACTGTTCAGGAGAAAGCCCCAGTGCATGACAGGCTTTTAAGTATACTTCCGGATCAGGCTTGGGATTTTGTACTTTGGAAACGTCAATAACAGCATCAAAGTATTCATAAATACCAAGGTTTCTTAAAACCAGATTTGCTTCGTTTGAAGGAGATGAGGTTGCAAGGGCAACGGGAATTCCCTTTTCTACTGTGCTTTCAAAAAACGGCTTAAAACCTGAAACAACAATATCTTTTACGTTTTGGTCCAGAAGCGACTGATATATCTCATCTTTCTTTTTGCACATTTGAGAAATATCATAATCTTTTAGGAACGGGTCAAAAAGAATCCTTGCAGAGTCGCTGCTCACTGTTCCAAAAACATCTCTTTTAAAATCTATTTCATTTTTCCAGAGAAGTTTGTATATCCTTGCTGCTTCCTTCCATGCCATTTCATGAAGCCTGCAAGTATTAATAATGACACCGTCCATATCAAAAATGATACCGAGACCGCCCCTATTAAGATATGTTTTACTTTTATAACACATGATTTTGCTCCCCCCTTATTACTCATGACATTTAAATGTTGGATTATTGAATGTAATTTGTT
>JBMOLK010000043.1:0-20970 GCA_049325575.1 Bacillota bacterium | reverse complement strand
CATGGGAAACATGTATGTACCTATAAGAGTTTTACTTGAGACAGCCGGCATTGATTATGTAATGCCTCCTTTTTGTACTAAAGGACCGCTGGAGAGGGGAACAACACATTCACCAGAGTTTGCTTGCCTGCCTTTTAAAACAATACTGGGTGACTTTATTTACGGTATAGAAAACGGTGCCGAATTTATAGTTTTCGGTGGCGGCTGCGGCCAGTGCAGGCTTGGATACTATGGAGACCTGCAGGCAGAAATACTAAAAAGCCTGGATTATAAGGTGGAATTTGTGTGTCTTGATTTGTCCAATCTATCCGTAAAGGAATTCCTTAACAAAATAAAGCCCCTGACACAAGGAAAAAGTACCTTAAATATGATCAGGGCAATAATATATGCTACTAGAACAGTGTATATGATTGATAGACTAAGTGAGCTTGAAAGATATATAAGATGCAGAGAAATAAACAAAGGTCAAACAGACAGGGTAATGTCACAGTTTCATAACCGCGTTCAAAAAGCCAGAGGCTATAAAAATATATGGAACATAATTAAAAAGACCCGCAGGTCACTAAAACAAATTCCCATTGATAAAAAATATAAACCTGTAAGAGTTTCTATAGTTGGAGAAATGTACGTTGGGGCACACCCGCTTATAAATTTTGAACTGGAAAAGAAGCTGGGCAATATGGGGGTGGAAGTACATAATAATCTTAGCATAAGTCACTGGATTACAGACCATTTTATTAAGAAGATGCTGCCTTTTAAGCTTAAAAACAAACCCCATGAAGCAGGAAAGGAGTACATGAGAACGGATGATATAGGAGGCCATGGAATTCACACAATTGGTTGTTCCATATTAAGTGCAGAATATAAATTTGATGGAGTTATTCATTTATACCCCTTTACCTGTATGCCGGAAATAATTGCACAGTGTGCATTTAGTGAAGTACAAGAGAAATATGGTATTTCGATAATTACACTTATTATTGACGAAATGACCGGTGAAGCAGGCTATATGACAAGGTTGGAAGCTTTTGTGGATATGATCAGGATGAAAAAGGATTCAACTGGGAGACTAAAAACCAAGACTAATCTTGGTGATATAAGGCTTCCAAATTAAACTCCGGATGTCTTTTAGAGATAACATTATTTTACGGAAAACTTGGGGGCATCAAGCCCCCGTCTTAATAATATAAAATATTTATGCTGTTTTTCTGGTCTTACCTGATTTAATCAGGTATAAGTGCTGAAAATGTTCGGTAATGGTAAGTAAGGCAGCTGTAAAAAGTGCACCTGTAAATGTAACTGCTGCAAAGGGCAAAAGAAATTGGCTTAGATAAACAATTGCAAAAGCAGCTATAAAATCTGCAATATTGCTCATCCTAAGCGTTCCCTTTCTTAGCAGGAGTAATTCCATCATGTGTGCTGCTACAGCAAGTACAATTCCAACAATTATGGGTTGATAAATGTTATAATAGTTTACCCCATTAAATAGAACATCAGAAATTAAGAGTGTCACCGGACAAATAACCAGTTTCATTAAAAGCCCTGTCAAAATAAAACCTCCCTTTATAGTTTTTTAATATAGGTTTTCCACAATATCAGTAATTATTCCTACTAGAGCTTTTTAACATAACATATTTCCAGTCATTCATAATTTTAAAAATGCACTTCCTATGTTTGTGTCTCGCATGGCTCTAGAAAAGAATAGCGCTGCAAGGTACCAGTCTATAGTAGATTTAAGTGTTTGTAGGTATGATATAGTAAGGTCTATCTCCCTCAAGGTCCACATATAGATTTCCCTTGGTGTCCAGCTGTGCCAGCGAAACATCACTGATATTGTGTATGTTCTGTTTACCCAATTGATGATTGAGCCAAGCCTTGGTCAAATTCAGTGAGCGAAGGGCATCGTCAAGCAGAATGCCGTTCATAATCAAGTTTGTAGGTAGTCCGTCATACTGGGTAGGAAGATTCAGATCGCCGGGAGTTAACGGCTGTTTTTGGGACTTTTTTTGTATGCTGATTTTTCCGCCCGGTTCGAACATTGCAAACTCCACATCAGACATATTGAATACTCCCATGGTACGAAGCTCTGATATGAGTTCATCTGTGGGAATCCTGATGCGCTTTAGGTTTTTCTCAAGAATTTTTCCATTCTCAACTACGACTGTTGCCTCTCCATCTACAACCTTTCGGACCCAAATATTGCGTACACCCAAATATGCAACCAGTATCGCAAGAATAGTCCAGATAGTCATGCTGGTAAAGATAGGCATCCAATTCTCGTTCGCCTGTATAGAGAGGCTGGCTGCTATAGAACCGATGGTTATACCAACAATGTAATCGAAGAATGTTAGCTGGGCTACCTGCTGCTTACCCATCAACCGTACCAGAATCAACAATGCAAAAAATGAAATAATAGATCTTATAATAACAGTAAGAATAATTGGCACTGGATAACCTCCTTATTAAAATCTGTTACAAGCCACGTATAATCAATTATTAAACAGATTGAACGTTCGCTATCTCTAGTATACCAACGAAGTAGAGCTTTATTCGCATTTGTAGAATTAAATGGTAATCCACATAAAGGGATTAGTATTACAGATATTTCAAGTCTGTTTTTTGAATCAAATCAAGCAATAAAAGTAAGAATAATACAGGAAATGGAGGTAGATGCAAGTGACAGTTGCTTCAAAGGTTAAACAGACTCTGGCAACCTTAAAAGGAAGCCAGGGGACTTTAAGACTTTATATGGCTCAAACAATGGATGAAGAAACAAGAACAGTATATAATGAAGCACTTGAAACTACGGAGGGTATTATAAACGATCTGGAAAAAAGGCTTCAGACTTTGGAATTACAAGAACCACAATTTAAAGGAAATTAGAGATAACGAACTGTAAAGATAAATTATATGATTCGCTTAAGTTTATTTGATTTCAAATAGCTTGCTAATCAAATTTATCTAAGTTTACAGTTCGATCTCAATAGTTGAGGGTATAAAATGCAGGAATGGATACAAATATTACTTAGATCGGTTTCATTATTCTTTTTGACACTTTTGTTAATCAGGCTGATGGGTAAAAAAAATATAATAAGGATGACACCTTTTAGGTTTGTTAGCTATATTGTTGTTGCGATAATTGCGGCATTAATCTCTGTAAATATTATTACAAGCCTGGCTTTCGGATTTATAGCCCTTGGTGTTTGGGCAATACTCCCTATAGCTCTGGATTACCTGTCGGTCAAGAGCAAGCTGGTTCACGACCTGATTAACGGTAAGGAAACCGTATTGATCAAGCATGGAAAGATTATGGAGGAGAGTCTTCTTCAGGCAAGACTTACAGGGGAAGAGCTATTAAGAGAGCTTAGGTCTAAAAATGCCTTTAATCTGGCGGATGTAGAATTTGCGGTTATGGAAGTAACTGGAGACATAAATGTGTTTATGAAATCCGATAAAAAACCTGTAACTGCCCATGATTTAGGTATGAAGGTTGCACCGCAGGCTGAATCTCAAACAGTTATACTGGACGGTAACATTTTAAACGAGCCCTTGTCCTCCTTGGGCCTTAACAAGGAATGGCTGGGAATACAACTGGAGAACAGCGGAGTATCCCTTGATAATGTTTTTATCGGACAGGTAGACTCATCCGGAGACTTGTACCTGGATCTTTTTGATGATTCGGTTCAGCTTCCACAGCCCAAAGTAAAGGAATTGCTTTATGCAAACCTTGAAAAAAGCCAGGCTGACCTTATGACCTTTGCACTGGAAACTAAGGACAACAATGCAAAGAGCATGTATTCTAAAGACGCAGAGAAACTAAAACAGCTTATGGATAAGCTTAAGCCATACTTATTGAGATAGAAGGTGATATGAATGTCAAGTATCAAAAGGAAGAACCTGACCCCTGCACAACAGCAGTACCAGGATTTTGCCAAAGCCAGGGAGCCCAAGACACCCATACTTAAAAACTGTATCAGGGCGTTTATAGTAGGAGGTATCATCTGTACCATAGGTCAGGGCCTTCAATGGTTTTTTATGACATACTTCAATTTTAATGAAAAGACCGCAGGCAATCCTACTGTTGCAGTTCTTATTTTCATATCGGTTCTGCTTACAAGTTTGGGAGTCTATGACCATATTGCCCAATGGGCAGGAGCAGGGACAGCCGTTCCTGTTATCGGGTTTGCCAATACCATTTCCTCTGCTGCCCTTGAGCATAAGAGTGAAGGGTATGTACTGGGCGTCGGGGGAAACATGTTCAAAGTAGCAGGACCCGTTATTGTATATGGTGTATTTTCGGCCTTCGTGGTAGCAATTATAAGTGTAATTATTAAGATGTTGGGTGGGATGTAAATGCTAAAGGGGCATCAGACATGGGTTTTTGAATCAAAGCCTGTAATTATCGGTTCTGCTGCTATAGGAGGGCCATTTGAAGCCCAGGGGAATCTGGCAAAAGACTTCGATTTGCTTCATGATGATATATGGCTTGGGCAGAACAGCTATGAAAAGGCTGAAAAAAAGTTTTTGGAGCAGGCATGTGAAACAGCAATAAAAAAGGCAGGTCTTAAAAAAGAAGATGTTCAGTTCTTCTTAAGCGGGGATCTAATAAATCAAATAATACCCAGCAGTTTTACAGCAAGAACCCTTGGGGTACCGTACATTGGTATTTACGGGGCTTGCTCCAGCTCTATGGAAGGACTTGCCATAGCATCCTCGATTGTTGACGGCAAGTTTGCAAAAAATGCTCTTGTGGGTACTTCAAGCCATAATGCAGCTGCTGAAAAGCAGTACAGATACCCGACAGAGTATGGAGCACAAAAACCGCCAACAGCACAGTGGACTGTTACAGGAGCAGGTGCGGCAGTTGTTGCAGGGCAGGGAGAAGGACCTCGTGTTGTGGCAGCTACTATTGGACGCGTGGTGGATATGGGACTTTCAGACCCTTTCAACATGGGGGCTGCAATGGCTCCGGCTGCAGTTGATACAATAGAAGCTCATCTAAGGGACTTAAATATTGAACCTTCCCGGTATGACCTTATTGCAACGGGAGATTTGGGCAGGGTAGGCCACCGTATTGCCGGAGATTTACTAAAAAAGCATGGAATCCACATACCTGAAGAAATACTCACTGATTGTGGTATTTTAATGTATAAGGATGATCAACCTGTTTTGGCAGGTGCCAGCGGCTGCGCCTGCGCTGCAACAACCACATATGGGCACCTTCTAAACCGTATGAGAAAAGGAGAGCTTAAGAAGATTCTGGTTATAGCTACCGGAGCTTTACTCTCACCTATGTCATACCAGCAAAAGGAAACCATACCATGTGTTGCTCATGCGGTATCTATAGAAATGTAAAAAGGAGATGTAAGATTGGAAAAGTTTATTTGGGCATTTATTATAGGCGGAGCCATATGCGTTATAGGACAGCTCTTAATGGACTGGGCAAAGCTGACCCCTGCTCATACAATGAGCGCTCTGGTTGTGACAGGTTCGGTTTTAGGAGGACTTGGATTATATGATCCCTTGGTGAAATTTGCAGGAGCAGGGGCAACCGTACCTATAAGCAGTTTTGGAAACCAATTGGTAAAAGGTGCCTTGCAGGAAGCAGAACAAACGGGAATCATCGGAGTACTGACAGGCATATTCGAGATTACCAGCGCAGGTATATCAGCAGCAATAATATTTGGTTTCCTGGCTGCCCTGGTATTTAGGCCGAAAGGATAGGTTTTATTGAAGGGAGGTGAAAATTATGACAGTTGGAACTCAAATGCAGCAGGCAATTGCAACTATTCAAAGTGCAGCTGCCAGCATGAAGACTTTTGCACTGGAAACACAGGATCAGCAGGCAAAACAGACATTTCAGCAGTTAGCCGACACTCTTGACGGTGCCCTTAATACATTAAAGGGAAGACAAGACTATATCAATCAGCAGGAGCCGCAGTTCAAACAGCAGTAATCTCCTTGAAAAAGCTGAAAGTTTTAATGTTTTCAGCTTTTTCGCTTTATCATCTGGCAATAAGAGCTAAAGCAGGGAACACAACTGACACGATTGCTAAGACTATTGACCCTATGCTGGAAGTTTTATTATCTTTCCATGTATATCTAGCAAAGCTAAATAAGTAATAGGAAGGAACTAGTGTTAAAATTATAATAATGTATTTCATACCTATTTTACTCTCCCTTTTTTCCTTCTGTTGAAAACATTTCCGAGCTCTTTAGCATGGTACCTGTGCGCCTTATTGTAAAGTCAACCTGAGTATTAACCTTTGCATCTTTAAACCTCGTTGGTACCATCTATTTTTATATTGGCTGCCTCAGGGGTATTTTCACGTTCAACCCCTTCAGAACTGCTCTCTAAAAGTTCAAATGTTCTGGTTTCTTTAGGCTTGTATGTAAGTATTCCTTTAATAGTGTCAAAAATCCCTGCCAAAGTATCACCCTCTTTCAAACTATAATTCCCTTAAATTATTGACAAAAGTTAACTCGTTTAAACGTAATAAGATGTTTTATGTACTTTCACTTTTTAAAGGAGTAACGGGATATTTAGTTGAATTCGACAATTAGAGCCAAAAAAAGATAGGAATTGACAAAGTAAAGTTTACCATATATAATTAACTTATACGGTGAGTAAATAGTTACTCACCGAGGAGGAAATATATGGAGAGTCAAGCTCTACACAGAAAAGAAACTATTATATTTACTGCAATTGATGTTATAAATGAGTTTGGTATACAGAATGTATCCACTAAAGAGATTGCAAAAAGACTTTGCATATCAGAGGCTACAATCTTTAAACACTATAAAACAAAAAATGATCTTTTGCTTGCTGTATTAGACCATTATTCCCAATACGATTCCGATATCTTTGCATCCTCCAGGGAAAGGATGGAAAATCCTTTAGAGGCCCTCAAATTTTATGTTAAAGCTTATATTGAATATTATGAAAACTATCCTTCCATCACGGCTATTACTTTGGCGTATGATATTATGGCATGTGACCCGGAGTTGGGAGATAAGATTAAAGGTATTTTCTTTAAAAGAACAAGTTTCTTGAGAGAACTTGTTGAGGCAGCCAAAAAAGCGGATCAATTTCATCCTGATACAGATACAGAAAAGTTAGCTGATATTATTTTGGGTTCAATAAGGTTAATATGCCTTAAGTGGAGACTAAACCAATACAGCTTTTCTTTAAAGGAATATACATTCTCTACCCTTCAAATGGTGTTGGATGCCTTTGGAATTAAATAAAACCGTCTATAATTATGCTCATCAAAAAGATTATCTTAAGCTATACCCCTGTAAAAAATCAAATATTGCAATCCATGGACACTTAGTATAAACACCTGGTTTACATAAAAAATAAGCTGGAGAATATTTTGCAACCCCTTAAACAAAAAGAAAGGAGATGTAAATATGACTGAAGCATTAATGCAGGAGCTTATTGAACAGGAAGAAGATACTCAAAAAGGGAAGTTTCTTACTTTCGTATTGGGCAGTGAGTACTATGGTATCGAAATAAAAAATGTAACAGAGATTATAGGCATACAACCGGTAACGGAAGTCCCGGAGCTTCCAGAGTACATACGAGGAATCATTAACCTAAGGGGTAAGATTATCCCTGTTATGGATGTGAGGTTAAGGTTTAAAAAGGAGTTTCGGGAATACAATGAAAGAACCTGTGTAATAGTAGTCGATATAAAGGATACATCAATAGGTCTTATTGTAGATAGTGTATCTGAAGTACTGGCTATTTTGGACGAGGATATAATTCCTCCTCCTGATATTAATAAAGGGTTTAGTAACAGGTATATCAAAGGTATTGGTAAGGTGGGAAATGATGTTAAGCTTATCCTGGATTGTAACATGCTTTTAGGAGATGAAATGACCAATCTTGAAAAAATTCAATAGAGATAACGAGCTGTAAAGATAAACATATAATTCGCTCCGCTAATTTGATACAAATGGCTGGCTCATCAAGTTTATCTACTTTTACAGTTCGATCTCTATAATTAAAGGAGGTACTTAACATGAATTTTAAAAAACTACAGACCAAGATTTTATCAGGGTATATCCTAATAGTATTGATATTTGCTGTTATTGCAGGGATATCCTATTACCAGTTAAAAAGCATGGAAAAGCAGGTCAATCAGTTGACCAATGTGGAGTTTGCCTTCTTCCAGATTAATCAGAAGCTGGCTTTTAATATTGCCGAAAGAGCGGGCTATATGAGGGCTTATTTGCTTTATAGAGATGAAAAATATGTGACACAGTTTGATGAAACCACTAAAGAGAGTATAGAGACAGAAAAGAAACTTCTTGAAATGTCCAGTTTGGAAGAAGATAAAGAGCTTGTCAATAGAAGTATGGCCTGGGAAAAATATATCCGTGAAAACATCTTTACCAATGCAAAAAACGGAAATATTGAAAAGGCAATAGAGGCTGGTACAGCTTTAGCACAGGAAACCAATTTTTTGATAGATACAAATGACAATCTCGCAAAGCAAAGAGAAAAAAATATAGCGGATATCACCAAGCAGGTACAGCAAAAACAAGCCAGCATAATAGCAATACTCTTTATTTCAACAGCTTTGGCAGTGATATTGGCACTGGTTTTAGGATTTATCCTGGCTCGTTCAATCACTACACCTGTAATAAAACTGGTTAGAATATCGGAAAAAATCGCACAAGGTGATCTGGATGTTGAGTTGGATATCAACAGTAAGGATGAAATTGGTAAACTAGCAAAAGCATTTGACGAGATGACAAATAATTTAAATGAGGTAATGAGTAATATTAATTCATCTGCAGATCAGGTTGCTTCAGGCTCAAGACAAGTTTCGGATTCCAGTATGTTGCTCTCTCAAGGAGCTACCGAACAGGCCAGCTCCATAGAAGAGCTTACTGCTTCCCTTGAAGAGATCTCATCACAGACAAAACAGAACGCTGACAACGCTAATCAGGCAAATACAATTGCTGAAACTGCAAAAACCAATGCAAATCAGGGTAACAATCAGATGAAGCAGATGCTTAAGGCCATGGATGAAATTAATCAATCCTCTGCCAATATATCCAAAATAATTAAGGTTATTGATGAGATCGCATTCCAGACAAATATTCTTGCTCTTAATGCAGCAGTTGAGGCGGCAAGGGCCGGTCAGCACGGCAAAGGCTTTGCGGTAGTGGCGGAAGAAGTAAGAAACCTTGCAGCAAGATCTGCCAATGCAGCCAAAGAAACTACAGCTATGATAGAAGGCTCTATTAAGAAGGTTGAAGATGGTACAAGAATAGCTAATGAAACCGCAGAGGCTCTTAACAAGATAGTTGAGGGTATTGCAAAGGTATCCAACCTGGTAAACGATATTGCTGTAGCCTCCAATGAACAAGCTACAGGAATTGCCCAGGTAAACCAGGGAGTTATGCAGGTATCACAGGTTGTACAGACCAACTCTGCTACTTCAGAGGAAAGTGCAGCTGCAAGTGAAGAGCTGGCAAGCCAGGCACAGATCCTGAAGGATCAGGTTTCAAGATTCAAGCTTAGAAAAAATTACCGTTCGGCATCTTCTTATCGAGGTATGGAAGATATTAGTCCTGACGTCTTGAAAATGATTGAGAATATGTCAGAAAAGAAAAAAGTTAATACTAACCCGACCAATGAAGCCAATACAGATGCGGTAACAATAGGTCCCAAGAAAATTACATTGAGTGACAAGGATTTTGGTAAATATTGATTATCTGTAGTTTATAATTCTCCTAAAACCAAGAAGGAAAACTTTCATAAAAAACAGAATATGAACTTAGTAGACTGGTTTATGGAGGGAGCCATAGGGCTCTCTCCTAAACGCATGTAAATAAACATATCACAAGGTATCAGTGCTTTTATCAATATAATTAGAGTCTGGAGGATAAAATGTCTAATCTTCAAACACTATTAGCGGTAAAGGAATCTATGGAAGCTGCTTTAAACTTAATAGAAGATAGTGTCATTATTACCGATTGTAGAGGAAAGATAGAATTTATGAATTTATCCTGCCAGAATCTAACGGGATGGAATTTAAGTGAAGTCATAGGAATGGATTTTGAGACTATTTTTTCAATGTTTTGTGATGAAACAGACATGCCCTTAAAAAACCTTGTAGCTAATGCTATAGAAGCTTCAGTGGCCACATTTGAAGAAGGAGAAACATCTGTAAAGCTTGAACCCAGGAAGGTGTTCATAAGTAAGGGAGTCCAATTATGGTTTCTCATGAGTATTAACCTAATTAAATTAAAAGATAGAGTAAATGTAGTTGTTGTATTGAAAAGCACGACTGGCAGTAAACCAAAAGAATTACCTGAGGTAAACTCAAAACAATCATATATAAGAATAATAGATAGTTTTCCAATTCCTATTTGGAAAACAGGTTCTGACAAGAATACCAGTTATGTTAACAAAGCGTGGCTTGATTTTACAGGCATGATATTTGAAGAAGTAATGGGCTTTGGATGGTTAAAGGCATTACACCCGGAGGACTTAGAGTGGTGTTCAAAGGTATACTCCGTCTCATTTGAAATGAGAGTGCCATATGAAATGGAACACAGGATGCGAAGGTTTGATGGAGAATATCGCTGGTGTTTAAGTATAGGAACTCCATATTATGATAATGATAATTATTTTTTAGGATATATTGGCACTGTTTTTGATATTACAGACCGTAAGCTTACTGAAAAGGCATTACAGATAAGCGAAGAAAAGTATAGAAATATATTTAATAATGCCATGGATGCTTTCTTTGTACAGGAATTGAGTAGTAATGTTATGGATGATAAATTTATTGAAGTCAATGATATTGCATGTGAAATTTTTGGATACTCAAAGGAGGAATTACTTGGGGCTAAACCGATGGATTTTTTCGCAGAGGATACGCTTTCACAAGTACCGCAAATTACCAAAAATATATTAAAAAACAGGCACTGCAGGTTTGAACTCAATATAATTTCAAAAGACCGAAGGATAATACCGGTTGAGGTTAATACCCATATATTTAAATGGAATGAAAAAGACATTATCCTATCAATTGTCAGGGATATAACGGAACAAAAGACGGCTAAAAGTATAATCATAGAAAGTCAGGCCAAATATCACTCTCTTTTTGCCAATATGTTAAACGGCTTTACCTATAATGAAATACTGTTTGATAATAGTGGAGAACCTGAAGACTATATGATACTTGAAGTGAATGATGCTGTGGAGAGAATTATAGACATAAAAAAAGAGGACTTGGTTGGAAAAAGAGCTAAAGAAATATACGGAACAAGGCTAAACCCTGATTGTTTTAATATGTGCTGTCGGGCTGCCTTAAACGGAGAATCGTTTATGATTGAAGAATGGTATTCTCCAGTATATAATAAATGGTTAACAATATCAATTTATAGTCCCAAGAAGGGGTATTTTGCCACAATGTTTTTTGATGCCACCGAAAGAGTAAAATCAAATATTGAACTGCGCACAAGCAGAGCAAAATATCAAAACCTGATTATGAACATGAATAACGGTTTTGCGTATTTTAAAACAGTTACGGATAAAGATGGCATACCTATAGACTGCGTTTACGTTGAAATAAATGACGCTTTTGAGAAGTTGGTAGGATTAAAAAGGGAGAACATTATAGGAAAGTATGTATTGGAAATGTTTCCTGAATTTAAGAATATGATTCAAAAATACCTTGGGGAATTATCAAAGATTTCGTTCTCCGGGGAAAGCTTGAAAATTAGTGAATATCGTTTAAGGGATAAAGACAGATGGTGTTCCATATATGCGTACAGTCCGGAGAAAGGATACTTTGCGGTTATTCTTACAGATATCACAGAAGAGAGAAATGCTAAAGAAGTAATGAAAAGAGCCAAAGAAGCTGCTGAAGCGGCTAATCGCGCAAAAAGTGAGTTTTTAGCCAACATGAGCCATGAAATCAGGACACCTATAAACGGTGTGGTAGGTATGATTGATCTTACCCTGTTTACAAATCTGGATAACGAGCAGAGAGAAAACCTTAATACAGCAAAATCTTGCGCCAATTCCCTTCTAAGGATTATTAATGATATACTGGACTTTTCAAAGATGGAAGCAGGTAGATTGGTAATTGAGGATATGGGTTTTAATATAAAAGCCCTTATAGAGGAAACATTAAAAACTCATGCTCCCAATGCCAGTAGTTTAGGGCTGGAACTTAATTATTCCTTCTCAACAGACATACCCGAATTTCTATCGGGAGACCCCAACAGGCTTAGGCAGGTTCTAAACAACCTTATAAGCAACGCTGTTAAATTCACAAGTAAGGGCGAGATATTGCTATCTGTAAAGAATAATGAGGTTACAGAAGATTTTATAGAGCTAAGATTTACAGTATCTGATACCGGTATGGGCATATCAAATGAGGATATGGCAAAGCTGTTTAAACCTTTTAACCAGTTGGACGGTTCTATCACCAGAAAATTTGGCGGTACCGGACTTGGGCTTGTAATTTGCAAACAGCTTGTTGAAATGATGGGAGGAAGGATATGGCTTGAGAGTGAAAAGGGGAAGGGTAGTACTTTCTACTTTACCATTAAGTTTAAGAGATGTACGAAGCCTGTCAGGATGCCTGAACAAACATATCCAGTTAACAAATTGACTAAGCCTATGGACATTTTACTTGCAGAGGATGATAAAGTAAACCGGACTGTAGTTACCCGTATGCTAAAGGAAAGAGGATATCAGGTTGATCTGGCCGATAATGGCATAGAGGCTCTGAGACTTTATAATTCAAAGAAGTATGATATAATTCTTATGGATATTCAAATGCTGGAGATGGATGGCATTGAAGCAGCCAAACATATAAGAGAAATAGAGGGAGCTAAACGGCATACTCCAATCATTGCTCTTACTGCTTATGCCTTGCAGGGAGATAGAGAAAGATTTCTGGGGCTGGGAATGGATGAATATGTATCTAAGCCAATTCTTATAGAGGAGCTGCTCTGCACCATAGATAGGGTATCGGAATTTATTGGACAGCCAGAGGCTGATTTTATTGAACGAGCCCAAATTGATGAAAATGGAGAAATTATATTAATTGATAAGGTAGAAGCAAGGCCAAATGAGGAAATGCTTCCCATAATCAATAGGATAGGTGAATGCATTGAGGAACTTGGTAAAGTCATAGTCAGTAACAATTTGCGCTGTATTGAAGAGATAGCACATAGTGTGAAAAATCTTGCCAATCAAATTGATGCAGAAGAGTTAAAAAGCCAAGCATTTAAGATAGAACTTGCTGCAAGGCGAGGAAACCTGCATGAAGCTGTAAAATACGCTATGCAGATTGGACGTGAGTTTGAAACATTTAAAAAGTCGTTAAGCTGTTAAGGAGGGGTCAAAATGATAAGAATATTAATTGCAGAAGACGATTTGACAAGTAGGAAATTTTTGGGAAAATTTCTTTCCAAGTATGGAGCATGTGATATGGTAGTAGATGGGCTGGAGGCTATTGATGCCTATCTCATGGCTATGCGTGAAAATAAGCCCTATGACCTTATTTGTTTGGATATAATGATGCCCAAAGTGGATGGAGTTAAGGTTTTAAAAGCAATCAGGGACTTGGAAAAACAAAAAGGGGTGCTCCCTGAAAAACGGGCTAAAGTTATAATTACTACAGCATTATCAGAAGCAGGGTTTGTGCATGCTGCCTTCGAGTATGGGTGTGAAGCTTATGCTGCCAAGCCGATAGATACAGCCAAATTGGTCGAAACTATGGAGAAAATGGGGCTTATATCACCACCATAAATGATATGTACAGAAAAATATTAATTTAATAACAATAGGTTACATATGAAAAAGGGAGGCTATGAAACCATTTGAAACCTCCCTTTCCATATTACATTTTACTGCTCTAGTCTATCAATATATTCCCTAATAATCTCACGCTCCGTCAGATTAATTTCGATCTTTAATGCAGTATTAAAGCACTCCAGAGCATTTCTTCTGTTCACGTCCTTATCCTTTATATCAGATAACTCCATGTAAGATATACCTAATTGGAATAAAGCATCAGCGTACTGTGCAGGAAATTCCGTCTCTATTCCTGTACCAATTGCTTCCTGGTATGCAGAAATGGATTTTATAAGGTTATACTCCTTGTTTTTTATTTTAGATAATTTATTATACATTAGCCCAAGATTTATCTTCGCTGTAGCATGGTCACGGGGGTAGTCTTCTTTATTAAGAATCTTTAATGCATTTTCATATGAATAATAAGCCTTTTCAAACATCTCTTCCGATCCATTTATTTCTGCCAGATCCCTATAGGCGTTGCCTTTGGTGATATGGACTTTGGCATAATCATAAGCACTTTCTTCAGGGGTGTATACCCGAAGAGCCTCTTCACATGCATTAAGGGCATTTTGAAGATTTTTCTCCCTGTCTGTGAATCTGGCCAAAAAAGTGTAGGCATCTCCAAGTGCATACAGGGAATATGCATAGTCTAAAGGATAATCCTCAATAGTATAGACTTTCAAGGTTTCAGAGTAAGATTTAACGGCATTTAACATACTTTCACTATTTTCGTTTATTTCTGCCAATGAATAGTATGAAGACCCTAAATTAAAATGTACCATGGCATAGCTTAAAGGGTATTTGTCAAGAGTATATACATTTAGAGCCTGGTTAAAAGCTTCAAATGCTTTTTTTAGTATTTCCATATCATCCGATGAGTCACCCAGATTCATATATGCCAAGCCCAGGTTGTTTTGAATAATTGCGTAGCCCAAAGGTTGACTGTCAAATGTATAAACCCTTAAAGCCTCATTATAAGCCTGGATAGCCTTTGATAGGTTTTCTTCCATGTTCTTTACATAAGAAAGCCTGTTATATGCAAGACCCAAACTGTTTTGAATCTCTCCATATTTCATGGGATTGATCTTAATTGTATAGACGTTTAAAATGTCTGAGTACATTCCAATTGCTTTCAAAAGATTCTCTTCCATGTCCCTGATTTTTGACATTTTCCTATAACATATTGCCAGGTAATACTTGGTTTGTGCATTGTCTAATGGGTATTTATTATTTGTATAAACTTTAAGTGCCATCTCAAAAGCACTAATAGCTTTTGAGAGGTTTTTTTCAGTATCTGTGATATCCGATAATTCACTATAGTTTAGGCCTATGTTTATTTGGGTGTTCGCATAGTATATGGGATACCTTTCCACGCTATAAACCTCTAAAGCATCCTGACAGGAAGCTATTGCTTTGGAAATGTTTTGAGCAGCATTTTTTACCTGTGATAAACTTTTATAGATAGTGGAAAGTCTTATATGAGTCAAAGCATAATGATAGGGATATTTCTCCACATGAAAAACTTTAAGAGCCTCTTCACACAGACTAATAGCTTTTAATGTATTTTTTTCCCTGTCTTTTATAAAAGCCAATGCTTCATAACAGGCACTTAGATTAATTTGTACAATAGCATACTTAAATGGATCTTTTATGGTATTACATCCCTCAAGTGCCAGATTGAACGATTCAAGCCCTTTTAAAATATCATCCTGGGAACCATTTATAGTCCCTAATTCAGTATAAATACAGCCAATAGTATTTTGAACTTCCAAGTAGTGTAGAGGATATGTATCAGCTGTATAAATTTTTAAAGCTTCTTTACAATATTTTAAAGCTTCTTCAAGATTAGTCTTACTATCCTTTATACTGGAATAAATCAAATATGCCTCTCCAAGTTTTTTTTGAATTCCTGCATACTCTAAAGGATTTTTCTCTAAGGAATAAACTTCTGTCGCTTTTTCAAAAGATATTAGAGCTTTAGAAAGATTCATCTCAACATCCCTTATATAGGAAAAGCTTATGTATGAAAATCCCAAACCTTTTTGTGCTGCAGCATAAATATCACTATATTTTTCCTCAGCGCACACTTTCAAAGCTTCTTCATATACAGTTATGGCTTTTAACAGGTTTTCTTCCATGTTAGCTATTTTTGATAGTTCGTTGTATGCGTTACCTAAATTAACTTTTATTAATGCATATTCTTTTGGATTTTTTATGCTTGAAATATTCTCAAGTATGCTCTCATAGCTTTTGATTGCTCCTATAAAGTTATTATCAATAAGGAGTTGGTTTGCTTGGGAAATCATACCATTTACTTTGTCAATCCCATATCTCTCTTTTATATACAATATATTTGCTTCACCAACTGCTACAATATTTTGATCTCCTTTAAACTTAATATTTATGCTGGTATCATTGGATAAGTAAATTATATTTTCACTATTATCCCAATAGAACTGCATTCCAAAAGCAAGGTTTACAGCTTCATCGGAAACAAATAGCCTGTCCTTTATAATAATTGTAGGGACTTTAAGGTTTGTTTGTTTTCCATTTACCGTCATTTCACTACCAAGTGCCTTAAATGCAATTACTTTATCGCCTTTTATAGCCATGGCAGTTCTAATTGAACCATCCCATTTTACTTCAAATCCTAAAACATTTGAGATTTCTCTTAAAGGTATAAAGACTTTGCCATTAACTTCACAGGGAACTGTACTGAACTTTACGGTTTCACCGTTTATTCTTACATCTGCTATCTCTCTGCCTGCAGCAGCTGTTACCATATGAATTTTTACTGCCAGCAGCAGAATTATAAGTAACATGATTATTTTTTTCATAGCTCTCCCCCTAAAAAGAATGTTTTATGTATTAAATTTCTTTATTTTTTTCGATTTGGCTGATACGGTCATTAAGTATTCTGTTATATGCGGGGTAGTTATCTTCAGTATATACTTTTAGGGCTTCCTTATAGTATGATAGCGCCAAAGTCAGATATTTCAGTTCTTTTTTATTTTCTGCCATATAAGTGAATGCATTTCCCAGTGTATAATAAATATGTGCATAATGTATCGGATATCTTTCCAATGTATAGACAATAAGACTTTCTTTATATGCTTTAACTGTTTTTTCGATTTGTCCATCGGATTTTCCGGATTCCAGAAATATATCATAGGCATCTCCAAGGCATTTATGTGCTCTGGCATATTCCCTGGGAAAACTCTCTAAAGTCCAAATTTTCAGGGAAGACTCATAGGCATTAATCGAACACATAATATTTTCTGCTACAGGAGACACGGAGTATAAAGCTCTGTATATATCTCCAAGTTTTTGCTGCATTACAGCCCACTGTGGAGGAGTATCCTTTTGGTTGTAGGACTTAAGACAGGATATATATATTTCCCGGGCTTCCAGAAGGCTTGATATTGCCAGTTCCTTCTGACCCAATTCTCCGTACACTGTACCGATGTTATACTTAAGGGCAGCATATTCCATTATATGGCGTTTGGGCCAGCTGATGGCTGACGCTTTTTTATACTGCTGGGCGGCTAATAACAGATCTTCCCGTTTCCCTGTAACCTCCCATAGTATCTTATAAGCATTACCAAGGTTGTTAAGGATAATACAGTAGGGGATGCTTAGAGGTTCATTTGCATAGACTTCCAATGCACCTTTGTATGAATCTATGGCATGAAGAACATTCCTTTTCATATCTCTGTTTTCAGCCTTAAGGGTATAAGCATTTCCCATGTTATTCATGACATGTGCATAAATCTCTGGATTTTCATGAGCAGAAAGGTTTTCAAGTATTCCTTCGTATTTTAAAATTGCATCACCGGTGATATTTTGCGATAGAAGGCTGTCAGCATAATCCAGCATATCATAAAGGGTTTCAATTCCATAAGGCTCTACGATGTTAACCAGAATGCCATTTCCGGCAACAACTATGTTTCCCTTCCCGTTAATCGCTACATTGTAGTAGGCATCATTTGATACTAAGACCAGGTTGTCCTTTTTATTCCATCGCACTTTAATACCGAAGAGATTTGCTATTGACTTGCTTTGAAGGTATGTAGACCCGTTTATGACGACAGGAGCACTATCAAGCGTAGACTGTTCACCATTTATGATTACAACCGGACTGTCGACTTTAAATACTGTTTGATCATTTCCCCTGGTACAGGTAATGGTTCTCTTAAAAGAATCCCACTGAAGGTTCCAACCGAGATACTCAAGAATAGGACGGATTGATACATACGGGATATTGTTTATGTCTTTGGATGGGATCTTAAGGGGCGTATTGATATTATCAACAGTAATTATAACATCTTTAGCATGAGTAATATTAGGATAAGCGATATCAAGAACTATTTGCAGCATTAGAACAACTGCAGACAACAGTATCATTATCTTCTTCAAAGCCTGATAACCCCCCTTTACATTGAAATCAGATGAATAGAGCACAGAATATCATCAGGAGTTTAATCCTTTTCATGTATAATTGTTGAGCTTCCTACAGCAACGTCATTACCGTTTCCATTAAAATCAATATAATAGTTGTTAATAGTACCTTGGTTATTGGGAGCATTAATTGAATTTGTATTATCCGAATCTTTTTTAGCAGTAATTGATTTTTGGCTGTCCAGGTCAACAGACGGTGATGGAATTTTAACTTTATCAAGCGGCTTTTGTGAAGGGATTGGTTCAGGTGATTCTGTATGGGCAGGCGTATGGATAGATGCAGTCATTGGTATCGGTGTTGATTCAGGTATTGGTGTGTGGGTTGGCCTCGAACTTTCAGCCTGTATTGACTGTACTGGTTGAGAGGGAGAGGGGGAAAAGCTTTCTTTTGCTGCAGGAGTTACTGTATCTATGGCAAATACACTTTTTAAGTTGGGGCTGTGGTAGTTATTTGACGCCTGCACAATAAAAAAACCTGAAATGCATACTAATACAATTATCCCCAGTGCCATTCTGCTGAGTATGAATTTTTTGATTTTGTTCATATCTTTTTCATTCAAACTAACACTGTTATCAAACTCTTTATTATCATTACCCGGCCCCATCTTTTTTTTGCTACCGTTTTGCTTTAGCATGACCAGGTCAAACTTAACTATACCGGAAAAATCGCCAGAAATATCTTCAATATTTTCAGAAATACTATCTTTTTGAATATTATGATCCTCTTGTTTGATATTTATGTATTTTGATGTACTGTTACCTGGGTAGGATTTTATATTATTTATTTCCATAATATAACTTTGATGTTCAATTGTTAAGGCACTTAAAATCTCCGTAAGAAAATCATCAAAAGCTTCTTTTTCCAGGATCACCTTTTTTATTTCTTTTTTTAAGGAACTATTATTGAGTAGTTTTAAAATTTCATCCTTCATAACAACACGCTGTACGCCGGTAGACTCATTGACAGCAAACTCAACAATCTTTTTTAAATCTTCAAACTTTGGGAATACGCTGTTGTTTCTCCACCTGGAAATAACGGATATATCCTTCATAAGATATGAATCTGCAAAGAATTGAGTACTTTTTGTGGTGGTTTTAAAAATGATATTCAACACATTTTCAATATTTAAAATTCTATCTGCCATAAGGCACCCCCCAATACCATGAATAATAAAATAATAAGATCAAAAAAACATCAATTCTCTCTAAATTCTTTATGATTTGATTTAAAGCAATGAAACATAAAAAAAGACACCATTTTTCGATTATTCTATCATAGTTAGGAGGGTATATCAATATTTCCACACAGATTTTGCAATATAGTTACACAAAAAATCCGGTACTTTACAACGCGTGAAAACCAGTAATATGTAGGAGTTCGTTGCGGGTTATTATTATAAGTTAAGTATATTTACCCCAAGGTCAACGGTTTTTGGTGATCCCATTAAGTTTAAAACAACTTTTGCCCTTCCTCGTCTTTTGTCTATTTTTTTAATTAAGCCTTCCATTCCCAAAAGAGGACCCGAGCAAACATGTACCTCTGAATTCTCAATTAATACCTGGGAGAAATCTATAGTATTACTATTTTTGACAAGTCTTAATATATACTTCATTTCTTCGTCTGAAACCTGTGAATAATAATCTCCCCCCTGATTTATAACTTTATATATCTTAGGGATTTTCCTTAGTTTATGATATATATCAGCATTCATATCAACATTTATAAATATATAACCTGGAAAAAGAGTTCTGGTTACCTGGGAGGAGACACCGTTTTTCACCTCCATGAGCCTTCTTTTAGGTATAACCAAACAGCATTTGGATTTATCAAAATGATAATAAATATACTGTTCTACCGTTTCTTCTGCACCAGTTTCTACAAAAAGCGCGTACCAGTTCATAAAATCCCTCCAAAAATATTAATTAAAACTCTGCTAACCTAAGCATAACATTTAATATATTTCCCATACGACTATACTTTTGATGGTTTTTGTGAGGTGAGCAGATATCAGACAGTGTAGAAATGATTTTTTGCAACATAATTTCACAAAGTTTGCATAGAGAACTCCAACTGCTCAAAGAGACTAAGTTATATAATACAGTACATAAATACTGAATAAAACTAGCTGTTTACTATAAAAAAGGCCTTGAACAATAAGAGAATTGCTTTAAACAAATACTGATTTTAAATGACAAACTATGACTAAACCATCGTTATACTTAAGTATAGTTAAAATTTAAAGTCCATGCTGTTAGAATAAACTTGAACCTGTTAGGGGGAGGTCGAAATGACTAATGATATACAGTTATACCAAAGTATATTAAAGTCATGGGAAATATGCAGCCAAAAAGGTTTATCAAAGGAACTTGGTAAACCGTTAATAAAACTTAAGGCAGATGAAATTAAAAAAATCTCGGGGAAAAAGAAGGATAAGATAGAGAAATTCTCCGACTTTATGTATAGACATTTGGATACCCTGAAGAATATTAAAAATGCTTTCTGTTTTTTACTTTTTGATGAGGATGGGTACTTGCTTAGCATTAAGCATAGGCCCGGAACGGTGGAAAAGAGATATGAATATAAAGATTTTTTTGTACCGGGAGTATCATTCTCTGAAGAAAGTATAGGTACAAATTCGGTATCAATGGCTATGCTCCTTAAAAGATCCATA